>RFHJ01000237.1 GCA_003696905.1 Gammaproteobacteria bacterium | reverse complement strand
TCGGGCACCAAGACCGCGTTTCCGCAAGCGATCTCGGCATTTATTGGACTTTCGGGAGATCGTAGATACAGAACGCTCCGCTTGTCAAAACGATTACATCCCCAGCGCCCGCAATATTCTCCCGCAGGACCCCGTCACCCAAAGCCGTAAGCTATTGAAGAGTAAAGGGGGCACCTGCTCAGGAAACGTCAGCGGCAAGGATGCCGCCGTAGAGCCTACGCTGCACAGGGATGTGCGAATGTCGCGGAAGGCAGGATTGCCGGGAGCTGTCAGGGATGTATTCACGGCATTTTCCCGGACCGGCGACCCGCTCTGCCCAACTCCGGATGGAAATACACATCCAAGCACCATTTCTGGTGCGGTTCGCGAGGCTCACCACACCCTACGAAGTAGGAGGATGGTGTAGGATGCGGTGAGGCACGAACCGCATCGATGACATTTTCCATGATCAAGGGTGTGGCCAAGGCCTCATGGCAGTTAGATGACATTACCCTGCTATTCTGCCGAGAATGGACTGACCAAACTCGTGCCCCAGTGCTAGAATGGCCGCTCTTGGTTATCGGCCTCACCGGCGAGAGACAGCCCTGCACATTGCTGCGACCGGTTATTGCGCCCGTAGCTCAGCTGGGTGCAGCCGACCGACATGCCGGTGGCATGTCGCAGCGGCGGAACGACCGGCCAGGGAAGGCCGGGCTGGAACCCACCCACAGGGACGTGTGACAACAACGTGCCTTGCTACAACAAGTTATTGCGCCCGTAGCTCAGCTGGATAGAGCGTTGGCCTCCGGAGCCAAAGGTCAGAGGTTCGAATCCTCTCGGGCGCGCCATTCACTTCGTTCATGTCCCGCCCATTCGACGGATTTCCAGCCCCTTCGGGGCGTTCGCCGGGGCCGGCATCTTGCTTTCGACATATTCCTTGCCGACCATGCGGTTCGCTAGACCCCTGGTAGAGGGCATCCTGTTGCGGCGCTACCGGCGGTTTCTCGCCGATGTCCAGCTCGCTGATGGTCGCGAGGTGACCGCGCATGTGCCGAACACCGGGGCGATGGCGGGCGTCTCGACGCCCGGGTGCCGAGTCTGGCTCAGCGAGGCGACACAGTCGCACCGCAAAACGGCCTACACATGGGAGCTTTCGACCAGTGATGAAGGCACCCTCGTCGCCGTGAACACCGGACTTGCCAATCGTCTGGCGGCCGAGTCCATAGAAATGGGGTTGCTGCCCTCTCTACATGGCTTTGGCCAGGTCCACCAGGAGGTACGCCTCGATAACGGCAGCAGTCGCATCGACATGGTGCTCCACGGGGAACAGGGCCGCTGCTGGGCCGAGGTGAAGAGTGTCACCCTGGCGCGCCATGGCGTGGCCCTATTCCCCGATGCCGTCACCCTTCGCGGCCAGAAGCACCTGCGCGAATTGATGGCCCTGTCGAGAAAGGGCGAGCGGGCGGCGATGATCTTTTGCATCCAGCGCAACGACGTGCGCGCCTTCTTTCCCGCCGAGTCGATCGACCCCGATTATGCACACCTGCTGCGCGGCGCAGCCCGAGCCGGGGTGCAAATCCACTCCTTCCGCAATGAGGTGACCACTGCAGGCGTCACTCCCGAGGCTCCCGTGCCAGTATCCCTGGAGACACCCCCGTGAGGCTGCGGGCGATCTCGCAAGCCGCTTCGCGCGTCACCGGTTCATTTCTCGATTCGTTGCGTTGCAAGGGACCGCGGGATCGCCGACCATGGGCCTCGACACTCTAATTCCCATCACCGGTTGTATCGAGAAGCCCCATGGCCAAACCCGTCCTCATCATCCAGTTGCGCCCCGAAGACGAAACCGCTGACAACGAATACCAGGCATTCCTACGCTATGGGCGGCTCGCACCCGAACAGGCGGCACGCCTCCGGATCGAACGCACCGGCATCCCCGAAACGCTCGATCTCGACCAATACAGCGCCATCATCGTCGGCGGCAGCCCCTTCGACATCAGCACGCCGGAGGCGGACAAGCAGCCCATCCAGAAAAGAATAGAGGCCGATTTCCATCGCCTGTTGAGGGAGGTCGTGGCGCGGGACTTTCCCTTCCTTGGGGCCTGCTCGGGCAACAGCCTGCTGGGATCCTTCCTGGGCGCCAGGATCTCCCGCCGCTATGGCGAGCCGGTGGGCTGCTTTCCCGTCCATCTCACCGAGGCCGGGCGGGCCGATCCCCTGCTCGCCGGCCTTCCCGACACCATCGAGGTGATGCTCGGTCACAAGGAGGCCTGCGACGAGGTCCCGCCCGGCGCCACCCTGCTGATTCGCGGCGAGGCCTGCCCGGTGCAGATGTTCCGCGTCGGCCAAAACGTCTACGCCACCCAATTTCATCCCGAGGGGGACCCGGAGGGCTTCATCACGCGGATCAGGGCCTACCGTCACCACGGCTATTTCGAACCCCATGAGGCGGAGCGCCTGATCGAGGTGGTCAGCGAGGCCGATACCCCGCATGCGCGGGAGATATTGCGGCGCTTCGTGGCCCGATACATAGGAAAGGACCAATCGGCCGGAGAAGCGAGGAACTCGATAGGCGGTTGACCTGCATCAACGCCGAATCAAACTTTTCCATCAAAATGGTTGTTAATGGGCTTGAGTATCGCCCAAAGCGAAGAACGGGGCCGGCCCCGTCGAACGAAGCGAGGAGGAAGT
>RFHJ01000003.1 GCA_003696905.1 Gammaproteobacteria bacterium | reverse complement strand
CGGTCACCCCGGTGCACCGATGGGCATGGCGGACATCGCCGAGGTGCTGTGGAACGATCACCTCAAGCACAATCCCAACGATCCCAAGTGGCCCGATCGTGACCGGTTCGTGTTGTCCAACGGTCACGGGTCCATGCTGATCTATTCGCTGCTGCATCTCACCGGCTACGATCTGAGCATCGAGGACCTGAAAAACTTCCGCCAGTTGCACTCCAAGACCCCGGGTCACCCGGAGTACGGTTATACCCCGGGTGTCGAAACCACCACCGGTCCGCTCGGTCAGGGCATCACCAATGCGGTCGGCATGGCGATCGCCGAGGCGACCCTGGCCGCCGAGTTCAATCGCGAAGGCCATGAGATCGTCGATCACCATACCTACGTCTTCCTCGGTGACGGCTGCCTGATGGAGGGTATCTCCCATGAGGCCTGCTCCCTGGCTGGCACCCTGGGGCTGGGCAAGCTGATCTGCTTCTGGGACGACAACGGCATCTCCATCGATGGTCACGTCGAGGGCTGGTTCGCCGACGACACGCCGGGTCGCTTCGAGGCCTACAACTGGCATGTGGTGCGTGACGTGGACGGGCATGATGCCGAGGCCATCAACCGGGCCATCGAGGAGGCCAAGTCGGTCACCGACAAGCCCTCCATGATCTGCTGCAAGACCACCATTGGCTTCGGCTCGCCCAACAAGGCCGGTACCCATGCCTGCCACGGTGCGCCGCTGGGCGAGGACGAGGTGGCCCTCACCAAGGAGGCCCTGGGCTGGAAATACGGCCCCTTCGAGATCCCCGAGGAGATCTACAAGGCCTGGGATGCGCGTGAGAAGGGTGCCGCTGCGCAGTCGAGTTGGGAAGAGAAATTCGCTGCCTATGAACAGGCCCATCCCGAACTGGCGGCGGAATTCAGGCGCCGTATGGCCGGCGAGTTGCCGGCCGACTGGGCCGAGAAGGCCCAGGCCTTCATTGCCGATTGCAATGAAAAGAAAGAGAAGAAGGCGACTCGCCAGGCCTCACTGGCCTCCATCGAGGCCTATGCGGATGCATTGCCCGAGCTGTTCGGCGGTTCGGCCGACCTGGGTTGCTCGAATCTGACCGAATGGTCGGGACACCGACCAATGCGCAAGGGCAGCCCGCACGCCAACTATGTCAATTACGGGGTGCGCGAGTTCGGCATGGCGGCCATCATGAATGGCATCGCCCTGCACGGTGGCTGGATTCCCTTTGGCGCCACCTTCCTGATGTTCTCCGAATATGCGCGCAACGCCATTCGCATGGCGGCGCTGATGAAGATTCGCTCGATCTTCGTCTTTACCCACGATTCCATCGGTCTGGGCGAGGACGGCCCCACCCACCAGCCGGTGGAGCAGCTGCCGACCCTGCGCATGGTGCCGCGCATGATCACCTGGCGTCCTTGTGACACCGTCGAGACCGCCGTCGCCTGGCGTGCGGCCATCGAGTACAAGGATGGTCCCACCAGCCTGGCATTCTCTCGTCAGGGGCTGCCCTTCCAGGAGCGGACCCCGGAGCAGATCGAGAACATCGCACGTGGTGGCTACGTACTGAAGGATTGTGAAGGGACGCCCGATTGCATCGTCATCGCCACCGGTTCCGAGGTGGACCTGGCGATGCAGGCCGCCGAGGCGAGCGACAAGAAGGTACGCGTGGTGTCCATGCCCTCCACCAATGTCTTCGACCAGCAGGACGAGGCCTATCGCGAGTCGGTACTGCCGTCTTCGGTACAGAACCGGGTGGTGGTCGAGGCCGCCTGCACCGACGGCTGGTGGAAGTATGCGGGCTGCAACGGCAAAATCATCGGTATCGATACCTTTGGCGAGTCCGCCCCGGCCGGTCAGTTGTTCGAGGAATTCGGCTTTACCGTGGACAACGTGGTCAAGGCCATCGACGAGGTGTGTAGCTGAACCCTGGCGACGATGCCGGCTCCAGAGGGGTCGGCATTCCCTTATCAGAAGACTCCAAACCCAGACTGATTATTCGTTGAGGAGAACGATATGACGATCAAAGTAGGTATCAACGGCTTTGGCCGCATCGGCCGCATGGCCTTCCGCGCGATTGCCCAGGATTTTTCCGACGACATGGAAGTGGTAGGTATCAACGACCTGCTCGATGCAGACTACCTGGCCTACATGCTCAAATATGATTCGGTCCATGGCCGCTTCAAGGGTGACATCGCCGTCGATGGCAACAACCTGGTCGTCAATGGCAAGACCATTCGTCTGACCGCCGAGCGTGATCCGGCCAATCTGGCCTGGGGCGACATCGGCGTGGACCTGGTGCTCGAGTGCACCGGCTTCTTCCTCACCGAAGAGACCGCGCAGAAGCACATCGAGGCCGGTGCCCCCAAGGTGGTGATGTCGGCACCCTCCAAGGACGCCACTCCCATGTTCGTCTACGGGGTCAACCACGAGACCTATGCCGGTCAGAAGATCGTCTCCGCGGCTTCCTGCACCACCAACTGCCTGGCGCCCGTGGCCAAGGTCCTGCACGACAACTGGGGTATCAAGCGTGGCCTGATGTCCACCGTGCATGCCGCCACCGCTACCCAGAAGACCGTGGACGGCCCCTCCATGAAGGACTGGCGCGGCGGCCGCGGCATCCTGGAGAACATCATCCCGTCCTCCACCGGTGCCGCCAAGGCCGTGGGCAAGGTGTTGCCCGAACTGAACGGAAAGCTGACCGGCATGGCCTTCCGCGTGCCCACTTCCGATGTCTCGGTGGTCGATCTGACCGTAGAGTTAGACAAGCCGGCCAAGTACGACGAGATCTGTGCCGCCATGAAGGCCGCCTCCGAGCAGCCGGGGATTGGCGATACCCTGAGCTACACCGACGAGAAGGTCGTCTCCACCGACTTCCGTGGTGTCGGCTATTCGTCGATCTTTGACGCCGAAGCAGGTATCGCGCTGGACGACACCTTCGTCAAGGTGGTGTCCTGGTACGACAACGAGTATGGCTACACCTGCAACATGCTGCGTTTCGCCAAGGTCGTAGCCAGCTGATTCGTGGTCTCCTAGCAGAGGCGCGGCGCATCCAGGGCCTGCCTGGCTCTTGCCCAGACGCGCCGTGTCTCTGCGGTCCGACCCAGCCGAGAGTCTTGCGGCCAGCCAGGGGCTGTCCAGAAGATTTTCAATCGAATGCATCAGAGGGAGTTCAACATGGATTTCATCAAGCTGACCGATCTGGACCTTGCCGGCAAACGTGTGCTGATCCGCGCTGATCTCAATGTGCCGGTCAAGGACGGCAGGGTTACCTCGGACGCCCGCATCGTCGCCTCCCTGCCCACCATCAAGCACTGCATGGATGCCGGTGCCAGGGTCATGGTGATGTCCCACCGGGGCCGGCCGGAAGAGGGTAAATGGGACGAGGAGAACTCCCTGGCGCCCATCGCCGAGGATTTGAGCGAAAAGCTTGGCAAGCAAGTGCCCCTGATCAAGGACTACCTCGATGGTGGTTTCGAGGTGGGCGAGGGCGAAGTGGTGCTGCTGGAGAATGTGCGTTTCAACGTCGGGGAAAAGAAGGACGACGAGGTGCTGGCGAAGAAGTACGCAGCGCTGTGCGATGTGTTCGTCATGGATGCCTTCGGTACTGCGCACCGCGCACAGGCCTCCACCCATGGGGTGGGCAGGTTCGCGCCGGTCGCCTGTGCCGGCCTGTTGTTGACCCAGGAGCTGGAAGCGCTGGGCAAGGCGCTGGCCAATCCGGAGCGTCCCATGGTGGCCATTGTCGGGGGCTCCAAGGTATCGACCAAGCTCACGGTTCTCGAGGCCCTGTCCGAGAAGGTCGACCAGCTGGTGGTGGGTGGTGGTATCGCCAACACCTTCATCAAGGCCGCGGGCTACAACGTCGGCAAGTCCCTCTGTGAGGACGATCTGGTGGACACCGCCAAGATGCTGATGGGGAAGATGAAGGCGCGTGGTGCCAACATCCCCATTCCGACCGACGTGGTCTGTGCCAAGGAGTTCTCGGAGGATGCCGAGGCGACGCTCAAGCCGGTGGACCAGGTGGCCGACGACGACATGATCTTCGATATCGGGCCCGAATCGGCCAAGGTGCTGGCCGACATCATCAAGGCCGCTGGCACCATCGTGTGGAACGGTCCGGTGGGTGTGTTCGAGTTCGATCAGTTCGGCGAAGGTACCAAGACCGTTGCCATGGCAATTGCCGAGGCCAAGGGCTTCAGCCTGGCCGGCGGTGGGGATACCATTGCGGCCATTCAGAAATACGATATTTACGACAAGGTTTCCTATATCTCCACGGCTGGTGGTGCCTTCCTCGAATACCTGGAGGGCAAGACCCTGCCCGCGGTAGCGATGCTGGAAGAGGCGGCAAAGCGCTACGGCGAGTGATCGAAGGGGCGGCCTGTGCAGGCTGCGCCGATCGTTTGGGTCCTGGCGCCAGGCAGACAGAGCAAGCATGCAAAGACGAACCAAGATAGTGGCCACCCTCGGGCCGGCAACCGACGACCCGAAGATCCTGGACGAGTTGATCGCGGCGGGCGTGGACGTGGTGCGCCTCAATATGTCCCACGGCACCTATGAGGAACATGAGAAGCGCAGCAACCTGGTGCGCAATCGGGCCCGTGCAAGCGGTCGCCAGATCGGCGTGCTGGTGGACCTGCAGGGGCCGAAGATCCGGATCGGCCGCTTCACTGAGGATCGGATCGAGCTGCAGCCGGGGGATCGCTTCATCCTCGATACCAGCTGGGATCTGGGTGCGGGCAATCAGGAACGGGTGGGGGTCACCTATCCGACCTTGCATGACGAATGCTCGCGCGGCGACACCCTGTTGCTGAACGACGGCATGATCGTGCTGTGGGTCGAGGAGGTGGTCGGCTCCGAGATTCGCTGCAAGGTAGTGGTCGGCGGGACCCTCTCGAACAACAAGGGGATCAACAAGCAGGGTGGGGGTCTCTCCGCGCCGGCACTCACCGACAAGGACAAGGAGGACATCCGCTTTGCCGCACGGATCGAGGCGGACTACATCGCCGTCTCCTTCGTTCGTTCGGCGGATGATGTCAACATTGCGCGTCATCTGTTGCGTGAGGCCGGCGGTCACGGTGGTGTGGTCGCCAAGATCGAACGGGCCGAGGCGCTGGACAATGCCGAGGAGATTGTCGAGGCATCGGATGTGATCATGGTGGCGCGCGGTGACCTAGGGGTGGAGATCGGTGATGCCGAACTGCCCGCGGTACAGAAGGAACTGATCCGTACCGCCAGGTCCATGAACTGTGTGGTGATCACCGCGACCCAGATGATGGAGTCGATGATCCAGAACCCCATCCCAACCCGGGCCGAGGTATTCGATGTGGCCAATGCGGTGCTCGACGGGACCGACGCGGTGATGCTGTCGGCCGAGACAGCAGCCGGCAGGTATCCGGTAAAGGCGGTCGAGGCGATGGACCGGGTCTGCAAAGAGGCCGAGAAGCAGTCCAAGGCACGCAAGTCGGATCACCGCCTGCATTCGGTGTTCGGTCGGATAGACGAGGCGATTGCCATGGCCACCATGTATACCGCCAATCATCTGGGCGTCGCCGCCATTGCCTGTCTCACCGAGTCCGGTTCCACGCCGAAGTGGATGTCGCGGATCTCGTCGGGCATCCCCATCTATGCGCTCTCCGGCCGGGTATCTACCCGACGAAGAGTGACGATATTCCGCGGTGTCTACCCGGTAAGTTTCGATCTTGCCCCCGGGGTGGATTCGCAACAGGCCAACGTGGAGGTGATCGAGGAGTTGCAGCGCCGGGGAGCGGTGCGTGACGACGATCTGGTGATCATCACCAAGGGCGATCTCAATGGTGTCTCGGGTGGCACCAACGTGATGAAGATCGTCCGCGTGGGCGAACACATCATCAACCATTGAAGCATTCTCTTCCCAAACCGCGAGAGCACAAAAGGAGCTAACAGATGGCACTGATTTCCCTTCGTCAGCTGCTGGACCATGCCGCCGAGCACAGCTACGGCATCCCGGCCTTCAACGTCAACAACCTGGAGCAGATGCGCGCCATCATGGAGGCCGCGGCGGAGACCGATTCGCCGGTCATCGTGCAGGCCTCGGCCGGCGCCCGCAAATACGCCGGTGCCCCCTTCCTGCGCCACCTGATGCAGGCCGCCATCGAGGAGTGGCCGGACATCCCGGTGTGCGTGCACCAGGACCACGGCACCTCGCCGGCGGTCTGCCTGCGCTCCATCCAACTGGGCTTCTCCTCGGTGATGATGGACGGCTCCCTGGGCGAGGACGGCAAGACCCCCACCACCTACGAGTACAACGTGGATGTCACCGCCAAGGTGGTGGAGATGGCCCATGCCGGCGGTGTCTCGGTGGAGGGCGAGCTGGGCTGCCTGGGCTCGCTGGAGACCGGCATGGCCGGTGAAGAGGACGGCATCGGTGCCGAGGGCAAGCTGGATCACAGCCAGCTGCTGACCGATCCGGAAGAGGCCGCCGACTTCGTCAAGAAGACCGGCGTGGACGCCCTGGCCATCGCCATCGGCACCTCCCATGGCGCCTACAAGTTCACCCGTCCGCCGACCGGTGACATCCTGGCCATCGATCGCATCAAGGAGATCCACGCCCGCATTCCCGATACCCACCTGGTGATGCACGGCTCCTCCTCCGTGCCGCAGGACTGGCTGAAGATCATCAACGAATACGGCGGCGACATGGGCGAGACCTATGGTGTGCCGGTCGAGGAGATCGTCGAGGGTATCAAGCATGGGGTGCGCAAGGTCAACATCGACACCGACCTGCGCATGGCCTCCACCGGTGCCATCCGCAAGCACCTCAAGGAGAACCCCTCCAACTTCGACCCGCGCAAGTTCCTGGCCGCGGCCACCGAGGCGATGAAGCAGATCTGCAAGGATCGCTACGAGGCCTTCGGCACCGCTGGCAATGCCTCCAAGATCAAGCCGATCTCGCTGGAGGACATGGTCAAGCGCTACGAGAGTGGCGAGTTGAACCCGAAGGTCAACTGAGTCGTCTTAGGGTCGATGCAGAAGGGGCGCTTCGGCGCCCCTTTTCGATTGGAGCGCGGTTCTCTTGCCGGTTTCAGTGGCGTAGCCTGGAGGGAGTTACAACGGAATCCAGGTTGTCTCGTCGCTTTCCCGTATTCCGGCCTGCGGCGTCTATCCAGGCACGGCCTGGCGAGATCAGAACCCACACCCGAGCCTGTTGCCTACATCAAATTAATAAACCATCAGAGGTGGCTCCGCCATGCGCAGTCGCTGTTGTTCCAGATCTGCGATATGCCCCTCCCACCAACCGGCTTCACCCAGCCAGGGGAAGGCGCGAGGAAAGGCAGGGTCGTCCCAGCGGCGGCACAACCACCCCGTGTAGTGGACCAGACGTAGTGCCCGCAGCGGCTCGATCAGCGCCAGTTCGCGCAGGTCGAAATCACGGAAGGTGCGGTAGCCCGCCAGCAGGGCATCGAGTTGCAGGGTCATTTCGCCGCGGTCGCCCGAGAGCAGCATCCACAGATCCTGAATGGCTGGCCCCTGCAGGCAGTCGTCCATGTCCACGAAATGGGGTCCTGTATCGGTCCACAGGATGTTGCCGGGATGGCAGTCGCCGTGCAGGCGCATGCTGGGCGGGGCGATCGCCTCGAGACGCTCGCGCGCAGCATCCAGCAGTGTCGCGGCCAGCTGGCGGTAGGGTCGCTGCCATTGCGGAGGCAGCAGCGGGCTTCCCAACACGGCTTCCAGTGCCGGATAGCCCAGGGTATCCACAGCGAGACTGGGGCGGCATGCGAAGCGGCGGTGCTGACCGGTGAGATGGATGCGACCGAGAAAACGTCCGATCCATTCCAGCTGGTCGAGGTCGCCGGCCTCGGGCGCCCGCCCTCCGCGACGCGGAAACAGGGCAAAGCGGAAGCCGGCATGCTTCAGGAGGCTGTGGTCGTCGAAGGCCAGGGGGGCGACGACCGGGATCTCCTGTGTGGCCAGCTCCTGGCTGAAGCTGTGTTCTTCCAGGATGCTCTCGTCCGACCACCGGTCCGGCCGATAGAACTTGGCGACCATCGGTTCGCCATCCTCGATGCCCACCTGGTAGACGCGGTTTTCGTAGCTGTTGAGGGCCACTACCTGCCCATTGGGCACGAGACCGACCGATTCGACGGCATCGAGGATCAGATCGGGCGACAACCGGTCATAGGGATGGCTCATCCGAGCAGCTTCCGCAGGCGCTTTGGATCGAAGCCGTCGATGCGCTGGTCCCCTGCCAGCAACACTGGCACTCCCCGCGCGCCCAGTCGCTGCAATGTCTTGCGTGCGCGCGGGTTACGCTCCACATCCAGTTCCTGGAAGCGGTAGCCGTGACGGCCGAGCCAGTCGCGAACCTGCTGGCAATGGACGCAGCCACGGGCACCATAGAGGGTGATCCGAGGGGGCTTGCGGCCGCGCTGCGCCATACCGTCGACCATCACCTGCCGGTCAGCCGGCGCTCTGCCTCGCGGTATTTCTCGGCGGTCTTGTCGATGATCTCCTGCGGCAACATCGGTCCGGGCGGCGTTTTGTCCCAGTCGAGGGTCTCGAGATAATCGCGTACGAATTGCTTGTCGAAGCTCGGTGGACTGATGCCAGGATGGTATTGGTCGGCCGGCCAGAAGCGGGAGGAGTCGGGGGTCAGTACCTCGTCGATCAGATGCAGTCGACCCGACGCGTCGAGACCGAATTCGAACTTGGTGTCGGCGATGATGATGCCGCGCTTCAGTGCATAGGCAGCCGCCTCGGTATAGAGGCGCAGGCTCATATCCCGCACCTGTTCGGCCAGTTCACGGCCGACCAGGTTTATGGTGGCCTGGAAGTCGATATTCTGATCGTGTTCACCCACCGCCGCCTTGGTGGAGGGCGTGAAGATCGGCTGCGGCAGGCGGTCGGCCAGGCGCAGACCGGGCGGCAGCTTGATGCCACAGACCGCGCCGGTGTGCTGGTAGTCCTTCCAACCCGAACCAATCAGGTAGCCCCGCACGATGGCCTCGATGGGCAGAGGCTGCAGGCGTCTGACCAGCATCACGCGGTCACCCAGCGGCTCACGTACGGCGGAGTCGGGGATGATCTCCTCCACGGCGCGTTCGACCAGATGATTGGGAACCAGGGCCTCGGTGCGGTGGAACCAGAAACGGGCCACCCGGGTCAGTACCTCGCCCTTGCCCGGAATCGGCTGGGGAAGCACCACGTCGAAGGCAGACAGGCGGTCGGTGGTGACGATCAGCAGGTGCTGGTCATCCACTCCGTAGATGTCCCGCACCTTGCCGCGGTGCAGGCGTTGCAGGCCCGGAATATTGGATTCATAGAGGGCAGACATGGAAGTTCTCTGGGGGTATGAATGGTGCGATTATAGGGGAGCCGGGGCG
>RFHJ01000236.1 GCA_003696905.1 Gammaproteobacteria bacterium | reverse complement strand
CATCAAGTCCGAAGGCCGGGCCGGGCGCATGGGGGCGCGGTTGATGGCGATCGTCGCCGAGGGCGACCGCGGCCGGGTCTATCTGTCGCCGACGCCGGAGCACGAGGCGGCGGCGCGGCGGGCGGAGCCGGAGTGGAAACCGGAAACGGCGTTACCCGATGACCCTCGTAATTTCTGGACGGTGCAATACGGCCTCACCACCTACGGCGACCTCTTCACCCCCCGCCAGCTGGTGGCGTTGACCACCTTCTCCGACCTGGTGGGCGAGGCCATGGTTCGCATCCGCGACGACGCCCGCGCCGCCGGCCTGCCCGACGACGCCACCCCGCTGCGTGACGGCGGAACGGGGGCCGCGGCCTATGCGGAGGCGGTGGGGGTGTATTTGGGGATTGCGTGCAGTCGCGCAACTGATGCTTGGGCCGCTCAGGTCAGCTGGCGAAACGGTGTTGAAGCAACGCGAGGGACTTTTTCACGCCAAGCGCTTCCGATGGTTTGGGACTTTGCTGAAGCCAGCCCTTTCAGTTCTTCGTGCGGGAACTGGGACGGGGCATGCTTGGATTGGGTCGCGAAGGCTCTTTTGGCATTACCGCGCGAGGGTGACGGGCACGTTCTGCAGAGGGACGCCGCCACTCAGAACGAGTCAACAAACAAGCTGATCTCCACCGACCCCCCTTACTACGACAACATCGGTTACGCCGACCTCTCCGACTTCTTCTACGTCTGGCTGCGCCGGTCGCTGCGGCCGGTCTTTCCGGACCTCTTCGCCACGCTGGCGGTGCCCAAGGCGGAGGAGCTGGTCGCCACCCCCTACCGCCACGGCGGCAAGGAGCAGGCTGAGACCTTCTTCCTCGACGGCATGACCCGGGCCATGCACCGACTGGCCGAGCAGGCCCACGCGGGCTTTCCGGTGACCATCTACTACGCCTTCAAGCAGTCGGAGAGCAAGGGCGAACAGGGCACCGCCTCTACCGGCTGGGAGACCTTTCTCGATGCCGTGATCCGCGCCGGCTTCGGCGTCAGCGGCACCTGGCCCATGCGCACGGAACGGGGCGCGCGGTCGATCGGCATCGGCACCAATGCCCTCGCCTCCAGCATCGTCCTGGTCTGCCGCCGCCGGCCAGAGAACGCCGCCACCGCCACCCGCCGCGAGTTTGTCGCGGCGCTCAAGCGCGAGCTGCCGCGGGCGCTGGTGCATTTGCAACGCGGCAACATTGCTCCGGTGGACCTGGCGCAGGCGGCCATCGGCCCCGGCATGGCGGTCTTCACCCGCTATGAAAAGGTGCTCGATGCCGAAGGCCAGCCGCTCTCGGTGCGAGAGGCGCTGGCGCTGATCAACCAGGTGCTGGACGAAACCCTGGCCGAACAGGAGGGGGAGTTTGATGCCGATACCCGCTGGGCCATTGCCTGGTTTGACCAGTATGGTTTTGGTGAGGGGCCTTTCGGGGCGGCGGAAACTCTCTCCAAGGCGAAAAACACCAGTGTCAGTGGTCTGGTCGAAGCGGGCATTCTGGAATCGAAAGGCGGCAAGGTCTGCCTGCTGCGCCCCCAGGAGCTGCCCGAAGACTGGAATCCGAAAAAAGACAAGCGCCTGACGGTCTGGGAGATGGTGCATCACCTGATTCGGGTGCTGGAATCGGGAGAGGAGGCGGCTGCGGTTCTTCTGGTCCAGATTGGCCCCCGCGGTGAGGCTGCGCGCGAACTGGCTTACCGGCTTTACAACCTGTGCGAACGGCGCAGGCGCGCTCAGGAGGCCATGGCCTACAATGCCCTGGTGCAGAGTTGGCCTGAGATCGTGCGTTTGGCTCAGGATGAGGCCAAACTTTTGGCTGATAGCGAAGAACAGCTCGATTTGCTGTGATGAACAGGAGGTGATCCCCCATGGCGATGACCAACAGAGAACGGGTCGGCAAGGGCCTGGAACTGCTGCGTGACGGGCTTGCGCCTTTTGTCGCGCGCGAATTTGAGAGCGCCTACCCCGGTAAGGGGCAGGAGGAAGCAAGGCGCTTTATCGGTGATGACCGGCTTCATGCCGGCAAGCCCATGTCGGAATGGGATGCTGCCGTATTACTCAAGGTGATGTGGGAAGCGTGGAATTCCCTTTTTCGCAATGTGCTGGGCTTTTCAGAACGCAGTCTGGTCAGCGAGCTGCGCGATGTGCGCAACCGCTGGGCCCACCAGCAGAAATTTTCCAGTGATGATGCCTACCGGGCCCTCGACTCTGTAGAACGGCTGCTTATGGCTGTTTCCGCTCCGGAAGCCGAAGAGCTGGGCAAGATGAAGATGGAGCTTTTGCGTCTGCGCTTTGAGGAGCAGCGTCGTGCTGAGCACCGAAAGACTTCGGCTGTCATCGAAAGTCCGGTGGCGACCAGCCTCAAACCCTGGCGCGAAGTGGTTCAGCCGCATCGGGACGTGGCCAGCGGCCGCTATCAGCAGGCCGAGTTTGCCGCCGATCTGTGGCAGGTCTATCTGGGAGAGGGGGGCGAAGAATATCGCGATCCGCGGGAGTTTTTTCGGCGCACTTATCTGACTGAAAGCCTCAAGCGTCTTCTGGTCGGCGCGGCGCGGCGTCTTGTCAAAGGGGATGGCGATCCGGTGGTGCAGCTGCAGACCAACTTCGGCGGTGGCAAAACCCACTCGATGCTGGCGCTTTATCATCTTTTCAGCGGAGCGTCGCCGTCCGAACTGCCGGGTGTTGAGGATGTTCTCGGCGAAGCCGAGGTGGACGGTTTGGTGAAGGCCAATCGTGTTGTTTTGGTCGGCAACAAGATTTCGCCGGGCAACCCCTCCGTCAAGCCGGACGGCACCAGGGTACGGACACTCTGGGGCGAACTGGCCTGGCAGCTGGGGGGGCGTGAGGCCTATGAAAAAGTGCGCGCCGATGACGAAAATGCCACCAGCCCGGGTGATACCCTGCGGGAGCTCTTTAATCAGTACGGCCCCTGTTTGATTCTTGTCGATGAATGGGTGGCCTATGCCCGGCAGCTGCACGATCAGAGTGACCTTCCTGCGGGAGGGTTTGAAACCCAGTTCACCTTTGCTCAGGCACTGACCGAATCGGCCAAGCTGTCCAAAAACTGCCTGCTGGTGATCAGCCTTCCGGCCTCCGATACGGCGGGATCGCCGCACAGCCACGCCGACGATGTCGAGGTTGGCGGCCAGAGAGGGCGAGAGGCGCTTGATCGCCTGCGCAATGTGGTCGGACGGGTCGAATCGTCATGGCGGCCGGCGACGGCTGAAGAGGGATTCGAAATTGTCCGGCGCCGGTTGTTTGAGCCGCTGATTGAAAAGCACCAGTTTGTCACCCGTGACCTGGTGGCACGGGAATTCTATGATTTTTATCGAACCCAGTCGGAAGAGTTTCCTCCCGAATGCCGTGACCCTAAATATGAGGAGCGGCTCAAGGCGGCCTATCCCATCCATCCCGAAGTATTTGATCGCCTTTATACCGACTGGTCGACACTGGTCAAATTTCAGCGCACCCGCGGTGTGCTGCGTCTGATGGCGGCTGTCATTCACACCCTTTGGGAACAGGGAGATCGCAACCCGCTCATTCTGCCGGCGCACATTCCCATTGACGACCGGCGGGTACAGTTTGAGTTGACCCGCTATTTATCCGATAACTGGCCACCCATCATCGAAAAGGACGTAGACGGTCCCAACTCCCTGCCATTACGTATCGATAGCGATGTCCCGAATTTGGGGCGGTACGGGGCAACCAAACGGGTGGCCCGGACGATCTACCTTGGGTCGGCCCCGACGTCGGCCGCCTCTAACAAGGGGATTGAGGATCGGCGTATCAAACTTGGATGTGCTCTTCCTGGTGAGTCACCGGCTATTTTTGGGGATGCCTTACGCCGGCTGGCTGGCAGTGCGACCTATCTGTTTCAGGACGGCACCCGCTACTGGTATTCGACGCAGCCGACTGTAACCAAACTGGCGGAAGACCGCGCCGAGCAGTACAAGCGCGACCCGGAGGCGGTCTATCAGGAGCTTGACCGCCGCCTGCGTGCCGACTTGCGCAACCAAGGGGATTTTTGCGGTATCCATCCTTTGCCTCACTCAAGCCAGGATGTTCAGGATGATCTGGATGCCCGTCTGGTCGTGCTGGGCCCGAACGAGCCGTACAGCCGGGACGCCAACAATCACGCCGAGGTGGCTGCCAGGGGCATACTTGAGATGCGCGGCAACACCCCAAGGCTTTACCGGAATTCCCTCGTTTTCCTGGCTGTCGATCGCACCCGTTGGCAGGACCTTGAAGAAGCACTGAGACGGTACCTGGCCTGGAAGTCGGTCCTTGACGAGCGAGAGAGTCTCGATTTGTCGCCTTTTCAGGTCCGTCAGGCGGAGACGCAGCTTCACGCTGCAGATAGTACCGTTGAAACGAGAATTCCTGAGGCCTATCAGTGGCTTCTTGTCCCCGAACAGGCGAGTCCGCAATCCCCGGTAACTTTTCAAGCGCTCCGGCTCACCGGCCAGGACGCATTGGCGGTGCGCGCGAGCAAGAAACTTAGAAATGATGAACTTCTGTTGGTCGGGTTTGCCGCAACGCGGCTGCGCATGGAGCTTGACCGCGTGCCGCTTTGGCGAGGGAATCATGTTCCTGTACGCCAATTGGTCGAAGATTTTGCCAAATACATCTATCTGCCCAGACTGAAAAATTCGGATGTTTTGTTCAAGGCTATCGAAGAAGGTATGTCGATGTTGACCTGGGCCAAGGATGCCTTTGCCTATGCAGATAGCTATGATGAAGCCGCAGATAGATACCTGGGCTTGAGAGGCGGACAGGGTGGAGGTTTCGGAGATGTGACCGGTGGTCTGTTGGTGAAACCCGATGTCGCTCGGGTCCAGATCGAAGCAGAAATAGCGTCTCAGCCAGGCGAACGGGATTCGGAAACGGAAGAATCCGATGCCTCACCCGAAACTCCCTCTATTGCTGATCCGGCTCCTGTTCCCGCTAAGCCTCAACAACCCAGGAGGTTTCATGGAACGGTGGAGCTCGATTCGACCCGGGTGAGCCGCGATGCCGGAAAAATTGCGGAGGAAGTCATCGCGCACCTTGTCGGCCTGGTCGGTGCTGAAGTCAGTGTCACCCTTGAAATAGAGGCCAATATTCCGGATGGTGTACCCGAAAATGTTGTGCGCATTGTCACCGAGAATTGCCGCACCCTGAAATTCAGAAATCAGGGGTTTGAGAAAGAGTAGGTGGTCTTTGAATAGCGACCATCAGAGGAGGGGGATTTGAACATAACGACTGCCTGGGTCAAACCACCAAGAGCCATTGGGGGCCTGGATCACCTTGCCGTTCAGGCCCCTTGCATCAATCTCTACGGCCAGATGTTGCCGGGCATCACCAACGTT
>RFHJ01000235.1 GCA_003696905.1 Gammaproteobacteria bacterium | reverse complement strand
GGCTATGACACCGTCGGCTATATCGAGCCGCGCCTGGCCCATTCGGACAAGCCCGATCCACTGGGCACGCCGGATATCCTGTTGATGGTCTCCGACGAGCTGGTGGTCTTCGACAACCTCACCGGCCGCATGTTCATCGTGGTGCACGCCGATGTCGAGTCCGGCGAGACCCTGGAGGACGCCTGCGCCCGCATCGACCGGCTGCACGAGATGATGCAGACCGGCGCGCCCCGATCGGCACCGGAGAGTCGGCGCCGGGTCATGGAGTCGGATTTCGTCTCCGACTTCACCGAGGCGGGGTTCAAGCAGGCGGTGGAGCGGATCAAGCAGTACATCCTGGACGGGGACTGCATGCAGGTGGTGCTCTCACAGCGTCTGAGCATTCCCTTCAATGCACGCCCGCTCGACCTGTACCGGGCGCTGCGCGGGCTCAATCCGTCACCCTATATGTACTTTCTTGATCTGGCGGATTTCCAGATCGTCGGTTCCTCGCCCGAGATCCTGGTGCGCCTGGAAGACGGCGAGATCACGGTGCGGCCGATCGCCGGAACCCGTCGGCGTGGTCACACCGAGGCGGAGGACCGGGCCCTGGAGGCAGAGCTGCTGGCCGACCCCAAGGAACTGGCCGAACACCTGATGCTGATCGACCTGGGACGCAACGATGTCGGCCGGGTGGCGAAGGTCGGCAGTGTGCGGCTCACCGAGAAGATGGTGGTCGAGCGCTATTCCCACGTCATGCACATCGTCTCCAACGTGGTGGGCGAGTTGCGCGAGGGGCTCTCGGCCATGGATGTGCTGCGGGCCACCTTCCCGGCCGGTACCGTCTCGGGCGCACCCAAGATCCGCGCCATGGAGATCATCGATGAGCTCGAGCCGGTCAAACGCGGCATCTACGCCGGCGCGGTGGGTTATCTCGCCTGGAACGGCAATATGGACACCGCCATTGCCATTCGTACCGCGGTGATCAAGGACGGCCGCCTGCATATCCAGGCCGGCGCCGGGGTGGTGGCCGATTCGGTGCCCGAGCTGGAGTGGAAGGAAACCATGAACAAGGGGCGGGCCATCTTCCGGGCGGTCGCGCTGGCCGAATGCGGTCTCGAACCCGGTGCCTGCGAGGGGGAGGACTGAT
Source organism: Gammaproteobacteria bacterium (assembly GCA_003696905.1). Taxonomy (GTDB): domain Bacteria; phylum Pseudomonadota; class Gammaproteobacteria; order Chromatiales; family Chromatiaceae; genus MONJU. The sequence goes on along the minus strand of RFHJ01000235.1, from coordinate 2,777 downwards.
CATGCTGCTGATGATCGACAACTACGACTCCTTCACCTTCAACATCGTGCAGTATCTCGGTGAGCTGGGGGCCGATGTGCGGGTCTTTCGCAACGACGAGATCACCATCGAAGAGATCGAGGCGCTGGCGCCCGATCGGCTGGTGATCTCGCCGGGCCCCTGCACGCCGAACGAGGCGGGCATCTCGGTGGCGGCGATCGAGCATTTCGCCGGCAAGCTGCCGATCCTCGGGGTCTGCCTGGGACACCAGTCCATCGGCCAGGCCTTCGGCGGCCGCATCGTGCACGCGCGGCAGGTGATGCACGGCAAGACCTCACCGGTGTTCCATGCCGACACCGGTGTTTTCAGCGGCCTGGCCAATCCCTTCCGTGCCACTCGCTACCATTCGCTGGTGATCGACCGCGAGACCCTGCCGGACTGCCTGGAGATCACCGCCTGGACCGAGCACGAGGGGGAGATGGACGAGATCATGGGGATTCGCCATCGCGAGTACGACATCCAGGGCGTGCAGTTCCATCCCGAGTCCATCCTCACTGAGCATGGGCACCAGTTGCTGAAGAACTTCCTGGACGGTAGGTGATCACCGCAAAGGACGCAAAGGTTCGCGAAGGGCTTTAGGGTAGGGCTCGTGGTTTGTCGCTTGCGTGGACGGCGGATTGAGCAGTTGGAACGCAGAACAGTGGTTCTAGCTACAGGGGCAGAAAGCTTCTCCAGGAATGAAAATATCGATGTTTTTTGTCTTCCTTTCCTTTGCGGACCTTAGCGTCCTTCGCGGTTTAAAAGCCAAATTCAGAGGACGATTCGATGAACATGTCTGAAGCGATTGCGCGGGTGGTCGAGGGCCGGGATCTCGCTGCCGATGAAATGACCGAGGTGATGCGCACCATCATGACGGGGGGCGCGACCGATGCGCAGATCAGCGGCTTTCTGATCGGGTTGCGGATGAAGGGCGAGACGGTGACCGAGATCGCGGCGGCGGCCTCGGTGATGCGGGAGCTGGCCTCGGGGGTCGAGATCTCCGGCCTGCCCCATCCGGTGGATATCGTGGGCACCGGTGGTGATGCCTCGGGCACCTTCAATATCTCCACCGCCAGCATGTTCGTGGCCGCGGCGGCCGGCTGTCACGTGGCCAAGCATGGCAACCGCTCGGTATCGAGCAGGTCGGGCAGCGCCGATGCTCTGGAGGCGGCCGGCATCCACCTGGGTCTGAAGCCGGAGCAGGTGGGCCAGTGTGTGCGGGAGCTGGGCGTCGGCTTCATGTTCGCGCCCGGCCACCACAGCGCCATGAAGCACGCCATCGGCCCGCGCAGGGAGATGGCGGTGCGCACTATCTTCAACATCCTCGGGCCGCTCACCAATCCGGCGGGCGTGCCCAATCTGCTGCTCGGTGTCTTCAGTGAGGATCTGCTCGAGCCCATGGCCGAGGTGCTGCGACGGCTCGGTGCCCGGCACGTGCTGGTGGTCCACTCCCGGGATGGTCTGGATGAGATCAGCATCGGCGACGTGACCGATGTGGCCGAGCTGAAGGATGACGAGATCCGCCGCTATACGATCGCGCCGGAGGACTTTGGCTTGCAGCGCGCGTCCCTGGACAGCATCCGTGCCGAAGGGCCGGAGCAGAGCGTGGCCATGATCCGCGAAGTGTTGGAAGGAAAGCCCGGCCCGGCGCGGGACATCGTGGCCCTGAATGCGGGCGCTGCGATCTATGCCGCCGACCTGGCCGATACCCTGCAAGGGGGCGTCGAGCGGGCCCAAGCGGTCATCGACAGTGGCAAGGCGGCCGAGCGGCTGCGCCAGCTCGCCGAGCTGACCCAACGGTTGGGGAATGCCGCATGAGTGACACGCCGGACATCCTGAAGAAAATCGTCGCCCGCAAGCGCGAGGAGGTGGCCGAACGCCGTGCCCGCACGCCCTTGGAGGCGGTCAAGGCACAGGCGGCCGAGGCCGGCCCGGTGCGCGGCTTCGTCGACCGGCTGCAGGAGAAGATCGCCGGCGGTGAGCCCGGCGTGATCGCCGAGATCAAGAAGGCCTCGCCGTCCAAGGGCGTCCTGCGCCAGGACTTCCACCCGGCGGAGATCGCCGTGAGCTATGCCGACTACGGCGCCGCCTGTCTGTCGGTGTTGACCGATGTCGATTTCTTCCAGGGCAGCGATGACTATCTGAAGGCGGCCCGCGCGGCCAGCGGGCTGCCGGTGCTGCGCAAGGACTTCATGATCGATCCCTACCAGGTGTACGAAGCGCGGGCGATCGGCGCCGATTGTATCCTGCTCATCGTCGCCTGTCTGGCTGACGACCAGATGGCAGAACTGAATGCCCTGGCCGGTGAGCTGGGCATGGATGTATTGGTGGAAGTGCACGATGCGGCCGAGCTGGAGCGCGCCCTGGCCATCCCCGGCCGCATGGTGGGCATCAACAACCGCAATCTGCGCACCTTCGAGGTCAGCCTGCAGACCACCCTCGACCTGCTGCCCCGGATCCCAGAGGAGCGCCTGGTGGTGACCGAAAGCGGCATCCTGGTCCCGCAGGATGTGCAATTGATGCGGGAGAACGGCGTGCACGCCTTCCTGGTGGGCGAGGCCTTCATGCGCGCCCCCGACCCCGGCGAGCGCCTGGCCGAGTTGTTTGGTTGAGGTGAAAACGCCTAACCGCAAAGGACGCGAAGGTTCGCAAAGAGATTGGGCTCTTCACCAAATCAGGTGGGTAACTGTCACCGGCTGATCCCCTCTGGGTAAAGATCGAGTCCGCCAAGGTGGAAGTAAATAGCGTTGGCAAAGCGC
>RFHJ01000234.1 GCA_003696905.1 Gammaproteobacteria bacterium | reverse complement strand
TAGTTATGGTTCACCTCCGGCCGTGCACTGATCCGCCGCGCGACCGCCTCGAGGCGCTCGGCCGGGACCGCCATGGCCGCCAGGGTGCTCACCCCCAGTCTGTTGGGCCGGAACACCGGACCGACACGGCTGACCAGCTCCTGGTCGCGCAGGCGCTGCAGGCGCTCGATCACCTCGTCTTCGCCGATGCCGAGTTCACGGGCGATGTAGGCATAGGGTCGTTCCACGACGGGCAGGCCGTGCTGGAAATCGTTCAGCAGGCGACGATCGATGGCATCGAGCGGTCTCTCCATGATCACAACCCCGTCTCGTGCGCGCGCCAGGTCATGAAGATGCCACTGGGCTTCTGCGCGGGTAGTTCCCTGACCAGCCGGTGGCTGGCCGTGTCGTATACCTGCACCCGATCGCGATCACGCACCGAAATCCAGACCTCCTCGCCACGGGGTTCGAACTCCATGTGCAGCACCCCCTTGCCTGGCTCCAGGGTGTCGACCACCTTCAGGGATTCGGTATCGATCACCTGCACCTTCTCGTTGTTGGGAAAGGCAAAGTTGACCCAGACCTCGCGCCCGTCCGGCCGGGCCTCCACGAACACCGGCTGGCCGTAGACCGGGATGCGGCCTACCTCCTGCCAGGTGGCGAGATCGATCACCAGCACCGCGTGCAGGCCCACGGCGGGAACGAAGGCGCGGCCGCCGGCCACGGTCCAGCCCTCGAGGTGCGGCATCTTGTAAACGGGCAGCTTCTTCTCGCCGCGGCCATAGTGATCGAGAATGCGCCGTACGCCGCGCTCCGGGTGCCACAGGTCCAGCAGGGCCATCCCGTCCTCGCCGAACAGGCCGGCGATGTAGTAGCGGCCATCCGGGGTGATCAGGGCATCATAGGGATTGCGGCCGATCTGCCTGAATCGGGTGATCTTCGGGGCCTTCGGGTCCTTCATATCGGCGATCCAGATCTCACCGGCGTCCCACAGACTGAACACGAAGCGCTCACCGGGGGCGTCCACCAGGCCGATCACCTTGGATCGCCGACCGTTTCCCCAGGTGGCCGGGATATCGGCCACCAGCTCCAGGCTGTCGGCATCGAACACCTTGACCCCACCGGGGGTGTAGTTCGATACGGCCACCAGGGAACCATCCTGGGAGATGGCCCCACCGATGCTGTTGCCGGACTGGATGATGCGCTTGACCAGCCGCGCGCACAGCAGATCGATCTTGCTCAACCCGCCGTCGCGGCCGAAGACATAGGCGTAGCGTTCGTCACGGGAATAGACCACCGAGGCGTGGGAGAGATCTCCCAGGCCGGTGACCCGGGCGATGGCGGTGTTGCCGCTCGTCTCGATGATCTGCACGCTACCGCTGGCGCGCTCGATGACCACCCCCAGGTCGCCGGTGCCGCGCAGCGAACACTCCCCGGCGAATGTCCCGCTCGTCCACAACAGCAACAGGGCAAAGAGATTGGACAACCGTTTCACCGCTGCGCCTCCTGCAATGCCTTGCCGCTCACCAGCTGATCCACGAGCCAGGCGATCTCGGCGTCCTTCAGGATCGGCCCCCAGGGCGGCATGGCGGTACCGGGACGTCCCAGGCGTATGGTCTCGAACAGGAACTCGCGCGGCTTGCCCGCCAGGTTTTCCGGTCGCAGCGCAGGACCCAGCCCACCCTTGAGGGTCAGGCCGTGACAGGAGCCGCAGTCCTGCAGCAGCATGTTGCGCAGTTCGACCTGGCGCGCCGAGTCGGGTACCTCGGCGTCCCGGGCGAGCGCCAGGCCCGCCAGGGCCAGGCTAGCCGCGAGCAGAAAGGTCCGGCGCCACATGGACGGCCTCCTCGTCGATCGCCTCGGGATGAAACCATTGCAACTGCTCGGCCAGCGCCACCGTCTCGCCGATCACCACCAGCAGCGGCGCGCCGAGGCGCGCCTGGCGCACCGCCCGGGGCAGCTCGCCCAGGGTGGCGGTCAACTGGCGCTGCTCCGCGGTGGTGCCGTTCTGGATGGCCATCGCCGGCGTGGACGAGGCCCTTCCGGCGGCCAGCAGGCCCTGACAGAGCCGGTCGAGATTGGCCAGGCCCATGTAGATGACCAGGGTGGCCTGGGGGTCGGCCAGTGCCTGCCAGTCCAGATCGATGGGCTCGTCGTTGCGAAAATGTCCGGTGACCAGTCGCACGCCACGACTCAGCCCCCGATGGGTCAGCGGCACCCCGGCATAGGCGCTGCAGGCCGCAGCGGCGGTGATGCCCGGTACCACCTCGAATTCGATGCCATGTCGGCGCAGATAGAGTGCCTCCTCGCTGCCACGGCCAAAGATGAAAGGATCGCCGCCCTTGAGGCGCACCACCCGGCGCCCGGAGCGGGCCAGCCGCACCAGCAGTTCGTTGATTTGATCCTGCGGCATGGCGTGATGCCCGTGGCGCTTGCCTGCGTCGATGCGCGACACGCCCGCGGGTATCAAATCCAGGATCTGCGAAGAGACAAGTCGGTCGAAGACCACCACGTCGGGCTGTTGCAGCAGCTGCAGGGCCCGCACGGTGAGCAGTCCAGGATCGCCCGGCCCGGCCCCCACCAGATAGACGCGTCCGCAGTCTCGTGCCATTTTCCTCTCCGCCACGCTGAAAAAAATGGCGCGGGGTTCCCCCCGCGCCGTACCGGTCAGTAGATGTCGTGCATGGTGTTGTAGACGTTGAACTTGCCCGTCGGCGTGATCAGGCGCTTGTCCTTGATCACCGCCTTAGGCTTGAGGGTCTTGTCGTTCACCACCACCAGTGCCGACTCCTGGGTTTTGCCGTTCCAGACCGAGAACCAGACCTCGTCACCGCGCTGGTTGAACTCGGGCTGAACCACGCGCTTGGGCCCTTCACCCAACTTCGCCCAATCGGCAATGGGCAACACCTTGTAGCCCTTCTCCAGGTTGTTGATGTCGAACACCGCCACCGACTGATGGATCTTGTCGTCCGGGTTCAGGGCCGTGTCGACGTAGAGATGATGCGACTTGGGATGGGTCTTGATGAACAGCGAGCCGCCACCCTGGCCCTTCAGCATCCGCACCACCTTCCAGGCGTACTGCGGATGGCCCTTGGGGTCGGTGCCGATCACGGCGATGTTCTCGTCACCCAGATGGCTGGTTGCCCACACCGGACCGTATTTGGGGTCGTCGAAGTTGGCGCCACGACCGGGGTGCGGAATCTTGCCCACCTCGATCAGCTTGACCAGCTTGTCGGTCTTGGAATCGATCACCGCGATCTTGTTGGACTTGTTGGCCGCGGTCAGGAAGTAGCGCTGGGTACGGTCCCAGCCACCGTCGTGCAGGAAGCGTGCGGCGTCGATGCTGGTCACCTTGAGGTTGTCGATGTCCTCGTAGTTGACCATCAACACCTTGCCGGTCTCCTTCACGTTGACGATGAACTCCGGATGCTCATGCGAGGCGACGATGGCGGCCACGCGCGGCTCCGGGTGATACTCCTGGGTGTCCACGGTCATGCCGCGGGTGGAGACGATCTTAAGCGGCTCCAGGGTCTGGCCATCCATGATCACGTATTGCGGCGGCCAGTAGGTGCCAGCGATGGCGTACTTGTCCTCCCAACCCTTGTACTTGGAGGTCTCCACCGAGCGGGCCTCCATGCCGACCTTGATCTCCGCCACCGTATCGGGCTTCTTCATCCACAGGTCGATCATGTTGATCTTGGCGTCCCGCCCGATGACGAACAGATAGCGGCCCGAGGCAGACAGCCGCGAGATGTGCACTGCATAACCGGTATTGACCACGTTGACGATCTTCTTGGTGTCCCCATCGATGATCGCCACCTGGCCCTTGTCACGCAGGGTCACCGAGAAGACGTTCTTCAGATTCAGATCGTTCATCTGTTTCTTGGGACGCTTCTCCGGCGGTACCAGCACCTTCCAGGTCGCCTTCATCTCCTTCATGCCGTATTCCGGCGGCTGAGGCGGCTCGTGCTGAAGATAGCGGGCCATTATGTCCACCTCTTTCGGGCTCAGCTCTCCGGAAGTACCCCAGTTCGGCATGCCCCGCGGCGACCCATAGGTGATGAACGTCTTGAGATATTCGGTACCACGCTTGCGCGTGATGTCGGTGGTCAGCGGCTTGCCCGTGGCGCCCTTGCGCAGTACCCCGTGGCAACCGGCGCAGCGCTCGAAGAAGATCTGCTTGGCGCGGGCGAACTCCGCCTTGGTCATGGGTGGCCCCTCGCCGCCGATCAGGTCCTTGGTGACATCCGGCTTGGTGGCGATGGGTGCCCCCTCATAGGCCATTTCGCCCTTGGTGGTGCCCGGGTGTCCACTGGAGGCACCGGCACCACCGGCGGCCAGTGCGGCCTGCATGGAGACGGCAAGAGTGGACATCAGAAACAGATGACCAATATGTTGCTTTACTTTCATCGATCGATTCTCCCCACCCGGTCACGGGTGCATCGGCTAGTCAGGTACGCGGCATGCTCGATGCTATGGAGAGACGAGGGGCTCACCTTGACCATTGTCAAGCGATCGCCCAACAATGCCATCACCTGCGACTTGTTTGATCTGGATCAATCCTTGGCTGCATGCCCCAGGCGTTCTCGCAGACGCCGCTTGCGCTCCTTCTCGACCAGGGGCGGACATACCCGGGGGTTCCAGTAGTTGACCTGGCAGTCGAGGCAATAGTGGCACTCGTTGTCGATGATCTCTCCCGTTGGCCGTATCGCCTGGACCTCGCATTCACGGGCACAGATCTGGCAGGGACGGCCGCATTCCCTGCGTCTTCGCAACCAGTCGAAGATGCGGAAACGACCAGGGAAGGTAAGGGCCGCGCCCAGCGGGCAGAGATAGCGACAGAACGCCTTGCGCACCACCAGTCCTACCCCGAGCAGTGCAACGACGTAGGCAATGTAGGGCCATTCCCGCGCCAGGTGCAGGGCAAAGACGGTCTTGAACGGCTCAACCTCGGCCAGGTGTTCGGCCTGACCCAGGGATTGCAGTGATAGCCCGACCAGTGCAAGCAGCAGGATGTACTTGATGGCCCACAGCCGTTCATGGATCACTTGAGGAAGCTCCCAGTGCGGCATGTGCAATCGCTCGCCGAGACGAAACAGCAGTTCCTGTAGCGCGCCAAAGGGGCATAACCACCCGCAGTACACCCCCCTGCCCCACAGCAGCACCACCACGGCGACGAAAGACCAGAGCAGGAACATCATCGGGTCAATGAGAAAACTCGACCACTGGAAATCATGCAAGAGCGCCTGGACAAAGGTGAGCACGTTCACCACCGACAGTTGGGCCATCCCATGGAAGCCGATGAAGAAGACGGTGTACAACAGAAAACCCGTACGCAACCTGGACAACAGGGTCGGATGGCGCGCCAGGAGATCCTGGAACAGCAGGATCAGCAGCAGCACCACGAGACCTGTCCCTAGCATGACGATGTCGCTCTGCCTCGCCTGCCAGTGCGCCTGCCACAAGGGTCGGGTCGCCGCCGGCGGCGCTTCGACCCCCGCCCGCAACAATCCTCTCGCCTCGGCGATGCGGTGAATACTCTCGTTGACCACCCGATTGATTACCATCACCGTAATGGTTGCACCGCTGATGGCGTCGATCACAGGCCTGCCGGGCGCCGGGGTACCGCCCACGCGAATGGAATCGCTCACATGTTTGCCCGCATATTGCCCGGTGTAGCGGGCGAGGTCTTCTTCGGTAACCCCCACGAGCAGGATCGGCTCCTCATGCTCAACGATCCGAATACCTCGGACCACCCCGTGGATATCGATCCCGATGAGGGCATTGATGGGCTTACCCGAATAGGCGGGGATCTTGAGTACGTCGTTGCTCAGAACCACATACCCCAACACGCCATTCCGACCCAGCACCGGTGCCGACGGCGGATCGCCCGACGCCGGACCGAGTTCCTGCGCCTGCGGAAAAAGCGATTGGATCTGAGGCCAATACCGTTGGTAGTCACCCGCCAGACCAGGCTGTGACAGCAGCAGCACCAGCCATACCAGGCCTGCGAGCCACGATCCATGCCTCATCAAGCCGCAGGCTCCGGTCCGGCGCCGGCAGGGGATGACACGGTGTAAGAACACCTGGGACAACCCTTGCCATTTACGAAAATGTTCGGCATTTTCAGTAACCTATCTGCAACAGGGGTCGGAGTCGCTCGACACCACCAAAGCCCAAACCCCGGTATGCTCGGAAACGACTCCGACCCCGGGCCAATGGCTGGTGAGTAGACCCGATTTCCATGATCAGGGGTGTGGCCAAGAACTCATGGCAGTTGGTGGATCGAAGCACCTCCCTCCGGTCAATCCAAGCATTTTGCGTATGCCTCGGCGTTCCGCATCTTCGGTCGAGAAGACGCTGCCACGCATGCAGTATCGAGTGGCCTGCCGGAAGAACCTTGATGGATATCAAGCGACAGAATCGGCTGAAGACAAATACCCCATCCATTGACCCAGATCAACGTCCATGACCACCGCCGGGCTAGGGGCTGCCACTGGTAAGGCTCAATTGGATGACGAAACCCTGACTGTCAACCTGGCATGCCGCAACCGCAGGGCATTGCTCACCACGGTCACTGAACTCATGCTCATGGCAGCAGCCGCAACGGCCGGATTGAGCAGGATGCCGAACGCGGGATACAGCACACCCGCCGCGATGGGAATGCCCAGGATGTTGTAGATGAAGGCGCCAAACAGGTTCTGCCATATGTTCCTCAGGGTGGCGCGCGAGAGCAGGATGGCGTCGGCCACGCTCTGGGGCGAGCTGCGCATCAGGGCGATGTCCGCCGCCTCGACAGCCACATCGGTGCCCTTGCCGATGGCGATCCCCACGTCCGCCTGGGCCAGCGCCGGCGCATCGTTGATGCCGTCACCCACCATGGCCACTACTCGGCCCTCGCCCTGCAGACGCGAAACCTCGTTGCGCTTGTCCGCGGGCAGCACCTCGGCCAGCACCCGGTCGATGCCGATCTCCTCGGCCACCGCCTCGGCGGTCCGACGGCTGTCGCCGGTGAGCATCACCACCTCGATGCCGAGTCCATGCAGCCGTTCCACTGCCTCGCGCGACTCCTTGCGGATCCGGTCGGCGACGCTGACGATGCCGAGCAGTTGGCCGTTGCAGGCAACGAACATCGGGGTCTCGCCCCGGGCCGCCAGGTCCGCGGCTCGCTGCGCCGCATCGCCCAGTGCCACAGCCTCGGTCTCCATCAGGCGACGGTTGCCGATCAGACAATCCCTGCCCTCGATCCGGCCCCGCACTCCGGACCCCGCCAGCGCCTCGAAGCCCTCCACCCCCGGTAACTCGCCTTCCTTGGCGGCTACATGCTCCAGGATCGCCTGGCCCAGGGGGTGCTCCGAGCCCGCCTCCAGCGCCGCGGCAATCCGCAGCAGGTGCCGTTCGTCGGTCGCGACGGGCCACACCGAGGTGACCTGTGGGCGCCCCTCGGTGAGGGTGCCGGTCTTGTCGAACACCACCGTGTTCACCTGACCCGCCCGCTGCAATGCCTCGCCATTGCGGATCAGAATGCCGTGCTCGGCCGCGCGCCCTACCCCCACCATGATCGAGATGGGCGTGGCCAGCCCCAGGGCGCAAGGACAGGCGATCACCAGTACGGTCATGCCGGTGACAACCGCATAGGCCAGGTGCGGCTCGGGGGCATAGAGATACCAGACGATGAAGGTGACGACGGCAACCGCGACCACCACCGGCACGAATACCGCCGCCACCTTGTCCACCAGCCGACCGATGGGCGGCTTGCTGGCCTGCGCCTGACGTACCAGTTCGATGATATGGGCCAGCGCGGTGTCGCGTCCGATGCGCGTGGCGCGCATCAGGAAACTGCCCTGGGTGTTGAGGGTACCGCCGAAGACCTCGTCCCCCGGGCCCTTCTCCACCGGCATGGGCTCGCCCGTGAGCATGGATTCGTCCACGTGGGAACTGCCTTCGAAGACCACGCCATCCACCGGAATGCGATCGCCCGGGCGGATGCGGATGGTCTCGTCCAGACCGATCTCTTCCACCGGCAGGTCGATCTCCTTGCCATTGCGGATCACCCGGGCAGTGCGCGGCTGCAATCCGATCAGGCGCTTGATCGCCAGCGAGGT
>RFHJ01000233.1 GCA_003696905.1 Gammaproteobacteria bacterium | reverse complement strand
TCTCCCCAGAAGTCGACGATTCGGTCGAGATCGAGATCAACCCGGCCGATGTGCGTACCGACACCTACCGCGCCTCCGGAGCGGGTGGTCAGCACGTCAACAAGACCGACTCGGCGGTGCGTCTGACCCACCTGCCCACCGGCATCGTGGTGCAGTGTCAGAGCGAACGCTCGCAGCACAAGAACCGCGACCGGGCATGGAAGCAGCTCAAGGCGAAGCTCTATGAGCTGGAGATGCAGAAGCGGCGCGAGCAGGCGCAGGCGGTGGAGGAGACCAAGTCCGACATCGGCTGGGGCAGCCAGATCCGCTCCTACGTGCTCGACCAGTCGCGCATCAAGGATCTGCGTACCGGGGTCGAGTCGGGCAACACCCAGGCGGTGCTCGACGGCGCACTCGATCCCTTCATCGAGGCGAGCCTGAAGAGCGGCCTCTAGTTTTCAATCCAAACCGCCAAGAACGCAAAGGTACGCAAAGATATGGTTTCTTGTCTTTTGTTATTTAAGCGCCCTGGCCGATGGGATCCATCGAACCGGGAATGGCGCCCCTCCGTTTGGATGGATCCGCCAATAGAACTCGGCGAACCTTTGCGTCCTTTGCGGTTTAAACAAGACAATTGCACATGACTGAACAGCAACAAGACGAGAATCGGCTCATCGCGCAGCGGCGGGAGAAGCTCAAGGCCCTGCGGGAACGCGGTCAGGCCTTTCCCAATCACTTCCGGCGCGATGCGCTGGCTGCGGAGCTGCAGGCGCGCTATGGCGACAAGAGCAAGCAGGAACTGGAAGAACTGAATCAGCGGGCGAGCGTGGCCGGTCGCATCATGGCGCGGCGTGGTCCCTTCATCGTGGTCCAGGACATGTCCGGTCGGATTCAGTTCTATGTCGACAAGAAGAAGCTGCCGGCCGAGCTGCTCGAGCAGATCAAGCTGTGGGACATCGGCGACATCGTCGGCGGCGAGGGTCCCATCCACAAGTCGGGCAAGGGCGATCTCTACCTCTATCTCGACGATGCGGTGCTGTTGACCAAGGCATTGCGGCCCCTGCCGGAGAAGTGGCATGGGCTGGCCGACCAGGAACAGCGCTATCGCCAGCGCTATCTCGACCTGATCGTGAACGAGGATTCGCGGCGTACCTTCATGTTGCGCTCGCGGATCATCAATTACATTCGCGACTACTTCAACGCGGCGGGCTTCCTCGAGGTGGAGACCCCGATGATGCAGGTCATCCCGGGCGGTGCCACGGCACGCCCCTTCGTCACCCATCACAATGCCCTGGACATGGAGCTGTACCTGCGGATCGCGCCGGAGCTCTATCTGAAGCGTCTGGTGGTGGGCGGTTTCGAGAAGGTCTACGAGATCAACCGCAACTTCCGCAACGAGGGGCTGTCCACGCGGCACAACCCCGAGTTCACCATGATCGAGTTCTACGAGGCCTATGTGGACTACCATCACCTGATGGATCGCACCGAGGAGCTGCTGCGGGGTATCGCGCGCGACGTGATCGGCAGCGAGCAGATCACGTATCAGGGCGAGACCTATGATTTCGGCAAGCCCTTCGCGCGGATGACGGTCAAGGAGTCGATCCTGCATTTCAACCCGGAGATCGAGGTCGCCGACCTGGACGACCTCGATCGTGCCCGCGCCCATGCCGAACGCCTGGGTATTCCGCTGAAGGAGAGCTACGGCCTGGGCAAGGTGCAGATCGAGATCTTCGAAAAAACGGTCGAGCACCGACTCAAGGATCCCACCTTCATCACCGCCTATCCCACCGAGGTGTCGCCGCTGGCGCGGCGCAACGACGAGGACCCCTTCGTCACCGACCGCTTCGAATTCTTCGTCGGCGGACGCGAGATCGCCAACGGCTTCTCGGAGCTGAACGATCCGGAGGACCAGGCCGAGCGTTTTCGTCGGCAGGTCGAGGAGAAGGAGGCCGGTGACGAGGAGGCCATGCACTTCGACGCGGACTACATCCGCGCCCTGGAACACGGTCTGCCACCCACCGCTGGCGAGGGGATCGGTATCGACCGCCTGGTGATGCTGTTCACCGATTCGCCCTCGATCCGCGACGTGCTGCTGTTCCCACACATGCGGCCGGAGGCCTGACCGGCGCGGACTTCATGGCCGGGCCTGGAGGTGTTGCTACGAGGGGGTAAGCTCACCCGATCCGGTGGGACCGGCTTCAGCCGCGAGAGAAGTGTCCGCGAAGGTCGTCACCCATTGAGCAGTTCCCGCACCTCGGCGATCTGCTCGGCGGGCCCTTCCATCTCCAGCACCGTGACCTCGGTTTCGATGCCGACTCGGGCAAAGGCGCTGTATTCCGGCCAGCGCATGGGACAGGTGGCGTCGTCCAGTCGGGCATGGGTGGCCAGGTGTTCCAGCCGTGCGACCAGGACCAGGTCGGCGTAGTCGGCTTCGGCACGTTCTCGCCGGAGGTCGAGACATTCCACTGGCACCCGCGCCACTTCCTCGGCGAACTGCCATTGGGTCAACATTTCCTGTCCCAGGCTGGGGCCGACCTCGTCGACGAGACGGACGACCGTTTGCTTGTCGGCCTCGAACCCGAGGTCCAGGTCGAGCTTGGTGAGAACCGGAAGGGCGCCGATGTTGTGCACCAGCCCCGCCAGCATGGCCTGCTCTGGAGAGAGCCCCGGCAGGTCGGTCGCCAGCACGCGTGCGATGGCCGCCACTTCCACGCTGTCCTGCCAGACCTCGCGAAACATCCTGTCCAGGGCCTCGGAGGTCGCCTGAAACATCTGTTTCATCGCCAGGCTGATCACCAGGTTCTTCACCAACTGCAGGCCCATGCGGGTGATGGCCATCTGCACATTGTCGATGGCCACCCGGCCGCGGTAGAGTGGGCTGTTGGCGACCTGCAGGAGCCGCGCGGTGAGCGCCGGATCTCTGGTGACCATATCGGCCACCTCGGCAGCGCTGCTGTTCTCGCTTTCCACCGCCTCTCGAACCTGCAGTGCGACCTCCGGCAGGGTGGGGAGTTGAACGCGGTTAGCAGCGATGTCGTCGCGGAGCTGCTGGGCGAAGTCCGGGGTCTCGAGTGCTGCTTGCTGCATGGCCGGTGTCCGTTTGAGGAGGGATACCGCCTGTATCGGACGGTAGGATCCTAACTTGAGGACTTATCCGTGACGACGGCATAGGGCAGGTCGAGAAACTGCAATACCGGACCCTCGGCATCACCGAGATGGATGTCGCCGCGCTCGGCACTGGCGATTTCCACCACCACCAGGGCCTCGTAACCGCCTTCCGGCGAGGGGGCGGCCGCCACTACCCGACCGGTCCCCTGGCCCGATTCGGTGTGGGGAGAGAACAGTTCCTGCCCCGGCTCGGGCAATCGATCGGTATCGACGCGCACCCGGTACATGCGGCGCTTGAGCTTGCCGAGGTATTGCATGCGGGCGACGACCTCCTGCCCGGTATAGCAGCCCTTGGTGAAACTTACCCCTTCCACCGCCTGCAGGTTGGCCATCTGCGGCACGAATGCCTCCACGGTCGCATCGTACACGGTGGGAATGCCGGCACGGATGTCGAGCAGCGCCCAGGCACGCGCGCTGGCAGGGCGCGCCCCGTTCTCGGTGGCCTCTACCCATAGCGCCTGCATTGCCGAAGGCTCTGCGATCACCTGGAAACGGGGCCGGTCGCCGGGCACCTGGATCACCGTGTAGCCATCGACCGTCACACTGGCGTTGTCCTCGCCGGGCGGCTCGATGGGCAGCAGGTCGGCGGCGCAGTCGCCGGAGAGTTCGACGCGGGCCAGCTCGTCGCTGGCATCCGCCAGGGTCACCCGGGATCTCAGCACGAACATGCGCAGCCGCTTGAGAATGGCGTCGAGGCGCTCGGCCGGCAGCATCAGATAGAGGGCGCCGTCGCGCTCGAAGATGCGAAAGCTGGCCAGCATGCGCCCCTTCGGACTGCAGTAGCTGCTCAGTTGACTGTGCGCAGGGTCGACCTTTCGGATGTCGTTGGTCAACTGGCCCTGGAGAAAGTCGGAACGGTCCTCCCCGGTGACCCGGATCAATCCCAGATGTGAGAGATCGGCGATGGCACAGTCGCCGATCGGTGCGTCGTCGATGGGTTGTCGTGCGATGAATGCCTGCCAATCCTGCATGGATGTGCTCCGCAAATCCGATTCGAGGCAGGTATGATAGCGGATCATTCACCCCCATATTCGCAGTATCCCGAGGGAATTCCACGTGTCCGCATCCCTTCGCACCGGCAGCCTGGTGCTGTACAAGAGCCACCCTGCGCGCGTCGAGGGGGTCGGCGAGAAGATCGAGATCGCCCTGGAAGGGGGCAAGTCGCGCCGCGTGCGCAGCAAGGACGTACGTCTTTTGCACCCGGGACCCATGACGTCGCTCTCCGCCTTGCAGGCGTCTCCTGAAGGCAACCTGGAAGAGGCCTGGGAGCTCCTTCAGGGCGAACGGCCCGCCTTCGATGAACTTGCAGAGCTGGTCTATGGCGAATTCACCCCCGCCACGGCCTGGGCCACCTGGGGGCTGTTGCAGGACGGGCTCTATTTCAGCGGTGATCCGGGGCGAATAGAGGTCCGCACCGCCGAGCAGGTCGAGGCGTTGCGCAGTGAACGCGAGCAAAAGGCGCACGAGGCGGAACAGTGGCAGGCCTTTCTGCAGCGTGTCGAGAAGGGAACGCTGGAAGACGAAGATCGCAAACGCCTGGCCGAAGTGGAACGGGTGGCATTGGGTGTCGCCGCGCACAGCCGGATCCTGGCGAGTTTCAAGGTGGACGAGACACCAGAGGCCGCCCACCGCTTTCTCCTGCGTTGCGGCTATTGGGCGCCCGAGACCAATCCCTGGCCCCAGCGTTCGGGCGTGATCCTCGAATCGCCCGAGCTGGGAGTACCGGCGCTGCCGGAAGAGGAGCGTCTCGACCTGACCCATCTGGAGGCCTGGGCCATCGACGACGAAGGCAACCAGGATCCGGACGACGCCATCTCCCTGGACGGCGACTATCTCTGGGTGCATGTGGCCGATGTTGCGGCCCTGGTTCGCCCCGATGGCCATCTGGACCTGGCCGCGAGGGAGCGCAGCAGCAATCTCTATCTTCCCGAATTCACGGTCTCCATGCTGCCCGAGGTGCTCACCGAACGCCTCGGACTGGGGCTGCAGGAGATCTCGCCGGCGCTCTCCTTTGGCATGCGTCTCGGGGAAGGGGGATTGACCGATATCCGGGTCGAGCGGACCCTGGTCAGGGTGCGGCGTACCAGTTATCAGGCGGCCAATGCCCGCATGCAGGCGGCCCCTTTTGCCGACATCGCGCGCATCACCGACGCCTATCGGCAGAGCCGCCTGGCGCGCCATGCGGCGCGTCTCGATCTGCCGGAGGCCTCGGTGCGGGTGGTAGATGGCAAGGTGGTGATACGCTCGTTGCCAAAGCTGGCCAGTCGCGACATGGTCACCGATGCCATGCTGATGGCAGGTGAGGCGGCGGCGCGCTTCGCCATGGAGAACGACATTCCGATTCCCTATGCGATGCAGCCGGAACCCGAGGAGATCCGCCAGCCGAAGACGCTTTCGGAGATGTACGCCTACCGGCGGCTGTTCAAGCCGAGCAATACGGTACTGCATCCCGAGCCCCACTTCGGGCTGGGCCTGGAGTGCTATGCCCGTGCCACCAGTCCGTTGCGCCGTTACGCGGATCTGTTGGCCCATCAGCAGCTGCGGGCATTCGTCAGCGGCAACGAACCGCTGCCGCGTGAACGTCTGGCCGAACACATGGCCGGCATAGATGTCGCCTCGGCGCGCATCCGACGAGCGGAACGGCAATCCAACCTGCATTGGAAACTGGTGCATCTCCAGCGCCATCCCGAATGGCAGGGAGATGCAGTCGTGGTGGCCCTGGAGGAACGCAAGGCAGTGTTGATCATCCCGGAGCTGGCGATGGAGATTCGCATGCGGCTGCACGACCGGTTCGAGCTGGATGGAACCGTCCGACTCAAGGTGCGTGATGTGGACCTGGTGACCCAGGATGCCTGGTTCCAGGTTGTGTGAAGATCGAATCGAGGTCCTCAGTGTCTGCCCAGGGTGGCATCAGAACGAAAATTTCGACTGTGCGGAGGAGAGCGATGGAAGAGAACGAGGAAAAACAGAAACTGGGTCTGCGGCAAATATTCGCCAGCGTGCTGGCCTCCTTTGCCGGCGTGCAGAGCGACGAGCGTCGGCGGCGCGATTTCACCCATGGCCGACCGCGCGATTTCATCATCGTCGGCCTGGTGCTGACGGTGCTGTTCATCCTCACCGTATGGGGCGTGGTCGAATTGGTGACCTCGCTGGTGGTGCCCAGGGGTGGTGCCTGAGCATATTTCTCCCCTGTGGCATAAGGGCGGTTTTGCTCGATCGGGGGTGTTGATCGCCTTGTCTGTGGCAGTCAGAGTACCAGGATGGGTCCGGATGCGGTGTCGGAGCGGGTTTGCAGATAGCTGATCTTGCCACGCCACACCGGGACGGTGTCGGGAACGCCCAGCAGGAAACCCTGTCCGAGGTCCATGCGCATGGCCTCCAGGCGGTCGAACTGATCCAGGGTCTCGATGACCTCGACGACCGTCGTCAGGCCCAGTTCGTGTGCCATCTGGCGGGTGATCTGCATGACCCGCTGTACTGCCTCACTCTCCGTGAGGTTACGGGTGAGCGAGCCGTCCAGCTTGAGATAGCGGATGCTGCCCTCCATGGCCAGTTCGATCACCATCTGCAGCGAGGAGTAACCGACACCAAAGTCGTCCACCGCGAAGACGAGGCCATGTTCGCGGTGCAGCTCGGTGATCAGCTGGCGGCGCTCCATCAAGACCTGTTCGGTCAGTTCGATGACGATTTCCAGGTCGTCGAGCGGCCCCCTGATGGCCGATTTCAATGTCGCCAGATAATCGGGATCTTGCAGGGAAGCGGGGCTGACATTGATAAACAGCCGATGGGTGATTCGTCGCAGTTGCGGAGCCTGCGCGACGATGTGTTCCAGAATGAGGCGGTCGAAATCGGTCACCAGTCCGGCAGCGACGATGTCGTCGATGAACATGCCGGCGATGATATGCCCTTCTCCTTCGCGGAAGCGCCCGAGTACCTCGAATGCATGCAAGACCCTCTCTTCATCCAGCGAAACCAATGGCTGGATGAAGATCGTGGTGCCTTCCGGGGTCAGGCGGGCACGCAGATCGATGGAACGACGATAGCGTTCCTGCAGCCACTGCAGGAGTCGCCGGCCTTCCTCTTCGCCGGAGGCAATGTGCTTGTCCTCGCGCGATGCGCACTCGCTGAGATATTCGATCACCAGATGGAGGTCTTCCGTATTGAGTTCGTTTAGCTCGGTCAGTTCGATGCCGTAGTAACTGATATCGAGTTCGAAGGGAATGTCACTTCCCTTGTCAGCGAGTCGGTCCCTGATTCGTGCACACAGCGCCTGTAGCTGCGCTGGATCGGTGTTGTGCCCCATGACATAGAAGTCGCCTGCGACGCCTCGGGTGAACAGCAGCCAATCCTGGTTGTGAGTGAACTCATCGTCCAGCAATGTCGCCACGTAGTCCAGGGCCCGGCCGCCTGCCTCTGGTCCGTATAGATGATTGATGCGTTGTAGCTGCGCCAGGTTGAGTACGCAGAGAAACTTACGCCCCGGCAGATAGAGCGCAGCCTGGACGAAACTGAAGAAGCGGTTTAGGCGATTGGTTTCACTCTCGAAGTAGAGCATGCCCAGCAGGTTGAGCAATTCGGAAACCTGTTTCACCAGGTCCTGCCAAATGACGTAGGCCTGCTCGTAGCGCTGGCCACCCAACATCGCGTAAAGGATCGCCGCCTGCTGCAGGATTATCCGATGTGATTCTCGGAGCTGGTCACACAGCTTCAAATCGAGGCAGATCATCATGCTCTCGGGATAGGCCAAGGCCTCCGTGAAGCGGCTGTCTGCCGGTGTCTCCAGGGGAAAGCTATCGAGATCGTGTCTAATTGCTCGACGTACCTGTTCCAGCCACTCCAGACAAATCCGGATCAGCGTCTTCTGGCGTACCCGGCTCTGTGGCATTGGGTCGGGCCGTTCCACCTCCAGCAACAGGTACTCCTGTGCGGTGGCGCGCTTGGCTTGTTCGAACAGGCGATCGATCTCGGCGCAATGGCTAATGGGATTCCGTGTATTCGACGAAACCAACTCGATCAGGCGGGTTTTTATGTGGTTGAAGGCTCCCATCAGGAGGACGAACGGAATCTCCTGTTCGAAATAGTTCTGGGCCAGCTGCATCATCGGCTGCCGGTCTTCTTCCGGGCGTTCAAGAAAAATGACGAGGAAATGCCGGAATCCGTCCAGCATTCGCTGCTCGCGTCCCTCGTCCAGCATGGTGCCCAGGGCACCGTACTCCGCGTGGTATCGATGCAGGCTTTGCAGCAACTCGTCTATCTGTGAGGGCGTGAGGTGCAAGTGTTCTTCCGTCATGTGTGATCGGGAGGCTGCGATCGGTTGGGTCTTCCATGGTTTGGGTAACCGGTTTATATAGCTCGTAACCGCTCCGAATCAAGTGCGCAGTGTATTGCGCCGGGTTTGGCTACGGTGCTCACGGTACCCTGCAAAACCGGGCTGCGGCGGAGGATGCGGTGAGGTACGAACCGCATCTGTGAGCTCCAAATACGAGGAAACCCACCGCCAGTGGTGCCCGGCGGTGGGTCTTGCGGTGTCGAGTCGGTCCCGGTCGATTACGCAGCGGTATAGACCGAGCGAGCCGGGTTCTTTACCTTTCCCTGGCGTTTCAGATAGGCGAGCGTCTGGTTGAGGTTGGCGGCAACCACACCGCGTTTGGCCAGTTCTTCCTTTATCTCCTTGGTGCTGTGCCGCTTCTTGTCAGAAAGAATATCGAGCACGGCGTTGCTGATGTTGCCGCGCCCGCTGGTCTTCCCGCCGCGTGCCGTGACACGACCGCCCAACTTGCGAATCTTCGCATCCACTGCGGCCAATTCCTTTCGGTGCCGCGCAAGCAACGCCTTGCGTTCGGCCTTTGCTGCCTCCAGTTCGGCACGGGCCGCCTCACGCTGACGTTCCAGTTCCTCGGCTTCCTTGGCCTTGGCCAGTTCGTAGAGTTCCTCGGAAGTCATTTCCTCGATGGATTTCTTCTTTGCCATTATGAGCCTCGTTCTGCTGTATCTCGTGCAAGAAAGTCTCCGAACGGTACCATGGCATCCCACGGCACCGGAACGCCCGTTTTCCTTGTTGAATCCAAGGCAGGATCAAATCTGCTAGCGAGGATTCCGTGTTCGAAAAGGACGTGCTCCGCGACGAGTCGCCATCACTGTAACGTTCAGAGGTTGCCTGGGAATTGCGAGTGATGATCACTTGTTGAAAACGAAATTGTTGTGCTCAGCTCTCGCGCCGCGATGTAATGATAACATCGATCAACATGAAAAGTGACAGCCACTGGGAAATTGAGGGTCTTCGAGGACGTGTTGTTGTGTCAAGAAAGGGACGCAATAGGAGTCAGCTAACGCTATTCAATATCGAAATTGGGTGCGACACCTATATCGTATTCGGAATGTAGAAACTCGGATACCGCATGGTGGTCACCGCTGAAGCAGATACGGTCTTTTTTCTTTTCCAGCTGATACTCGTACATCGAGTCATAGTAGTTCACGAGTAGCTGCCTTATCCATTCGCGATGGGCTTCACTGTCCCCGGCTTGCTCATGTCGGTGCAATGCCTCACGAAGTGTGTGGCTTATCCGCTGATGCCTGTCCCCGCCGAGGCGGCGTTGGATGCGGTCGAGGCTTCCCTGCAGATACTCGGCCCACCGGGAAAACCCTTCTGTATCGCCATAGAGTTCGCGGTACTCGCCCAGGGCATCGTGTACATATTCCTGGAGGGTGACCTCGATGCGTTCATCCAAACCTGCCTCCAGCACGACCACTGGGGCCTGGCTGAAATGTTCGAAGAAGGGCATGGGAATATGACGCGCACCGATGTTGCGGCTTTCGTCCTCGGCGACGAAGTGGGGATTCCCGCCCTGCACCAGGCGCAGCAGCTGGATTGAGAGGGTGTTCTCGAAGGTGACCTGGGGAGGCTGGGGGGTGGCATGGCGGCCAAAGGCGGACCCCCGGTGCCAGGCGAGCCCCTCCAGGTCGAGATGCGGGGTGCATCGTCGCAGGAAGCGGGTCTTGCCGACGCCGGTACGGCCACCGAGGACCACCGGGCGCATCCGTTGGGCATTCGCCTCGAGCTGGTCGATGAGAAAGCGGCGCATCGCCTTGTAGCCGCCCTTCACCCGCGGCAGGTCGATACCTGTCTCGTGCAGCCATTGCTGCGCGGTCTTGGACCGGAGGCCGCCGCGAAAGCAGTAGAGCACGCCATTCGGATGGGCCTGGGCAAACTCCCTCCATGCCTGGACGCGCTGTTGTTTCTTGTCGCCCGATACCAGTGTCAGACCGAGCTCGATGGCGGCGTCCTGGCCCAGATCCTTGTAGGTCTTCCCGATCCGGTGGCGTTCCTCATTGTCGATCAGTGGCCGGTTGAGGGTATTGGGAAAGGCACCTTCCTCGAATTCCACCGGGGCACGCACGTCCAGCAGGGGGGTGTCCTGGAGGAACAGTGACAGCAGGTCGTCCACCTCCGGCAGATCGGGGTCGAGTGTGAGCCTGGATGACATGATGGAACCGATGAATGACCGTGTTACCGATCGCGAGTGTATCATTGCGGCGACATTCACAGATGCCACCAGCACCTATGCCGCACCGTCGCTTCTCCGGTATTGCCCGCCTCTATGGTACCCAGGGCGCGCGGGCCATCGCCGATGCCCATGTGGTGGTGGTCGGCGTGGGTGGGGTGGGTTCCTGGACGGCCGAGGCCCTGGCGCGCAGCGGGGTGGGGCGGCTGACATTGATCGACCTGGATCATGTAGCCGAATCGAACATCAACCGTCAGCTGCCGGCCCTGGAGTCGACCCTTGGGCGTAGCAAGATCGAGGTATTGGGCGAGCGTATCGCCGATATCAACCCGGCCGCCGAGCTGGTGTTGGTAGACGATTTCGTGACCGCAGACAATCTCGAGGCCTTGTTGAGTTGCGAGGCCGATTGGGTGATCGACTGTATCGACAGTGCACGGGTAAAGGCGGCGATGATCGCCTTCTGCCGTGCGCGCCGGCAGTCGGTCATCACGGTCGGCGCCGCCGGCGGACAGCTGGATCCAACCCGGGTGCGGATATCCGATCTGCGGCGGACCGAGCAGGATGCGCTGCTGGCGCGGACCCGACGTATCCTGCGCCAGTCTGCCGGTTTTCCGACCAACCCCAAGCGCTCCTTCGGCGTGCCTGCCGTCTGGTCGGATGAACCGGTACGCGGGAGCGACAGCTGCCGCAGCGACGGCTCGCTCAACTGCGCGGGATTCGGTGCCTGCATGCCGGTCACGGCGAGCTTTGGCCTGGCGGCGGCTGCCCATGTGTTGCGCGAGTTGGCGCAGTTGCAATGATTGAGGACTATCCAGAGGCCTACCGCGAGCTGTGCGATCGGCTGGGATTCGATCGCGGTATTCCCTTTACCGAGAAATGGTCGGCCGGAGCCGACTTCCTGCAGATCCTCGTCGACCAGGTCCGGGAGCGAAAGCCGCAACGAATCCTCGAGTGCAGCAGCGGCCTGACGACGCTGTTCATGGCACGCGCCTGTCAGTTGGCGGGTACTGGCAGGGTCACCAGCCTGGAGAATGGCCCTGCTTTCGCGCAGGCGACGCGAGTTGCCCTCGAAGGCTATGGTCTGGAGGCTTGGGCCGAGGTGCTGGATGCCCCTCTGGTCGAAACGCCGCTGGGGGACCAGTGCTGGCAGTGGTACGACCTGGCGGCCCTTGAGGCAGGCGCTATCGACATGCTGGTCATCGATGGTCCCCCAGGTTTTCTGCAGCCACTGTCACGTTACCCCGCATTACCCCGTCTGGCCGACTGCCTTGCACCGGGCGCGCTGATCCTGCTCGACGATGCGGCACGGCCAGACGAAAAGGCTATTGTGGCGCGATGGATTGCCGAGTATCCAGGTATTGAACGGCGCTGGCGAGCTACCGAGCGGGGCTGTGTAGAGCTGCGCTGGCCGGCTCAGCGGCCCTGATCGGAGGCATTGTGCCGGATATGCAGCTCGTCCAGTGCTGCGTCGAGGTCGCCCTGGGCACCGATCCAGTCCCAAAAGGCCGGGAAGTCGGACTCGATCGTCTCCAGGCGTGCTTCCATCTGGTGCGACTTGTCGCGCAGGAACAGCTGGATGTTCCGCTCCGCCGAATCCAGATAGTCCAACGCGAGGCTCAGTGGGTCCGCTTCCGGTGTGGCGCCCAGCAGTACACCCTCTCGCCATGCCTTCATGATGCCAAAGTCGCTGCGCCGGGCGAAGCTGCGGGCGGCTGCATCGAGGTCACGGCGGAGATGGACGTACCAGGCGTCGTCACCGTAGGCGGCATCGAGCCGGCCCAGCATCCAGGTGAGCCGGTTGTCCGCCTCGATGTGATTCCTAGGGTAATCGAGACGTTCGCGACCGACGAGACGGAGTCGGCTCTCGTGCCCGGCGCTGAAATTCTGGATATGTTCGCAGGCCCGTATCCAAGTGGTGGAACCGCAACGGCCGGTGTTGAGAATGAAGACGTTCACGCCGAACGGTTTCAGGGGATGCGATAGTGGTCCTGGGTCATCAGATCGATGCCGCAACGGAGTTCGGCGATCCAGGCGATGAACTCGCGAATCGCCTTGCCCTTCAGCGCCCGGCCGTGCTGTGGCACCAGTAAGTCGATGTCGAGCTGCGAGACCATGTTGGCCCAGAATCGACACACCCGGTTGCTGTTCATGTAGCGTTTATGAAAGGCCTCCATGTAGGGCAGCAGTTCCTTCAGCCGCTTGGCTGGTCTGTCGAGCTCGTCGGGCGGACACAGGTTGGCCCCCATGTCACCGGAGAAGAGGATGCGGGACTTCGGGTCGTAGAACTGGAAGTTGCCCTCGGCGTGGAGAAAGTGTGCCGGGAGCGCCTTTAGCTCGATGCTTCCCAGCTTCAGGTTGGTGCCTCGATCCGGTATGCGGATCACGCGACCGCGGATCTTGCCGGCGCGGGTGAAATGGGGAATGAAACGCTCCCATAGCGCAGGCACCACCATCTTGGCATTGGTGCCCACCAGCCATTTGTTGAGCGAGGCGACGATGTCCGGATCCTGATGCGAGGCAACCACATAGTCGAGATTCTTCACGTTCATGTATTGGGCGATGCCCAGATAAAGGTCGGAATAGGTCATCTCGCCACCCGGATCGATGAGGGCGGCATGGTCCGAGTCGAAGATCAGAAACTGGTTCGCCTGCACCGCCTCCTCGCCGGAGACCAGGTCGCGGAAGGCGACGCAGATGTGATTGCCATCGTTATACAGTTCAGTGGCCATTCCGCTACTCTACGATCTGTTCTGAGAATCTCGTGGCTACGCGAGGCGTTCAGCCTACGACAGATTGGGTGTCGCCATCTTGATCTGGATCACGGGTCCGGGGTCAGGCGGCCTCCAGGCCGCCAAAGGCGTCGACCACTGCGGGAAGGAATTGTGCCAGCTCTGCCGCCATCAGGGCGAAATCGGCGTCGAAGCGTGCGGCCGCATCCTCTGCCGCCGTGTCAGCGGCCTC
>RFHJ01000232.1 GCA_003696905.1 Gammaproteobacteria bacterium | reverse complement strand
GGAGGAAGTTATGATCAAACGCATGGCATTGACCGCCGCATTGGTCGCCGGCGCCGCGAGCGCCACCGCGGACCCCGGCCTGTTTCTCGGCCTGGCCTACACCTTTGGCGCCTCGGGCGGCGGCGGGCCGGGTCTGACGCTGAAGGTGACCTCGACCAAAGACGAGCACCACGGTGCGCTCGCCGCCGGGGTGACCTACTACCCGCTGGACGCCAGCGATCCTTTCGGGGTCGACGTGGGCGTCGGTTACCTCTTCGACAATGCCGCAGTGACCGTCGGCTGGGATTTCCTGCACAGCCCGCAGATCAGCGCCGGCTGGATCGATACGGATGATGGCAAGTCTGCCCCCGCCGGTGGCGGTACCGGGGGCGGTACCGGCGGTGGTACCGGCGGTGGGGTTTAACTTCATATAGATAGAACTTAAACCCGCTTGCCCCTGAGTAGCGTCGTATCTTTCGACGGACTCACGTTGTCAGCAATACTGGGCCGCCACGCTCCCTCCGAACGCGTGGCGGCCCTCGATCCTGAGACGGCCCTGCCCTATCATCCGGGACTCTCCTTTCTTCCCGAAACGGCCGACCGGATGATGCAAATTCCACTGTTCCCCCTCCACCTGCCACTGATGCCCGGCGGCCCCCTGCCGCTGCGCATCTTCGAGCCGCGCTATCTGTCGATGATCGGGGACTGCCTGCGCAGCAACAGCCCCTTTGGCGTCGCCTTGATCACCAAGGGTGGCGAAACCGGGAAAGCGGCCAAATGCCATTCGATCGGCACACTGGCACGCATCACCGATTGGGACCAGGGCGAGGATGGGCTGCTGCACATCGAGGCGGTCGGTGAACAACGATTTCGGGTTCTGGATACCCAGGTCAGCGACGACCAATTGGTGCTGGCCGAAATCCAGATCCTTCCGGACGCACCCACCGAACTGCCGACCCGCTACCGCGAGCAGGCCGAATGGCTGCTGGAGGCCCTCCCTCGATTGGAGGCCTACAAGGGCCTCGAGATGGCACCGGACGATGCGAACTGGGTCGCCTATCGCCTGGCCGAGTTGCTGCTCAGACCGGGCCAGCGACAGGCCCTGCTCGAACAGGACGACCCGCTGCGGCGGCTCGAACAGGTGGCCCGTCAGATCCGGTTACAACAGCGCGACATGACGGACGATGCCTGATCGATCCGAGACGGTCGTATTGGTCCACGGCATCTGGATGACCGGCTTTGAGATGTCCTTGTTGCGCTACCGCCTCGCCCGCTGCGGTTATCGCACCCGGCTGTTCCACTATGCCTCGGTAAGACGTTCACCCGCCGAGAATGCCGCTGCCCTCTCCCAACGCTTGTGGCAACTGGAAGCGCAAAAGGTCCACCTGGTCGGACACAGCCTGGGTGGACTGGTCATCTGCCATCTCCTGGCAAGCCATCCCCTACCGAATATCGGACGAGTGGTGATGCTCGGCTCTCCGTTGCGCGGGTCTGCGCTGGCCCGGCGCCTCGCCAGATCGCGCTGGACCCGCTGGCTGCTCGGTCAAAGCATCGAGCAGGGACTGCTCGGCGACCTCCCTCACTGCGGGACCAGCGCCGAGATTGGCATGATCTCCGGCACCCATGGCTTCGGCATCGGTTGGCTGTTCGGCGGCAGCGCGCTCTCCCGCCCCAACGATGGCACCGTCGCCCTTGAGGAGACCGAGCATCCCGCCGTGGCTGATCGCCTGAGCGTCCCGCATGGCCATTTCGCGCTCCTGTTCGCCCGGGAAGTGGCGGAGGCGACCTGTCGTTTCCTTCGCGATGGGCGGTTCTGACCGAATAGGTGCAGGGGCTGCTATGCTTGGCCGGTGGCGGCACCCGATCGCCCATAGAACAATGGATGAGGAGAGGAGATACCGATGAGACTTTCGAAAAAGATCTTGGCCGTAACGGCCCTGGGCACCTGTTTCCTCGTTGGTGAGACCCTGGCGGCCACTGAGTGGAACGTATCGCTCTGGGGCAAGCGGCGCGCCTTCACCGAGCACGTAGAGAAGCTTGCCGAACTGGTCGATCAAAAGACCAACGGCCAGTTCAAACTGAATATCTCCTACGGCGGATTGTCCAAGCCCAAGGAGAACCTGGACGGCATCGCCATCGGCGCCTTCGAGATGGCCCAGTTCTGTTCCTTCTATCACAAGCAGAAGAACCCCACGATCACCGTGACCGAGCTGCCCTTCTCCAAAGATCTGTCACTGACTCGCATCGCCGAGATCCAGTCCAAGGTGCACAAGCACCCCATCGTGGTGAAGGATCTGGCCCGCTGGAACGCCACCCTGCTGATGCCCACGCCGCTGCCGCAGTACAACATCATCGGCAAGGGCAAACCGGTGAAGGAGCTGGATGATTTCAAGGGCATGCGCATCCGGGGACCTGGCGGCATCATGGGCGTGCTGGGCAAGCTGGGGGCGATCAAGACAGGCGTTCCCTTCACCGAGGTGCGCCAGGCGATGGACTCGGGGGTGATCGACGCCGCCTCCTTTGCCCCCCATGCCCACCTGGCCACCAAGACCTACAAGGTAGGCAAGTGGGCCACCACCAACCTCAATCTGGGAACCGCCGACTGTCCGGTGGTAGTCAACACCGATGCACTGAATGCCCTCAAGCCTGAATACCGCAACGCCCTGATGGGGTCCATCGACGAGGCGCTCGCGTACTACATCGACAACTACGAGAACAAGGTGATCGGGGAATACGAGAAGGCCATCGACGAGGCCGGCCTGAAGCGGGTGACCTTCACTCCCGCCCAGACCGCCCGGCTCAACGAGCTCGCCGAGTCGGTACGCGAGGACTGGGTGAAGCACAATGCCAAGCAGTTCGATTCCAAGGCACTGTTCGACTTCACCGCAGCCCTGTTCAACAAGAGCGAATGACTGCAAGGCGGCACGGTCCTTCCGTGCCGCCGATGACCATGTCTTCGTCCCACCTGGTACTGTCCGACGATTCGCTGCTCAGCCGGGTCGACCGCGCCCTGTTCTGGCTCGAGGCGCGGCTGACCCTGCTTGGCGGCATATTGATTCTCGCCCTGGTGCTGCTGGCCACTACCAATGTGCTGGGGCGCTGGCTATTCGATCGCCCTGTCAACGGCTACATCGATTGGGTGGAGCAGGCGATGGCCTTCTTCGCCTTTCTCGGCATTGCCTATACCCAGCGCCTGGGCGGACACATCCGCATGGATATTCTGATCGCGCGCCTAAGCGGCCGATGGCTCTGGGGTGTGGAGTTCCTCTCCACCCTGCTGATCCTCCTGCTCACCCTGGTGCTGGTCTATGGCGCCTGGCTGCACTTCTACCGCGCCTGGGAGATCGGTGACTCCTCGCTGGATATCGATCTGCCCACCTGGCCGGCCAAGCTGGTGGTCCCAGTGTCCCTGGCCTTTCTCGCCCTGCGCCTGTCCCTCCAACTGTGGGGTTATGGCCGTGCCTTCTGGCGCGGCGATCCATCACCGGTTGCCGTCCCCCTGATCGAGGACACCGCCACGCTCGCGGCCAAGGAGGCGGAGCTGATGCTGGACGAGGACGACCCGGAGAATCCCTCTTGAGCAATCTCTTCGATGCCATGATGGCCATGAGCCATACCGAGATCGGAATCTGGGTGACCGGCGCCATGCTATTGTTCGTCCTGATCGGCGTGCGCGTTGCCTTCGCCGCGGCGCTGGCGGGCTTTCTCGGCCTGGTATGGATCTTCTCCGCCAAGCTGGGCTTCGAGCGAGGCTTTCTGGTCGCCGTGAAGATGGCCGGCACCATCCCCCATTCGAAGGTCTCTACCCTGGCCCTGTCCCTGATCCCGGCCTTCATTCTGATCGGTTTCCTCGCCTACCACGCCGGACTCACCCGCAGCCTGTTCGAGGCCGCCAAACGCTGGGTGGGCTGGCTGCCCGGCGGCATGGGGGTGGCAACCGTCTTCTCCACCGCCGGCTTTGCCGCGGTATCCGGCGCCTCGGTCGCCACCTCGGCGGTGTTCGCCCGTATCGCAGTGCCGGAGATGCTCAAACTCGGCTACGACAAGCGCTTCGCCGCGGGCGTGGTGGCCGCAGGGGGCACCCTGGCCTCGCTGATCCCACCCTCGGCGATCCTTGTCATCTACGCCATCATCGTCGAACAGGATGTGGGCGCCCTGTTGATGGCGGGCTTTCTGCCCGGCATGGTCTCGGCCCTGATCTATGCCGGGCTCGTGATCGGCCTGGCCAAATGGCGCAGGAACCTGGGCCCGCCCGCACCGCGCTACGACTGGAAGGCGCGCCTGGCCGCGCTGCCCGCCGCGCTACCGGTACTCATCGTGGTGGGCATCATCTTCGTCTGCATCTATGGCGGTGTCGGCACCCCCACCGAGGCGGGTTCGCTGGGCGCCTTCGTCATCCTGTGCCTGGCCCTGTACAAGGGGATGCGCTGGAAGGAACTGCGCGGCGCCCTCCTCGAGACGGCCAAGCTCACAGTAATGATCTTCACCATCATCTGGGGGGTGCTGATCTATGTGCGTTTTCTCGGCTTTGCCGACCTGCCCCATGCCTTCGCCGAATGGATCGGCGGGCTGCACCAGAGCCCCATGGTTACCCTGCTGCTGATCCTGTGCGCCTATGCCGTGCTGGGCATGTTCATGGATGCCATTGGCATGCTGCTGCTCACCCTGCCAGTGGTCTATCCCGCCGTCATTGCGCTGAATGGCGGGCCCGACGTCGTCGCCGCGGAGTCGGCCTTCGGCCTGTCCGCGGTGGGCGTCTCGATCTGGTTCGGCATCATCGTGGTGAAGATGGCCGAACTGTGCCTGATCACCCCGCCGATCGGGCTCAACTGCTTCGTAGTGGCCGGGGTGCGACCGGAATGCTCGGTACAGGACGTGTTTCGCGGCGTGGTGCCCTTCTTCGCCGCCGACGTGACCACCATCGGCGTGCTCATCGCGCTGCCGCAGATCGTGCTGTGGCTGCCGTCGCAGATGGGATTTGGCTGAAGGAGCTTCCGATCAAATGAAGACGGAGCAAGGATGGTTTGAACTCCGAGAGACCCATCGGCTTCCATCCTCGGCGGTGGGTCTCGCTTTGCTCGACACCACCCTACGCAAGATCGCAAGACAAATGTGCTTTGTGAAGCTCACTGCACCCTGCCGGGCCACTGCCGCCATTCCCTTTGCGATCCCTTGCGCGCTTTGCGGTGGACAACCCCGCATCATTTGAAATCGAATCCAGGAGGGGGCCCGGTGCCCGTTATTGCCCTTCTCCCTCCAGCACCACCTCCAGATCCTGCTTTACCCCATTGCGCCAGAGAGTGAGCCGGACACGATCGCCAATGCGGTAGTCGTCCAGCAGGGCATTCAGTGCCTCGACCGAATCCACCGGCTTGCCGTCGACTGCCTGAATGATGTCCCCGGGAATCACCTCACCGCTGGATCCTAGCCGGGTCGGCCGCAGGCCGCTCGCCTCGGCCACAGACCCGGGTTGCACCTTGATCACCAACACCCCCGGCACCTCCAGCTGCGAGGTGACCGCCCGACTGATGGCCTCGTCGGTCACCACCCCCAGGCTTGGGCGGATATATCGGCCCCGCGCAATCAGCTCCGGCACGACGCGATTCACGGTGTCCACTGGCACCGCAAAGCCGATCCCCGCATAGGCGCCCGAAGGGCTGTAGATGGCGGTATTGATGCCGATCAGGCGTCCCGCCGAATCGAGCAGCGGGCCACCCGAGTTACCCGGGTTGATCGCCGCATCGGTCTGGATCAGGTGGCGGATGAGATTGCCGTTCTCCTCGGTCAACGACCGATCGAGCGCCGAGATCAGCCCTCCGGTGAGGGTGTAGTCCAGGCCGAAGGGGTTGCCGATGGCGAAGGCCTTTTGCCCTACTTTCAGGTCATGACTGGTGCCGATGGGCACCGGCGGGGGGCGGTCGAAGGCAACATTGATGCGCAGCACGGCCAGGTCATGCTCGGGACTGGCGCCGACCAGCACGGCACGATAACTGCGACCGTCGTTGAGGCTGACCAGCGCCTCGGAAGCCCCTTCGATCACATGATTGTTGGTCACCACGTGGCCAAGGTCGTCCCAGATGAACCCGGAGCCCGTCCCCTTGGGCACGCTGAAGATATTGCGCGTCCAGACATCGATTACGCGCTGGCGCGTGGTGATGTAGACCACGGACGGACTGGCACGCTCGAAGATCTGGATGGTGGTCTTCTCGTCGGCAGCCAGATCGCCACGTGCCGTGACCGGGCGCGGTTCCGCGGTCAGCCCGATCAGGTAGTGTTCGATCAATGGCAGGAACTGCCACAGGACGAACAGCAGGACGAAGGTCCAGGTCAGCCAGCGCAGACGTGGTAGCAGGGGATCGTATTCAGGCTGCATGGGTCAGTCCGCCACCTGGTCGTGCCCGGCACATTCGCCGGCGATGCGCTGCACATCCTCGCCGCTGAGGTTTTCCTTCTCCTCCAACTCGGCGGCGAGCCGCTCCAGCACCGGGCGACAGCGCTCCAGGATCTCTCGGGCCCGCTGTTGACCCTCCTCCACCAGCGCCTTGACCGCGGCGTCGATGGCCTGGGCGGTGGCCTCGCTATAGTTGCGCTCCTCGACACTCTGGGCGCTGCTCAGGTATTGCAGCTGTTGCACCTTGCCCCAGACCACCGGCCCCAGTTCCTCGGTCATGCCCAGCCGGGTCACCATATTGCGGGCGATATCGGTCGCCTTCTCCAGGTCGTTCGAGGCGCCGGAGGAGATACTGCCCAATACCAGCGCCTCGGCGGCACGCCCACCGAGCAGGATGGCGATCTGGTCCTTCATCTCCTCGACCGTGGAGAGCAGCTTCTCTTCCACCGGCAGCTGCAGGGTGAAGCCCAGCGCACCGATCGCCCGGGGAATGATGGTCACCCGGTGTACCGGCTCACCGGTGGGCACGGCCACTGCCACCAGGGTATGGCCCGACTCGTGTACCGCCACGCGGTGCTTCTCCTCGGCACTGAGCGCCCGCGATCGCGCCTCCGGCCCTGCGATCACCCGGTCGATCGCCGCCTCGAAGTCTCGCATCTCCACCTGATTGCGATTGTCGCGCAGGGCAAAGATGGCCGCCTCGTTGCAGATGTTCTCCAGGTCGGCGCCGACGAAACCGGGGGTGCGCGCCGCTACTACCCGCAGATCCACGTCCGGCGCCAGCTTCATGCGCCGCGCATAGAGCTTGAGGATGGCCTCGCGGGTGGTCAGATCCGGCCGGTCCACCGGAATGCGCCGGTCGAAACGCCCCGAGCGCAGCAGGGCCTGGTCCAGGATCTCGGGCCGGTTGGTGGCCGCCATGACCACAACACCGGTGGAACTGTCGAAGCCGTCCATCTCGGTGAGCAGCTGGTTCAGGGTCTGCTCGCGCTCGTCATGCCCACCCATGACCGGCCCTGCGCCACGTGAGCGTCCGATGGCGTCGATCTCGTCGATGAAGATGATGCAAGGGGCGGCCTTGCGCGCCTCCTCGAACAATTCGCGCACCCGGGCGGCGCCGACACCCACGAACATCTCGATGAACTCCGAGCCGCTGATGTTGAAAAACGGCACCCCCGCCTCGCCGGCCACCGCGCGCGCGAACAGGGTCTTGCCGGTACCGGGCGGCCCCACCAACAGCACCCCCTTGGGGGCCCGCCCACCCAGCTCGGCGATGCGCTTGGGATCCTTCAGAAAATCCACCGTCTCGCGCAGTTCCTGCTTGACGTCGTCATAGCCGGCCACGTCGTCGAAGGTGACCTTGGGGCCTTCCTCGGGATGCACATGGACTCGGTTGCCGATGTTGAGGAAGCCCTTGTTGAGCGGACCCATGCTCTTGGCGATCCAACCCCAGATCAGGAACAGGATGCCGAAGGGCAACACCCAGTTGAAGAAGAAATTGCTCAGCCAGTTGTCGCCGATCCGGACCTTGTACTCGACCCCGTTCTTGGCCAGCTTCTCGGCCAGCTCCTGGTTCCAGATGAGCGGGACGGTAATGAAGCGCTTGGGCCTGCCAGTCTTGGGATCGACCTCCTTCAAGGTCCCGATAATCGCCTTGTCGGTGATGACGGCCTCGGCCACCTCTTTTTTCTCGACGTGTTGCAGGAACTCGCTGTAGGGCATCTCGACACGCCGCCCCTCCTGAACCTGCCCCCAATACTGGAAAGAGAGCATGACGAAGATCAGAAACAGGATCAGGTTGAATTCCGGGCTCTGCCAGAAGGGGGTCTTGGTGCTCTTGTTGATCTCGATACGCGGCTTGTCGTCACCGCTGCGAAACTCACTCTTGGCCATGGTGTTTTTCCTTGTTTTCTTGCGCAGCCCCGGATGGGGGCGGTAACCGATTTCGCTAGCCCAACGCGAAGATTCGCCTCGCCACCGGTTGCCCGGCTCTCAATGCCACAGCCCGCTGACATGCCAGCGAGGAGGGCGCTCCACGGGCCCGCCAAGCCCCTCGAGATGAACGGGTCCGCGATCGACATACTGCGGCCTGCCGCCGCCCATCTCCGCCTTCAGCTCCATCAGCCGCCGGATGCGCTCGGAGGTCTCAGGATGGGTACGCAACAGCGAGGGTTCGGGCACACGGCGGCCGGGCAGGAAGATCCGCTCCATCCAGTTGCCCTGCAGTTGTTCGATCTTGGCCAGGGCACTGGCCAGGCCGTCGGGGTCGCCGGTGAGGCGGGCGGCGTTCAGGTCGGCATCGAATTCCCGGGTCCGGGAGAGCGCCAGCTGGGCGAGTGCGCTCAGGGTCGGCGCGAAGATCAACAGGAGG
>RFHJ01000231.1 GCA_003696905.1 Gammaproteobacteria bacterium | reverse complement strand
CCCAGCGCACCCTCGTCCCCCCCCGCCAGGCCGGTGAACCGGCCGAGCCACGCGGTCGCCAGCATGCTGAGCGCGATCAGCACCGGCCCCAGCGTCAATACCGCCCAATAGATCAGGAACTTGGTCGCCCGACTGCGCGGTGCCCGGGCGTTCCAAATACGGTTCAGCGCGGTGTCGATGTTCATCATCAACATCAGGGCCACCACCAGCAACATTGCAAACCCCGCACCGCTGAGGTGAGAGGCCTTGGCGCTGAAGTCCTGCAGGTGCCGCTGCAGCACCTCACTGACCGCCGGCACGAAGTTACTGAACAGCCAGCCGCGCAGGCGATCCTCGACCTGATCGGCAATGGGGAAGGCATAGAACACCGCCAGCGAGACGGTCATCAGCGGCACCAGAGACAAAAGCGTGGTAAAGGTCAGCGCCGCCGCGCTTTGCAGTCCCTGGTGGCGAATGAACTGGTCCACCACGAGGCGAATGAATCCGGACAGCTTTTTCCACCACGCCACGCCCGCGATCAAGAATCTATCCGACATCGCCGTCTCTTGTCTTTGGATATCTGGTGATACCATAGCATTGTTCACAACCATCGGAAGATTGACCGATATGACCACTCGCATCTATCACAATCCCCGTTGCAGCAAATCACGACAGACGCTGCAACTGTTGCAAGAGAAGGGCATCGAGCCGGAGATCGTCGAATACCTGAAGACACCGCCCACGGCGGACGAGTTGCGCGAGCTCCTGGACAAGCTGGGCATGCGCCCCCGCGACCTGATTCGCAAGCGCGAGGCGGAGTACAAGGCATCTGGCGCCGACAACCCCGATCTGAGCGACGACGAGCTGATCGAATTGATGGTTGCCCACCCGAAGCTGATCGAAAGGCCCATCGTGGTGCACGACGGAAAGGTGGCCCTCGGCCGGCCGCCCGAACAGGTATTGGACATCCTCTGATGAGTTACATCCTGGTTCTGTACTACAGCCGCTATGGGAACACGGCTGAAATGGCCCGCCTCATTGCCCGGGGCGCCGAGGCAGGGGGCATGGAGGCGCGATTGCGCACGGTACCGCCGGTTTCAGCCAACCACGAGGCCACGGCACCACCGGTTCCCGACGAAGGCGCCCCCTATGTCACGGAAGACGACGTCCGCGATTGCGCCGGGCTGGCGCTGGGTAGCCCGACCCGCTTCGGCAACATGGCGGCACCGATGAAGTATTTCATCGACGGCACCAGCGGACTCTGGATGGCCGGCGCACTGGCCGGCAAGCCGGGCGCCGTCTTTACCTCGACGGGCAGTCTCCATGGTGGACAGGAAACAACCCTGATCTCGATGATGCTGCCCCTGCTGCACCACGGGATGCTGCTGGTCGGACTGCCGTATGCCGAGCCCGACCTGATGACCACCCGCGAAGGCGGCACCCCCTATGGCCCCTCCCATCTGGCCGGGCCCGACAGTGACTTTCCCTTGAGCGAGTCAGAGGCCCGCCTCTGCAAGGCCCTGGGGAGACGCCTGGCCGAGATCGCTACGCGGTTGGAAGCCCGCTCGTGAGGCGTGTCTACCTCGCCCGGCTACTTTCTCTCATCTGCTACCTCGGCCTGATCGCCTTCGGCATGGCCTGGGCGATCTGGCTGGGCCAGCTGCCGCGCGAGGAGATCTCGCTCACCCTGCTGATCCTGGTCGCACCCCTGTTGGTCCCCTTGCGCGGCATCCTGCACGCCCGCGACAAGGCCCTGGTCTGGGGCATGCTGGTGGCGATGATCCCGCTGCTGCACGGCGGCATGACCCTGTGGGCAGAACAGGGACCGCAGAAGGTATGGGGATGGGTGGAGTTCCTGCTCGCGATCGGCTATATCGTCAGCGGGAGCTTCTTCATCCGCTGGCGCGCCCAGAGGGAGCACCGGTGACAGCCCAGCTCCCCCTCGGCCTCGAACTGCGCACACCGAGCCGTCTCGCGGACTATGTCGCGGGAGACGACGGCCAGGTCCTTGCCCTGCTGGCGCAGCAGCGCTCGGGCGACGGCGAGGCCCAGCTGTACCTCACCGGACCCCGCTGCAGCGGGCGCAGCCACCTGTTGCTCGGTCAATGTGCCGCAGCGCGAGATCAGGGCCTGCGGGTGGTCTATCTACCGGCCGCCGAGCACAGTGAACTTTCACCCGAAATGCTGGAGGGACTGGAGGCCTATGATCTGCTGGCGGTAGACGACGTGGATGCCCTGGCAGGCCAGCCGGCATGGGAGCGGGCACTGTTCAATCTCTACAACCAGGCACGCGACCAGGGCGCCCGTCTGCTGTTCAGTGCCACCAGGCCGGCCGCCGGTGCCGACTTCGAACTGGCAGACCTGCGCACACGCCTCGGCTGGGGCCTCACCTACCATCTCAAGCCGCTGAACGACACACAGCGCCATACCCTGCTGCAACGCCTGGCGCAGCGCCGGGGCCTCTCGCTAGCCGGCGAGGTGGCGGACTATCTCCTGGCCCGCTGCCCGCGCGACCCCTGTAGCCTGATCGCACTCATCGACCGCCTGGACCGGGACTCCCTGGCCGAGCAAAGACGTCTCAGCATCCCCTTCGTGCGCTCGCGAATTCCCGGTCTGAGATAGGGTTTTGATGCAGGTCCCACGAGAGAAAGTAACGGGATCTCTTGTCCGTTTTTTTTACATCGAGAATTTCTTTCGGCAGTAGTCACCTGAATGGGCCGGGCGTTCAGGCAAGGTCAGCAAGTGACCCAGAACAGAAGAGGCGGCACACGTAAGGAATTGAATTCGCAGGATATTATCCAATAGCGAGCATGGCCGCTCAACGCGCCGACCAAGAAAAATTTCTTTTATATTCAAGGAAGAATTGAAGGCAGGCTCCTTGCCGGACTTTCCGCGCGGCCCGCAGAAGTCGTGATAGTACGCTGGCTTATCAGACATAAAAGCACTCGCGACGACAAGCCTTGACGAAGATACCCGCCCCATCGATTTTCTACTATCGGCACATTTATTGCTTGGTTTCAAGCCAGAGTACCTGGAATCCGGTCTCCAAGAGGAGAAGCTTCGATGAAACTTCGCACAAAGACGGCCTCTGGTCCCCACTGTTCAATATCTTGGTGGCTCCTGCTACTTGCCTTGTTACCCGGCCTCGGGCGAGCAACCACCATATATTTCAACGACTTCCAAGGTAGCCCAGACATGAGCGGATGGAGCCACTCCACCCGCACCACCGACAACAACGGGGAAACCGTGCTCGGTGTTTTTCCTACCAAATCAGCTAGTTTCGGCACAACGCAATGGACCAATACAGGGCCGGTAACCTTTACTCTACCTTCGTTGAATTCCGGCCATTACACGGTATCGTTCGATCTCTTCACCTTGTCGTCGTGGGACGGTCATGGCGGGTGCTGCCAGCCAGACTACTTCAAATTCTGGATCAATGACGTGCCATTTATCGACGCAACCTTCTCGAACAACCTAGGCTCCAATCAGAAACAGGGATACTCGAAATCCACACCGTTGGCGGGCACCAGTCAGAACAACGACCCCACGACCGACAACAGCGGAAAAAACATCCTCGCCATAACCCCTTTTGCTGGTTCCAACAAGGACCTGGTACCAAACTTCCGCTACTCACTCTTGTTCGATTTCGACCATGCTGGAGGCGACTTGGCGCTCAAATTCCTTGGGCAAACCACGCCGGCAGCAAATGATCTATGCACAACCCAGTGGTGTGGCCTGAACTATTATGACGAGCCCTGGGCGATCGACAATGTGCGAATCCAGAGCAGCACATCAGCCATCATTCCAGAACCGCCGATATGGACTCTGATGTTGCCGGGACTGCTGCTTGCAGGCAGAAGGATTTTCCTTTGGCGGTGAGGTAAGAAAAGCAAGTTCTGACCTCGATTTTCACGACTTTCTCGCGATCGGCTCGCTGGATCAGCCTTTGTCACTGCGCCCCGCATAGAACCTGCTCGTACGATAGGTCTGCAGCAGGTGGCGCAGCACCACCATGCCCACGGCCGCCACCGGCAATGCCAGCAGGATGCCGAAGAGGCCGTACAACTGCCCGCCGGCCATCACCGCAAAGATCACCGCCACCGGGTGCAGGCCGATGCGCTCGCCCACCAGCCGTGGGGTCAGGATCGTGCCTTCCAGCAACTGTCCGATCACGAATACCAGCACCACCCAGAGCAGCTGATCGGGACCCTGGAACTGCAATATGGAGGCAATGCCTGCGACCAGGATGCCCACGATCAATCCAAGGTAGGGAACGAAGCTCACCAGGCCAGCGAACATCCCGATGAGTAGCGCGAAATCCAGTCCCACCATCCAGAGGCCGGTGGTATAGATCACGCCGAGGGCGAACATCACCAGCACCTGGCCACGCAGAAAGGCGCCCAGTACCTCGTCGGACTCGCGCGCCAGCCGCGTCCACAGTGCAGCACGGTCACGTGGCAGCAGTGCCTGCACGGCCGCCACTAGTTCGTCCCAGTCCCGCAACAGGTAAAAGGTCAGCACTGGAATCAACAACAGATTGGCCAGCCAGTTGAGCAAGGCCATGCCGGAAGCGCTGAACGACTTCCACAGCCCGGCCAGCACTCCGCCGGCACTCTGCCAATGCTCGGCCAGGGCGCTGCGCAGCTGAATCGGGTCGAGGCCACCCTCTTCGCTCAGCCAGTCTCCCAGCAAGGGCTCGGCGTGACTGCGCAACCAGGCCGCATAGAGGGGCAACTGATGCGCCAGATGGGTCAATTGGGTTTCGACCCTCGGCAACAGGATCAGCAACAGCAGCAGCAGCGCGCCCAGGATGACACAGAACACCAGCGTCACGGCCAATGCACGAGGCACCCG
Source organism: Gammaproteobacteria bacterium (assembly GCA_003696905.1). Lineage (GTDB taxonomy): Bacteria > Pseudomonadota > Gammaproteobacteria > Chromatiales > Chromatiaceae > MONJU. Next base: position 15,212 of record RFHJ01000231.1, on the reverse strand, counting down.
GCGCACCTCCAGGCGATCGACCAGCGGATCCCCCAGGTAGGCCAGCAATGCGCTGACCACGAACGGCGTGAGAATCGGGGCGAGGAGATAGAGCAGCCAGCCGCCGGCGGCCAACCACAGGAGCACCCAGATCTGCCTAGCCTCCACGGCAGGCACCCTTGGCCAATGCGCGGCGCGTCCATTCGCGCACATAACCGGCGCCGCTCAGGAAGACGGTCAGCACCACCGCCCACATCAGGCCTTGCAGCAATCCCGCAGGAATAGGCGCAATCCCGATGTGCACTACACCCAGCGCCGCAAGCACGATCTGCAGAAAGGTATTGAGCTTGCTCACCAGGCTGGGCGCCGGCTCGAATCGTTCGATACGCGAGTTGTAGACGATACCGCCGACAATGATCAGCACGTCGCGGGCCATGATCCAGAGCACGAGCCAGCCCGGGAAGACGCCCAGCCACCAGAGGCAGACGAAGGTGGAGACCAGCAGAAACTTGTCCGCGAGCGCATCCAGGATGCCGCCCAGTCGACTGGTCCAGCCGAAGCGCTTGGCCAGGAATCCGTCAACACCATCGGAGATCCCGGCCACCAGGAACAGCCAGATCGCCGCCTCGAAATGACGCTCCAGGAGGGCCCAGACAATGGGCCCGACCAGCACGATGCGCAGTGTGCTGATCAGGTTCGGCAAGTGACGCAACGGGCTCCCGCTTGCCCCCATCAAGGTTCCCCTGCGACGACATAGGTGCGAGCCACGGGGATGGTGGCGATTCCGCTGCCATTGTTGGACTCTTCACTGCCGCGGGGCAGCTGGCGCAATATCGGAGACTCGTCCAGACTCGTCAACACACCCTCGGCATCCTCTCCCACCAGGGCGACCACGATCGCAAATCCGTCTGCCGCACGCAGCCGTAAGCCCCCCTGGCCCGCCGCATCGCGCAACCACTGCAGGGTCCTGCCGTAGAGGGGCAGCGAGTCGATGCCCTCGATGCGGACCATCACCGTGCCGCCTGCGTTGTCGCCCGGCGGCCGGTGCTGCGCGGCCAATCTTTCCTGAGCCGCCTCGAGTCCCCCGATCACGGCAGCCACCCGGCTCTCGCCCTGCACCGTGAAGCGGGTTGCGCTCTCCCCTTTCCACAGACTCCAGTCGGCCGACCAGTGCCCTTCACCGAGACGACGCAGGCGACCCACCAGCACCAGATCGTGGGGATATCGGGCAGAGGCCTCCCGAATGGCCGAACCGTAATCGGCCCAAAGATCCGCGGCACTGAGCGCGGACTGGTCCTGGAGGTCCAGTAGCGGCAGGTCCAGCCGCATGCCGCGCGCCGCCGCTGTCTCGTGCAAGGCCCCGACCAGCGTGGGATCTTCCGAGGGATCCAACAAGCGACGCCGTACCCCCTGTTCCTCGGCCAGCCACAGCAATATCCTCGGCCGCCGGCCACGCCACAGGGCGATACCCTTGGCCCTCAGCAGTCGATTCAACGCCTCGGGATCGAAGCGGGCCTGGAGCACCAGGGCCTCCCCTTTCCCGCCGTCCGGCGAGGAAGCGCGGTGATAACGGAACTGCTGGACGAGCGACGCAGCCTGCTCGACGATCTCTCCCACAGCGGCATGTTCCAGCACCGAACGCGTGCCGGTGAGCTTGACCGCTACCTGGCGCAAGATCTCCCGCAGCCCGACCGCCCGCGCCTGCGGGCTCTCGTCGGCAACGACCGCCTCGCCAGCGTACAGATCCGGCTCCTGCGCCCACAGGGGCGAGCCCAGTCCAATCCCCAGCAAGAGGATCAGCCATCCACCTTTTACCATCATCCGATCCATGGGGCGCAAGTGTAACAGGCCTCATCGCGCCACAAGAAACGACCCGGCAGCCGAAGGAGTTCAGGATGCGGCATGCCCCGCCAAGGGGTAGAATCGCCGCCCTGATTCCCCTATCCAGCGGAGGCCGCCTTGAGCGACAGCAAGCCCACCACCCCTGCGGCCGGCCTGGACTATGCCCAGGCCGGTGTCGACATCGATGCGGGCAACGCGCTGATCGAACGGATCAAGCCGATCGTGGCCAAGACCTTCCGCCCCGGCGTGCTGACGGGTCTGGGGGGCTTTGGCGCACTGTTCGAACTGCCCCAGGGCTACGAGGAACCAGTCCTCGTCTCCGGCACCGACGGGGTCGGGACCAAGCTCAAGCTGGCCCTCCAGCTGGGCCGACACGACAGTATCGGCATCGACCTGGTGGCGATGTGTGTGAACGACATCGTGGTCACCGGCGCCGAACCCCTGTTCTTTCTGGATTACTACGCCACCGGCCACCTCGACCTGGACATCGCCACCAACGTGGTGAGCGGCATCGCGCGTGGCTGCGAACTGGCCGGCTGCGCCCTGACCGGCGGCGAGACCGCCGAGATGCCGGGCATGTACGAGGGCGAGGAGTACGATCTGGCCGGATTTGCGGTCGGCATCGTGGAGAAGGCTCGCATCCTGCAGCCGGACCGGGTGCGGATAGGAGATATACTGCTCGGCCTCGCCTCCTCGGGGCCCCACTCCAATGGCTATTCCCTGATCCGCAAGGTGATCGAGGTCAGTGGGGCCGATCTCTCGGCAGACCTGGATGGCCGTCCCCTGGGGGAGGCCCTGCTCGCGCCTACTCGGATCTACGTGAAACCGCTACTCGGGCTACTCGAGGTAGTCGATGTACACGCCCTCGCCCATATCACTGGCGGCGGATTGACCGAGAACCTGCCGCGGGTCCTGCCGGCGGGCAGCGAGGCCGTGATCGATCTGAACGCCTGGCAGCTGCCGGCGGTCTTCGAGTGGCTACAGACCCAGGGGAACATCGCCCAGGATGAGATGTTACGCACCTTCAACTGCGGCATCGGCATGGTAGTCTGCCTCCCGGAGGACGCGGCCGAAAAGGCGACCAGGGTGCTGCACGAGGCCGGCGAAACGGTGATCCCCATCGGGCGAGTCGAGACCTCGAAGGATCAGGAACCGCAGGTGCGCTACCGCCCATGAGTCAGGGGGAGAAACTGCGCCTGGTGGTGCTGATCTCGGGCGGCGGCAGCAATCTCCAGGCCATCATCGATGCCTGTCGGGAAGGTCGTATCGACGCCGAGGTAGTGGCGGTGATCAGCAACCGCCCCGAGGCCTATGGCCTGCAGCGTGCCCGCGAGGCTGGCATCCCTGCAGAGATAGTGGATCACACCGCCTTTCCGGACCGCCAGGCGTTCGAACGGGAACTGGCTGCCCATATCGACCGCTATGAGCCCGACCTGGTGATACTCGCCGGCTTCATGCGTATCCTCACCCCCGGTTTCGTCACCCACTACAAGGGCCGGATGCTCAACATCCACCCTTCCCTGCTGCCCCATTTCCAGGGGCTGCACACCCACCGTCGGGCCCTCGAGGCCGGTCATGAGCGCCATGGCGCCTCGGTCCACTTCGTCACCGAGGAACTGGATGGCGGACCTGTGGTGCTGCAGGTGGAGGTGCCGGTGCTGCCAGGCGACGACGAACAGACCCTGGCCGCCCGCGTGCTGGAGCAGGAACACCGCATCTACCCGACCGTGATCCAGTGGTTCGCCGAGGGACGGCTGCGCTTCGATCCGGAGCAGGGCGTGCTGCTGGATGAAGAACCGCTGAGAGAACCCGTGCGCTGGTCAATCTAGTCCTGACTGATACGGCTGGCCACCGGGCCGGACTGGTCCCGGTACTTGGCATCCTCGCGCTTCACATAGGGGCGCTCCGCCGGTCCGGTCAGGGTCTCGAAGCTCATCGCACCGATCGCCATCCCCGGACGCAGGGCCAGGGGCAGTTTTCCCGAGTTGAAGAACTCGAGCACGATATTGCCGCTCCAGCCCGGGTCGATGCGGTGCGCGGTGACGTGCACCATCAGACCAAGGCGAGCCAGGCTGGACCGCCCGTCCAGCCAGCCCACCAGGTCGTCCGGCAGGGTGATCGACTCGAGGGTGATGCCAAGGGCAAGTTCGCCGGGGTGGAGCACGAAACGCTCGTCCTCCGGCACCACGATCTCGTCGCTCATGACCTTCTCCACCGCCTGGTTCACCTCGTCGCGGGAACCGGAGAGATCGATATAGGGGATCTGGTGAGAGCTGAAGACCCGAAAACGGTCGCCGAGACGGAGATCAACACTGACGCCACTGATCTTTTCCACGGCCGGCAGTGGTTCGATGCCGATGCGCCCCGCATCCAGCGCGGCAATGATGTCTCGATCGCACAGTCTCATAGTTCACGCCACATTCCGGCGGGCCGGGAGGAATCGGGAAGTTTAGTGTGGAACACCCCTCACCGCAAAGGAAGGTCTGAAAAACTCCAGGACGGCGTCATCTAAATTCGTAACCCATTGAAAAGTGGAGCGGGCGTCTGTGCGAAAAACGTCGGCGGCAGGGATGCCGTCGTCGAGCCTATGCTGCACAGGGATGGGCGAATGCCGTGGGAGGCAGGATGCCGGGAGCGGCCAGGGATGTATCTACGGCGTTTTTTCGGGCAGACGTCCGCTCCGCACTCAGTTAGATGACGTGGGCCTGTGAAAAACTCAGACTTTCCTTAAAGTCCGAATCATGTCCGCCGTTAAGTCTGGCAATCGCATTTCTCGCCAGCGATCTCTGGACCGTTGCTATGATGCGAACCGAATTCCCAATGGCTAGCACTCCGGCCGAGGCGGGGCTGGCCGACGAATGGATCTCTGACCACGAGGAACCGACATGCGCCACACAATCGAGAACAAGAAACAGGCCCTCCTGTACCTGGGAACAACGCTGCTGACCCTGCTGGCGCCGAGCATGGCGGCCGCATCGGCTGACGGCACTCTGAGCTTCACCGACCACTGGGCAGGCTATCTTTCGCTCATCCTGTTCGTGCTGGCCTATGCCCTGGTCATCGGCGAGGAATCGCTGCACCTGCGCAAATCCAAACCGGTGATCGTCGCCGCCGGCATCATCTGGGCCCTGATCGCCATCGTCTTCGCCCAGCATGGCGATACCCATACCGCAGAGGAAGCGGTAAAGCACAATCTCCTGGAATTCGCCGAGCTGTTCCTCTTCCTCTTGGCGGCGATGACCTACATCAACACCATGGAGGAACGCGGCGTCTTCGACAGCCTGCGCATCTGGCTGGTCTCTCGAGGTTTTTCGCTGCGCACCATCTACTGGCTGACCGGTCTGCTGGCCTTCTTCATTTCACCAGTCGCAGACAACCTCACCACCGCCTTGCTGATGGCCACCGTGGCCATGGCCGTGGGCGGCAACAACAGCCGCTTCGTGGTGGTGGCCTGTATCAACATCGTGGTGGCTGCCAACGCCGGCGGGGCCTTCTCGCCCTTCGGCGACATCACCACCCTGATGGTGTGGCAGAAGGGGGTGATCGCCTTCCATGAATTCTTCGACCTGTTCATTCCCTCGGTGGTCAACTGGCTGGTGCCGGCGATCATCATGTCGCTTGCCGTATCGAACGCACAACCAGAGCCCATCGAGGAGGGAGAGCCTCCCCTGAAGCATGGCGCCATGGTGGTGGTCGGCCTCTTCGTCCTCACCATCGTGATGGCCGTCTGTGCCCACAACTTTCTCCATCTGCCGCCGGTGCTGGGGATGATGACCGGCCTGGGCTTTCTCAAGTTCTATGGCTACTACCTGAAGCGGCGTGGCGAGGCGATCGAGGATCGCAAGCATCTGGGCGAACAGGGGATGCAGATAGAAGGAGAGCCGGAGGCACCCACATCACATGAAAAGACCGATGCCCACTACAACATTTTCCATGCCATGGAGCGTGCCGAGTGGGATACCCTGATGTTCTTCTACGGCATCATCCTTTGCGTGGGTGGCCTCGGTACCCTGGGCTATCTGTCGCTGGCCTCGGAGCTCATGTACACGGACCTGGGAGCAACCAACGCGAATATCCTCGTTGGTCTGCTCTCCTCCATCGTCGACAACATCCCGGTGATGTTCGCGGTACTCTCCATGTACCCGGAAATGTCCCACGGCCAGTGGATGCTGGTGACCCTCACCGCCGGTGTCGGTGGCTCGCTGCTGTCCATCGGCTCTGCTGCCGGCGTGGCGGTGATGGGCCAGGCGCGCGGCATCTATACCTTCTTTGCCCACCTGAAGTGGACCTGGGCCATCGCCCTGGGTTACGCCGCCAGCATCTGGGTGCATTTCCTGATCAACGAACCCTTGTTTAAGATCCCGGCAGGAGGCGGCTGAAGCCGCCCCCGAGCACGGCGCTAGGACATCCGCACCACCTGGCGCCGCGGCCCCCAATGCCCCGGCTGTGGATCGAAGACGCCGGCGATGGGATGACCGCAATGGGCGCAATGCCCCTCGGCGTCCAGGTGCCACTCGCCCAGCACATACCAGTCGCGCTCAATCACCAGGCCGCCGCAGTTGGGGCACCAGGTGCTCTGCCCCGCCTTGTCGTGCACATTACCCGTATAGGCATACTGAACGCCATTGCGCAACGCGATCTCGCGCGCCCGGATCAATGTCTCCGGCGGCGTCGGCGGGTGATCGAGCATCTTGTAATCGGGATGGAAGGCGGTGAAGTGCATCGGCACGTCCGGCCCCAGGTTCTCCACCACCCAGCGGGTCATCTCGTCGATTTCTTCCTCCGAGTCGTTCTCGCCCGGAATCAGCAGGGTAGTGGTCTCGAACCAGACATCGGTCTCGTGCTTGAGATACACCAGGGTATCGAGCACCGGTTGCAAATGCCCCCCGCAGATCTTGTGATAGAACTTCTCGGTGAAGCCCTTGAGATCGACATTGGCCGCATCCATGTGGGCGAAGAAGTCCTCCCGCGCACCCGGTGAGATATAGCCGGCGGTCACTGCGACCGACTTGATGTCCCGCTCGTGACAGGCCTTGGCCACGTCCACCGCATACTCGAGAAAGATCACTGGGTCGTTATAGGTGTAGGCGACGCTGCGGCAGCCGGTCTCCTCGGCCACCCGGGCGATGGCCTCGGGCGAGGCCTGGTCGGCCAGGGTATCCATCTCCCGCGACTTGCTCATGTCCCAGTTCTGGCAGAACTTGCAGGCCAGGTTGCAGCCGGCGGTACCGAAGGAGAACACCGGCGTTCCCGGCAGGAAGTGGTTCAGAGGTTTCTTCTCGATCGGGTCGATCACGAAGCCGCTGGAGCGCCCATAGGTGGTGAGGACGATCTGACCGTCCAGGCAGCCACGCACGAAACAGAGTCCCCGCTGGCCCTCGTGCAGCTTGCATTCGCGCGGACAGACATCACACTGCACCCGACCATCGTCGAGCTTATGCCAGTACTTGGTGGGGACCACGGAAGGGTCACGAATGATTGGGACGTCGCTCATGATTGAATCTCATCGAAATGCACCTATGTTCTTTATGGATACGATTTGGAGGATTACAAGGTGCATCGCATACAAATGCCCAATGTCGCCGGGATGTTCTACCCGGCAGAACCTGCCCTGCTGCAGCAGGAGGTGGATCAAATGCTGCAGCAGGCGCGTCCAGCAGTCGCTACGCCGCCCAAGGCACTGATCGCCCCGCACGCAGGTTATGTCTACTCTGGCCCCGTGGCCGCGACTGCCTATGCAGCCTTGCGTCCGGTCGCCGACCGAATCGAGCGGGTGGTGGTACTGGCCCCGTCCCATCGTGTGGCCTTTCGAGGCATTGCGGCCCCCACTGCCGAGGCATTCCAGACCCCCCTGGGCACCATTCCGGTAGACAGGGAAGCCGTGCAGGCAGCCACCCGCCTGCCTCAGGTAGGCTACCTCGACGAGGCCTTCGAGGGCGAGCATGCCCTGGAAGTGCAGCTGCCCTTCCTGCAGCGAACCTTGGGCTCGTTCGAGCTGGCACCGTTCATCGTGGGTGAGGCCTCGCCCGAGGAAGTCGCCCAGTTGCTCGATCTGCTGTGGGGCGGGGATGAGACCCTGATCGTGGTGAGCTCGGACCTCAGCCACTACCACGACTACGACACGGCGGTACGCCGCGATCGGGCCACGACTGCGCATATCGAGTCGCTGGATCCGCACATCGACTATGGGGATGCCTGCGGCCGCAACCCGATTCGCGGCCTGTTGCTGGCCGCCCGGGAACACGGGCTTACTGCAGAGACCGTGGACCTGCGTAACTCCGGCGATACAGCCGGACCCAAGGACCGTGTCGTGGGGTATGGCGCCTATGTCTTCCACTGAGTACGACACGCATGAGCGTGAACAGATGCTGGAGGTTGCGCGGCGCTCCATCACCCATGGTCTCGAAAAGGGTGCGCCGTTGCGTGTCGACCCGCGGCGGTTTCCGGAGAAGCTGCAGGCCCGGCGGGCCTGCTTCGTCACCCTCAACCGAGAGAGTCAGCTGCGTGGCTGCATCGGCCACCTGGAACCAGTGCAGACGCTGATCGAGGACGTGGCGGAGAATGCCTTCGCCGCGGCCTTCCGCGACCCGCGCTTTCCGCCGTTGCAGGCAAACGAAACCGCCGATCTGGAAATCCACATCTCGGTGCTGAGCGAGCCAGAACCCCTGCCCTTCGAGGACGAGCAGGACCTGCTCGCCAAGCTACGCCCGGGCGTGGACGGGTTGATCCTGGAAGCTCCCCTGGGCCATCGTGGCACCTTCCTGCCATCGGTATGGGAACAGCTGCCACACCCGCGCGATTTTCTCGCCCACCTGCGGCTGAAGGCGGGCCTCCCGGCCGACTTTCCACTGCAACAGGTCAGGCTCTGGCGCTATACCACCGAGTCGTTCGAAGGACACTACTGAGCGCGCCGGCCGTGCTGAGCCACCAGGTCCAGCACGGCCTCCGCCGCACGCCGATCGGTATCCACGATCATCGCCTCATGGATCTCCCGATAGCGGCGCTGGATCGACGCCACCCGACCCTGATCCCGGAAAAAGGCCATCAGGGCCGGGACCAGTCGGCCAGGTTCACAGGCGCCCTGGATGAACTCGGGGGCCAACCCCTCGCCCGCGAGCAGATTGGCCATGGCGACGTGTTCCAACTTCACCAGACGCAGAGCGCGTGCCAACCAGTAGGTGAGCGGATTGAGCTTGTAGCCGACCACCATCGGCCGCTTGCTCAACAGCGCCTCGAAGGTCGCGGTCCCCGAGGCGGTCAGCGCCACGTCTGCCGCCGCCAGCGCCCGCCGACTGTCCTGCATCACCTCGACTACTTCGAGATCCGGGGCGTACCGAGCGCGTTCTGTGCGCCAGAGCAGGCGGAGATCCTCATTCACCAGTGGTGTCACCACCCGCAGACCAGGTAACTGTTCAGCGCAGGCCCTGGCACTCTGCAGGAAGGGACGTGCCAGTCGCTCCAGCTCGCCCTTTCGGCTGCCGGGTAGTACGGCGAGCACGGGCTCTTCGAGGCCAAAACCCAGCGCCTGACGCGCCCCTTGCCGATCGGGTTCCAGTGGCATCTCGGCGGCCAGTCGGTGCCCCACATAGACGGCATGCACCCCCCTGCGTTCGAGGAACTCGGGCTCGAAGGGAAGGATGCTCAACAGCAGATCGGTAGCCTCCCGAAGGGTCTGCACCCGACCCTCCCGCCAGGCCCAGACGGTGGGACTGACATAGTGCACCGTGGGTACTCCGGCCGCCCGTAGCCGACGCTCGATGAGAAAGTTGAAGTCGGGGGCATCGATCCCGATGAACAGGTCCGGCGGATCGACACGCCAGCGCGCCAGCAGCGAGCGCCGCAGGCGCAGCAGGCCTGGCAGGTGGGCCAGCACCTCCACCAGGCCCATTACCGACAGGGTCTCCATGGGGGCCAGCGACTGCATGCCCACCGCCTGCATCTGGGCACCGCCGACGCCCTCGAAGCACAGGTCCGGCAGGCGTTCGCGCAGGGCACGCATCAGACCCGCCCCGAGCTGATCGCCCGACGGCTCGGCGGCTATGATGGCGACACGCATGGGCTACTTTATGAAGCTGCGCTCGCTGGCGCGCAGAAACTGCACGAAACGCTGGATCTCGGGATACTCGCCCCACTGGCTCTCGATCTGCATGATGGCGTCCTTGACCAGCAGATCGGAACTGTAGACCAGGCGATAGGCCTGTTTGATACGGGAGATCTGCTCGCTATCGAAACCCCGGCGGCGCAGGCCCTCGGTATTCAGTCCCCGCGCCCTGGCCGGGTGCCCCGCCACCATCACATAGGGCGGCACCCCCTTGGAAATGACGCTGCCCATGGCGGCGAAGGCATGGGCACCGATGCGACAGAACTGGTGCACGATAGCAAAGCCCCCGAGGATGGCCCAGTCGTCGAGACGCACATGTCCCCCCAAGGAGGCGGCATTGGCCATGATGACATGACTGCCGATCTGGCAGTCATGGGCCACATGGGTATAGGCCATGAAGAGATTGTCATCGCCGATACGGGTGACCCCCCCATCTTGCACCGTGCCGCGATGGATGGTGGTGAACTCGCGAATCCGATTGCGGTCACCGATCTCCAACCGAGTCTCCTCGCCGCCATACTTCTTGTCCTGAGGGTCCTCGCCGATCGAGGCAAACTGGAAGATCTGGTTGTCCCGCCCGATGCGGGTCTGCCCGCGTAGCACGACATGCGGCCCGATCCGCGTACCCGCACCGACCTCGACACCTGGCCCGATCACCGCGAAGGGGCCCACCTCGACGTCTTCACCGAGTTCGGCCGCAGGATCCACTACGGCACGCGGATCGATCATGTTCAGAGATCTCTGGCGGTACACATGATCTCGGCAGAGGCCGCCACGGCGCCGTCGACGGTCGCCTTGCCGATAAAGCTCCAGATACCGCGGCGGACCCGCGCCACTTCCACCTCGAGTCGGAGCTGATCGCCGGGCACCACCGGGCGCTTGAAACGCGCCTTGTCAACGCCGACCAGATAGTAGATGGCCGCGCCACTGACCTCCTCGCTGTCCATGGCGAGCAGGCCGGTGGCCTGGGCCAGGGCCTCGATGATGAGTACACCGGGCATCACCTGCTTCTCGGGAAAGTGCCCCTGGAAGAAAGGCTCGTTGTAGGTGACGTTCTTGATCGCCACCAGCCGCTTGCCACTGTCGACCTCCAACACCCGGTCCACAAGCAAAAAGGGATAGCGATGCGGCAGCATGCTGGTGATCTTCTGGATATCCATGACTGACATAAGAATCTCGAAAGGTTGGTAACAGGTGCCGTAGACCTGATGCTACTTGGGCTCCGCGTCCGTGTTGTTTTCCTGCAGGATCTTCTCCAGGGCACGCACGCGACGAAAGAGATCGTCCAGTTGTCTCAGGCGTGCAAAATTGCGACCCCACTGGTCGTGCGGCATGGCCGGCACGGTACTGGTATAGACACCGGGCTTACGCAACGAACGGCTCACCGCGGTCAACCCCGAGACGTGCACTCCATCCGCCAATTCGAGGTGACCGGCAATACCAGCGGCCCCCGCCACGGTGCAGCCCGACCCGATGCGGGTCGAGCCCGAAATACCGACATGGGCCGCCATGGCGGTATTCTCGCCAATCTCGACGTTGTGCGCGACCTGAATCTGATTGTCCAGTTTCACGCCATCGTGCAATACCGTGTCCTTCAAGGCACCCCGGTCGATGGTGGTACAGGCCCCCACCTCGACATCGTCACCGAGTATCACCCGACCCAACTGCGGAATCTTCACCCAACGCCCCCTGTCATTGGCCAATCCGAAGCCATCGGCACCCAGTACCGCTCCTGGATGGATCAGGCATCGTCGACCGAGACGGGTACCTTTGCAAAGGGTGACGCTCGCCACCAGGCGGGAATCGGCGCCAATCTCACAGGCATCGTCCACGACACAGTTGGGGCCGATCTCCACGTTCTCGCCGATGACGCAGTCAGCACCAATGACGCAATGAGCGCCGACGCTTGCGCTTGCAGCAATCTCGGCGCTGGGGTCCACCACCGCAGTTTCGTGTATCCCCGCGGGCGCACGAGGACGTTCGTTCAGCGCCGCCGCCGCCAAGGCATAGGCCAACTGCGGATTGTCACTGACCAGGGCGTTGGTCGGACAGCGGGGCGCGTAGTCGGCTGAGAGAATGACCGCCGAAGCGCGCGTCGACTCCAGATAGGGCACAAAACGCTTGGAAGCCAGAAAGGCCAGCTGACCAGGCTGCGCCTCGTCAAGGGATGCCACTTGCACGACCTGGCACGCGGGATCACCCCGCAGTTCAGCACCGGTGAGTTCAGCAAGTCGCTCTAGACTCAGTGGAGGCATGGCTCAGCGCTTCTGCTCTGCCAGCTCGCGGAGCCTGGCAAGAATCACATCGGTGATATCGATGCGAGGGGTGACCCAGAGCACACCGCCCTGCAGAACCAGGTCCAGGTGACGATCCTGCGCCACTTGGGCGATTACCTCGCGAATGATCTTGGAGAAGCGCTCTTCTTCTTCGCTGAACCGTAACTGCTTGTCCTGTTCCAGCTCGTCACGCGCGCGCTGGAATTGCAGCTTGCGGGTGGCAAGGTCCTTCTGAAGACGTTCCTTCTCCTCGGCTGTCAACTCACGCGACTCTGGCCGGAGCTTTTCGCGCAGAACACGCATCTGTTTCTGCATTTCCACAAGGCGCTCGTCGCGCGCACGAAACTCCTCGCGGATACGCGCCTTGATCTGGGCAACCTGAGGCGCATCCTCGAGCAGTCGCGCAACATCCACATAGGCCACCGATACCTGGGCCGATACCGATGCCGCAAACGACAAAAGGAATACCAGCCATAAAGCAATTGAACCCGATCTCACGATGCAATTCTCAGAAGCTGGTCCCAAAGGTGAACTGGAACTCCTCCGGCTCGTCCTGGCTATCCTTCTTGAGCGGCTGGGCATAGCTCATGGTAATGGCGCCGACCGGTGACAGCCAGGCCAGCCCCACCCCTGCCGAATAGCGGAACTCCTTGGTATCGAAGCCCTTGCCTCCTTCGGTATCGAACACCGACCCGGCATCGAAGAAGGTCAGGAATCGCATGGTATCCGCATAGATCGGCGAGGGGAAATAGAGTTCGGCATTGCCGAGCACCTTTGCGTTGCCCCCAATGGGATCTCCGGTGCTGTCACGCGGCCCTAGCGACAACGATTTGTAGCCGCGTACCGAGGTGGGACCACCGGCAAAATAGTTCTTGAAAATCGGCAGCTGACTGGTACCACCGTAGGCCGCTCCGTAGGCGACCTCGCCGTTGAGTGAAAACACGAGATCCTTGAACACCGGCCAGTATCGGCGATGCTTGTAGCCAAACTTGTAATAGAGCAGGTCGCTGCCCGGCATTGTCACCTCGGCAGAGAGACGCTGTAAGGCCCCTTCCTTGGGAAACAAGGCATTGTCTCGCGAATCGTGCATCCAGCCCAAGGTCAACTCCAGATCGAGATAGTTGTTCCCTTCCGCAGTCTCCCAGGCAGTGACCTCCGGCGGCGGCGAGCTACCTTTCTGAAAGTCGATGAGGTGCAGCGCAGCACCGAAGGAGAACCGGTTGAACTCACTGAGCGGGATACCGAAGTTGACCCCCACGATACCGTCATCGGTCTTATAGTCGGCGGTAGAGAGATTATTGAAGTCGGTCGAGCGATAGCTGAGGGTGAAGCCACGGCTGATCCCATCGACCGTGTAATAGGGGTTGGTGTAGGAGATCTCGTAACGGCGGTTGGCGCTACTGGTCTGCAATGCCAACGAAACCTTTTTTCCCGTACCGAGAAAATTCTCCTGGGCCACACTGGCGTTGAAGATGAAGCCGTCTGCCTGGGAATAGCCTAGCCCCGCCAGCAACTCTCCCGAGGGCTTTTCGGTCACACTGACGTTGACATCCACCTGGTCGGGAGAACCGGGTACCGCCGGTGTCTCGACATTCACCTTCTCGAAAAAGCCGGTCCGCTGGGCGCGTTCGCGAGACAGCTTCAACTTCTCACCGGAGAACCAGGCCGCCTCCATCTGCCGGAATTCCCGCCGGATCACCTCGTCTCGGGTGCGTGAATTCCCCTTGATATTGAGCCGGCGTACATATACCCGCTTCCCGGGGTCGACGAAGTAGGTGATGGTGACGGTCTTTTTCTCGTTATCGATCTCGGGGATCGCGTTGACGTTGGCGAAGGCATAGCCCTGGTCCGACAGCATGGCCGAGATGCGATCACTGCTCTCCACCACTGCCTTGCGATTGAAGGGCTCGCCGCGCCGAAGGTGAATCAGGGGAAAGTAGTCCTCGGGCTTGCCCACATAGTCGCCCGCCAACTGGATATCGCTCAGGGTAAAGACATCCCCCTCATCGATATTGATGGTGACATAGATATCCTTCTTGTCGGGTGTAATGGTGACCTGGGTCGATTTCACCTTGAAATTGACATAGCCCCGATCCAGGTAGAAGGAACGCAACGTTTCCAGATCACCCGCCAGCTTTTGCCGCGAATATTGATCATCCTTGGTGAAGCGGGAAAACCAGCCACCGGTGGACAGCTTGAACTCGTCCAGCAGGTCGTCCTCGTCGAAGGCCTTGTTGCCGATGATGTTGATACCCTTGATTCGCGCCGTCTCGCCCTCGGTGACATCGATATCGATGGCCACCCGATTGCGCTCGAGGGGTGTCACCGTGGTCTTGATCTTGACCCCGTACTTGCCCTGGTTGAAATACTGGCGTTCCAGCTCCCGTTCGATGCTGTCGAGCACCGATCGGTTGAAGGTCCTGCCTTCCGCCAGCCCCACATCCTTGAGGCCCTCTTTCAGCGCATCGGTATCGATCGACTTGTTGCCGCTGAAGTTGAGTTCGGCGATCGCCGGGCGCTCGCTCACCACCACGACCAGGACGTTGCCGTCCCGCTCCAGCCGGACATCCTTGAAGAAGCCTGTGTTGAACAACGCCCGAATCACCTCGGCGCTGCGCTTGTCGCTCAGGGTATCGCCGGGCTTTACGGGCAGATAGTTGAACACGGTGCCCGCAGTGATGCGCTGCAGACCCTCGACCCGGATGTCCTCGATTCGGAAACCCGCCGCCCAGGCAGCCTGCAGGACCAGCACGAACGCCAGGACGGTAACGAGCCCGATTCTTATCCTCATTATCAAGATTCCCTGCCTGCCCCGAGGCACCGCTCACCGAGAATGAATGCCAAAGCGCGCATTATAAAGGAATCTCTGAGTAATCCCTCCCCCACTTGCGGCGGGAGCAGGGTAACGTCATCTGACTACCATGAGGCCTTGGCCACACCCCTGATCATGGAAAATGTCATCGATGCGGTTCGTGCCTCACCGCATCCTACATCATCCTCCAACTTCGTAGGGT
>RFHJ01000230.1 GCA_003696905.1 Gammaproteobacteria bacterium | reverse complement strand
GTTGATGCAGGATCCGCCCCTGCCCATCACGACCCCAGGCGCCCCGGGCACCCCAGGTACAGGTTGCGAGAATACCCTCGGGCAGGCCATGCAAGAAGACCTCGGGATCCTCTTGTCCCTGGACCTGCAGATAGTGATGTGAAAAGAACAATACGTCGACCTGATCGAACAGCGACTCGATTCCCTCGCGCGGCTTTTCCACCTCCAGCGACACGGGCCTGCCAGACCGGGTTCGCGCATGCCTCACCATGGCCTGTAGTTCCGAAACTGCCCTGCCCTCGAAATGTATCCAATCGAAGGCGCCTGGATACACGGCCTTGAAGGAAGCGGCCGCATACTCGGGCAGGTCTCGCCAGTGTACGATGGTGCGGCTTCCGGTCGCCTCGGACAAGGTGACGCAGGAGGTCGGGACGCCGCCTCTGGCAACCCGATGCGCCAGGACATGATCCACGCCATAGCGATCGAAGTGACGACGAATCCGATCCGCCTCGGGACAATCCCCCAGATTGCCTGCCCAAGAGGCCCGGTCGCCCAGCTGGGCCAGCACAGTGGCGGTGTTGGCCGCATTGCCCCCCACCCGCCGTGCCTGCGCCAGCGCACGCACCTCTTCATCTTCTCCAGGATAGGCCGCGACCCGATTGATGATGTCGAGGGTCGCAACACCCACACAGAGTATCCGCGCCATGAATCGACAGGAGTTGCTACTCGAGCAGTTTCAGCAGGCTGCCAATCAGCTCACCGCGACCGGCGAGGTAGGAAAGCGCTTCCAACGCACCCAGCGTCAGGCCAGCGCCTACGAAAAGCGACAACAATCGTGAAACCCAGGCGCTGCTCCAGACCGCGTCGATCTCCAGAGGAATACCTCCGCCGCGGACCCGATCATCCCGAAAATCACTGACCCGGATCTCTTCCAGTTCGCCTTGCAGGCGCTGTACCTCTTGCTCCAGCCGTGCGCGCGCCTTGTCAGCCTCTTCCGCCCGAAAGAACGCCTCTTCGCTCTCGACCGAAAGCCGATCCATCTCCCGACGCAGCCGTTCGATCTCGGTATTTGCATCTTCCAGGGTATCTTCGAGCGCCTGGCGACTCTCTTCGGCCGCCTCGATATCCCGCTGACGCTCCTCCAATGCGCGTTGTGCGTCATGGAGTTCCTGGCGCATCGCCTCCAAGGCCGCCACATCGCCATTCTCGGACGAGGCGTCGCTGGAATGTGCCTCGAGCGCATTCTGTGCGGCCTCCAGCGCCTGCCGCAATTGCGCGATCTCCCGGCCGGACTCCTCGCGCAATACAGCCATTTCCTGGCGCATCGCCTGCAGTGCGTCGTTATCGCCCCTGCTGCCCTGAGAGATCTGTTCCACGTAGCTTTCCAATACGGCCCGCAGTTCGGCCACTTCCTCCTCCCGGGCCACCAGCTCGGCATTCAGCTCGCGGCGCTGCTGCTCGAATTCCCTGGCGGCCTGGTGTAACTCCCTGAGTTCCGACTTTAACCCATCGTTGGTCGCATTTCTCTCTTCGAGCGCCGCCTGCGCCTCCAGCAGGGCCCGCTCCAGCCGCGCGATCTCCTCCATCTGGCCATCATCGGCACCCAGGTCGTCCCGCGCCCGACCGAGATCCGCCTCCAGTCGAGTCGCCCGCTCCTCGGCAGTAGCAAGGGCGGTGCGCATCGCCAACAACTCCGCTTCGAGCTCGACGAGTCGGGCATCCGCATCCGACTGCCCCGCCAGGCGATCCTCCAGGCTGCGCAGGGTGTCGCGCAGGCCGTCCGCCTCTTCGCGGGCACGGCGCAGGGCCTCTTCCCGCTCGGTCAGGCGCTCATTGAGGCGCACCAGCTCGTGCTGCGCCTTTTCCGCTTGCTGCTCGAAGTCGCGCGCCGCCGCAAGTTCCAGCTCCAGTTCCGCGAGCCGGGCCTCGCGCTGCTCGGCCAGGCGCTTCCATTCGCTCGCCGCGGCCAGCTGGTCGTGGAGCATTTGCAACTCGGCGTCCCGTTCCGCGACGCGGCCGTTGGCCTCCGCCAGCTGTTCCTGCACCGCCGCCAGACGGGCTGGATCTACGAGTGTCTCCTCCGCCTCGCGGCGTGCGGCCTCGGCCGCCTCCAACGCCTCCCGCATCGAGGCCAATGCCTGCTCGGTGCGCTCGAGTTCGCCGCGCAGGGCGACCGCCTCGTCACGGCTCTGCTCGAGCCCCGCCAACTGATCGCGCAGTTCTTCCAGCTCGGTCTCATAGTGGGTGATCCGCGCCTGCAGTTCCTGCTCGCGGACAACCGCCGCTTCGTCATCACGCCGATGTGCCGCGATGCGTTCCTCGAGTTCCGAGGCCAGCCCGTCACGGGCTTCCGTCATTTCACGCAAGGCCTCGGAGAGCCCGTTCAGTGCCGCCTCCCGATCTGCCAGTTCGGCACGCAGCCCCTGAGCCGTATCCTCCGCTGCGGCCAGCGCCGCCGCCCGTTCCTCCAGCGCTGCCCGCAGGACCTCCTGCTCGTCGACCGCGGCGTCCAGCGCCTTCTTCAATGTCTCGATCTCGGCCTGGTCGGCGGCCAGCTGCTGCTCGAAGGCCGAGCGGTTCTCCTCGCCAGCCCTCTCCAACTCGGTGACACGCTGTTCCAGCACCGTCCTCTGGGCCTGGGCCTCTTGCAACACGGTGTTCAGCCCTTCGAGCTCAGCCTCACGCTCGCCCAGGGTGTCGCGGAGGGCTTGTTCAGCGCGTTCGGCAGCAGCCAGTTGGGAGGCCTGGTCGTCCACCTCGGCCTGCAGTGTGCGCCGTGCCTGCTCTGCCTGATCCCTTGCGCCGCTCAGCGTCTCGATCTCGGCCTGTTTGGCGGCCAGCTGCTGCTCGAAGGCGGCATGATCCTCGCGCCTGCCTGTCTCCAGCTCGGCGATACGCTGAACCAGTTCCGCGGCCTCCCCTTGTGCTTCCTGCAGGGCACCGTTCAGCGCCTCGAGCTCGGCCTCGCGCTGGGTCAGCAGGTCGCGTAGTGCCTGCTCGGTCTGCTCGGCAGCGCTAAGCCCAGAGCGGTGTTCCTCCAGCCGTGCCTGCAATGCGTCCCGTTCACGGGCCGCCATTTCCAGTTCATTCCTCAGGGTCTCGATCTCGGCCCGACTGGCAGCCAGCTGCTGTTCGAAGGTGGAACGGATTTCCTCCCCGACAACCTCCAGTTCCCCGATGCGCTGCTCCAGTGCTGCCCCTTGGGCCTGAGCCTCGCTCAGGGCACTGCGCAAGGTCTCGATTTCGGCCTTCCGTTCCGCCAGGGCGTCCCGCAGACTCTGCTCGGTCTGCTCGGCGACGCTCAGGCCGGAGCGCTGCTCCTCGAGCCGCATTCGTAATGTGTCGCGCTCGCGTACGGTTGCTTCGAGTTCATCTCGAAGGGTTTCGGCCTCTCCCTGAAGGGACGCCAGCTGCTGTTCGAGGCGGGAGCGATTCTCTTCGCTCGCCGTCTCGAGTTCCTCTATGCGCTGCTCCAGAACGCCCGCCCGCTCCTTCGCCTCGTGCAGACTCGTGCCCGCTTCGACGAGGCGGGTGCGGTGCGTCTCCAGCTCCTGCTGCAAGGCCTGTTCCCTGGCCTCTGCCTGCTGCTGTAGACGTCCAAGTTCCTTTTCCAGAGCACGCTGTTGCTCGTGCCACCCCTCGGCCTCACCACGAACCGAAGCCAGCTCATCCCGGAGCTGATCGAGCTCCTGGTCACGTCGGGTCAACGCTTCGTTGGCGTCCGCCGCCTCGGCCTGCAGCCGATCGACCTGTGTCTGCAACTGAGCGAGCTGCGTCTCCCGCTCGGCCAAACGCTGGCGCAACACCTCCGCTTCCCTGCCGACCTCACTCTCATTGGCCGCCGCCCGTTCCCGCACGGACTGCAACTCGCTCAGTTCCTGGCGCGCCTGATCGAGTGCTATCTGAAGTTCGGTCAGCTGCTCCTTGAGGGCGCCGCTCTCTTGCGCCTGGCGCTGCCGTTCCTGGTCGCGTTCCTGTTTGAGCGCCGTCAGCTGGTCGTTCAGCCCCTGCAGGGTTTCGTCGGCAGATTCGGCGCGCTCGCGCTCGCCGATCAGCTCACGCTCGATCTTCTCGATACGGCTGCGCAGGCGATTCTCCTGTTGCGCACGAGCGTCGACCTGCTCGGCCAGCCCGTTGCGCTCATCCTCCAACCGCCGCAAGGTCGCTTCGAGTCCCTCGACGCGGGACCGCGCCTGGTCCCGCTCCTCTTCTAGTGCCAGACGTTTCCGCTCACCCGCGGCAAGTTGTTCTTGCAGAGCCTCCAGGCGGCTCTCCACCTGCTGAACGGCCTCTGCCCTTTCCTGTTCCAGTTGAGCGATTCGGCTCTCAGTCTCTTTCAGGCGACTTTCCAGCGCATCCGCCTCGGCCGCCCGCGCCTTCAAACGGGCCACTTCCCGGGAATCAACAACCCTTGCAGCATCGGCGTTCGCTGAGCCGGCATCCAGATCCTGAGGAGCCGCCTCTGCCGATTGCAGACGTTTCAACCCGCCCTCGAGGACGGAGACATCGAAGCCCTGCTGCGCCATCAGATAGGCGCCCATCTCGGCCCGACCCCCACTATTGCTGTAGAGCACGTAATGACGATCGGGCGCCAAACTTTCGAGTTGATACCGTAATGACTCGATGGGCAGATTGATGCTGCCAGGCAGGCCATTCTCCGCATGGTCGTCCGGGCTGCGCAAATCGACCCATATGGCGCCCCTTTCAACCCGTTCGTTCGCCTGCTCCATGTCCAGGTAGATGGTCAGTGGGTTCTTCACCAGCTCGAGGAAATCCGTCTTGGAAAGGCGCAGAACCTGGCCATCGGTGAGCATGCTGACCGAAGAATTGCGTGGCGAATCCGAAAGCAGGGCCTCTTCCCCAAAGGCGTCTCCCGGACCCAGGCGAGCCAGCTCGGTGACTACGTCGTTCTGCCCCCCCGTGCGGTGAACCAATGCCTGCCCCCGGATGAGCACATAGAAGAAATCACCTGGGTCACCCTGACGGATGATGACGTCCTCCTTCCTCACCTCCACCTGCTCGACGCTCATCATCACCCGCTGGATGTTCTCCGGCGGCAGCTGCTGCAGTATGGGAGATCGCAGCAGCAGGCTCATCCAGTCATCGGCGTCGGCCTCTTCGAGCTCGTCGACCTCATAGTCCGACCGATTCGATTGTGTCAGCAACTCACTGAGTCGCCGGGTATCGAGCCGCGCAACCTTCACCCGGGTCAGCGCCTTCGCGCTCAACTGGCGAGGCAGCATGTGGGCAACGGGAAAGCGGGCCTTTTCGCTGGCCGCCTCGAGCTGCTCGACCACCTTGTTGCCCTTGAGAAGCGCGAGCTTCCCTTCCAATAGATAGAGGCTGGCTTGATCGGTATCGCCTTCCCTGAACAGGAACCCGCCCTTGACGAGGCCTTCCACGACCACGTCGTCGAGCAGGTCATCGAAGAGCTCGTCGGACAGCGTGTGCAGGGGCACCAGATGGCGCAGGCGCTCGATGTCCTTCGCATCCAGCTTGTCTGCGGGGATGGGGTTCACTGATGCCATGATGCGGTTGCCCCTCGGGGTGTCATCACTTTAGGTCACAGAGGGGTAGCGGCGGAAAGCAGTGCTTTCTTTAACGACTCAGTCACCGGATTCCGCCCCAGCCACACCGAGAGCAGCGCACGGCTGAAATCATCCCCTTCGATCAAGCCGCGGAACCGGCCGTTTATCGATACTCGGGTACCCTGTCCAGGAATGTGGTCCAACCACACCACGTCACCCTCGTGGAGCGTTGCAAACAGGCGCTTGAACCGCTCCAGTCGTTCGCGAAGTCCTGTCAGGGCCATCGTGGAAAGGTTCGCACGAAATCCTTCCTCCCAGCCCTCATCCAGCTTTTCTCGGGAAACCTCGTGGTACAGAAAGTGCATCGCCAGACGATAGGCGGGCAATTGCCTCAGAATTTCTTCGGCGGCCCGACCCTCATGCTCCAAATAGAGCGCAGCGACATAGATCTTGAAAAAGAACTTCGAGCGGACGCCGGCACCATTGAGCCGTAGCGGTTCGGCGATGCCCTCGACCCGCACCTCCAGCGGCAGCGAGACGCCCGCCACTTCGTGCGAACCAGCAAAGGCCACCGCCCCAACCCACATCAACAGAACCAGAATGCCGAGCCGTTTCAATACCACACCCCCTAACTGCCATGAGTTCTTGGCCACACCCCTGATCATGGAAAAAACCGGGTAGGATGGGTTGAGCTCCGCGAAACCCATCGGACACGGCCTGAAATGGTGGGTTTCGCTAGGCTCAACCCACCCTACGCAGAGCGATCGCTTGCCAATATCAGGTATTTCCACCCTAACTCTCATGACGCCTCGGCCACACCCTTGACTATGGAATAAGGATCCGCAGCTGAAATTTCTATTTCCACAGAGGACACAGAGCACGCGGCGTTTTCCAATAGCAGACGCCTATCAAGACTGCCGGTTGGGCGATTGCACAGTTAGAGCCGCCACAACTGCACAGTCAGTGGAGCGCGAGCGCCGTTGTTTCACTGACCCCACGGACACCCCTTTCGGGCGGCCGCATTCGGCATGGCTGTTGTTCCCTCGACAGATGGGTGCAATCCTTGAACACAGTCGCTCATATCGTTCTGCCTGGGTACGGAACAACAGTGCAGACTTCAGGCTAGCCCGAAACCCGAAGATGTTTTGCGAACCTTTTTGCAAAAAGCAGCGCCCTTATAGTTCTACCGCCATTTTTTCTATGCTATGTTTCAGGCGCTTTTCCACCAGAGACCAGGAGTCCAGCAATGGCAGCGAAGAAAAAGGTCGCAAAGAAGAAAGTGACCAAGAAGGCAGCAGCAGTGCCGGCCAAGAAGGTAAAGGCCATCGCCAACAAGATGACCAAGACCCAGATCATCACTCACATCGCCGAATCCACCGGTCTCACCAAGAAACAGGTGGGCGACGTATTCGCGGAACTCGGCGACCTGATCACGGCGCACATGAAGCGCCGTGGCTCGGGCGAATTCACCATTCCTGACACCGGAGTAAAGATTCGCCGCGTGAAGAAGCCCGCACGCAAGGCACGCATGGGACGCAATCCAGCCACGGGCGAACCCATGAAGATTGCTGCCAAACCCGCCTCGACCACGGTGCGGGTCACCGCATTGAAGGCCCTCAAGGAAACGATCAAGGCCTGACGTTCGGTGCGGGGCGCGGGGCCAGCGCCCCGCACCGTACTCAGCGCTGACGCAACAGCAGTCGCCCGTCTCGCTGAATCAGTTCGAGCCGCTGCAAGAAACTCATCCCCAACAGCACGGGTGACCGCGGCCCCATACTCGGCATCACCACCGCCGGCACATCATGCAGCCGGATGGCGCCGAGTCGCACCTCCCGTAGCGTGGTCCGCCAGACCTGCACGGTACCATTGGCCGTCTCGCTGAGACCGCCCGGTTGCAGGCGCAGCCCCCAGCGCCTTGCCAAGGCCTCGGGCATGGCCACGGTAGTTGCCCCCGTATCCACCAGAAAGGTCACGCGATGTCCGTCGATCGCTCCGTCCGCCACGTAGTGTCCTTGCGCATTGCGACGCAACACGACTTCACGAGGACCGCCCGGTGTCACCTCCAACGATAGGTCACGATTGGGATTGAACCGCTCGTCGAGCAGGTGTTGAAACAGATAGGCGGCGAAGGCCAGACCCGCCGCCCAGGACAGAAGGACCATGAATCGTGCGATCCCCGCTATATTGTCACCATCGCCACCCTTTCTCACTGTCATTCACTTCGTCTCTGGACGTTACGTATGCCACAAGCCACCTTGATCTATGTGCAGGATCCCATGTGCAGCTGGTGCTGGGGCTTTCGACCCACACTCGCCCGTCTGCGCGAGGTACTGCCGGAGAATATCGCCTTTCGCAACCTGCTCGGCGGACTGGCACCCGATACCGACCAACCCATGCCCGAATCCCTGCGCCAACAATTGCAACAAACCTGGCGACGAATCGAGGCACGAATTCCGGGAACCCGTTTCAACTACGACTTCTGGACTCGCTGCCAACCCCGACGTGCCACCTGGCCAGCCTGCCGTGCCGTAATCGCCGCCCGCTTCTTCGATCAGGCACTCGAAGAACCGATGATTCTCGCCATTCAAGAGGCCTATTATCTCGAGGCGCGTAACCCATCGGACGAGGACACTCTGATCGATCTCGCCCAGGACCTCGGCCTGCCACTGGGGCCATTTTCGGAAAGGCTGCGCGCAGCGGAGACCCAGCAACAGCTGGAAGCAGAGATCGCTGAGACCCGTCGCCTCGGCGTCAGCGGATTCCCCGCCCTGGTACTGCAAACCGGCGAACAGAGTTTCTGGCCCATCGGCGTGGCCTATACCGACCCCGATGAGATGCGGCAGAACATCGAAATGCTAACCGGATTGAAGAGTCGATAAGCCTATCAGCGACTGCTGTTGGTACAGCTGGGGGCTTCTGGTGCAAGATGCCCCTGTCGAACACGAGGAGGAACCGATGACGAAACGACTGATGGCACTTACCCTGTTGAGCGCTCTTGCCGTCGGCGGCATGGCCCAACCACTGACCACCACACCGCCTGTTCCACCGCCGAGCAGCATGATCCCCACAGCCGGGCCGGCCACAACGCCTGTGCCACCAACGGCCCCAGCCCAGCCGACACAGAAGAAGGCACCTTCGCCGGTACAGACGCTGCGCCTGGCCGTCGAGACCCTGCGCACCTTCCTGAGGCAAGAGCCGCCACCCTCCGGCCCCGCCATCGCCCGCTTCCTCGACACCAAGATTGCACCGCTGTTCGACTTCCAGGCCATGGCACGCCAGGCCGGCGGACGCTGGTACGCAAAACTCGATCCGCAGCGCAAGGCGGCCATGGCGGAGGAGATGAAGCGCCTGTTCCTCACCCGTCTCACCGAGGCATTGCTGCTGTACCGGAACCAGGAGGTGCGCTTCCTGCGCCCGCGCATCGCCACGGATGGGAGCGAGGCCGATGTCACCATGTTGATCGTCGATCCGCGCCGCTACCCGGCGCGAATCGATTTCCGCGTGGCCCTCGACGGCCCGCGCTGGCGCATCATCGATATCGCTGCCAATGGCAGCCGGGCCACGGTCTACTACCGCCGCTTGCTGGCCCGAGAGATGGCGCGCCGCGCCTGGTATCGCCAGCAGGCCGCACGCCCGGCAACGGCCCCGTCAGCGACTCGATCCGCACCGATGGGCGGTATGAGTGGCATGCCTCCTGCCGCGCCCGGTCGGCCCTTTGCCCCCTGGCGCTGAGACCTCTTCGTCCAATACGGGGATCAGCTGGTGATGCGGCGGTAGATGTCGGAGACCTTCAAGGGTAGCCTGGCCACATCATCGAGCACCGTGTAGTTCGCCACCCCATACATGTGGGGCAGGTAATCCTGCCCCTCCTTGTCGATGGTGATGCAGTAGGCATGTACACCCTCGCGGCGCGCCTCGAGCAGGGCCTGACGGGTGTCCTCGATACCATAGTCGCCGCGGTATTCCAGATCGTAGTCGTCCGGCTTGCCATCCGATAGGGTGACCAGCAGCTTGGTGCGCGCCTCCACTCGTTTGAGCTTCTGCACCAGGTGGCGGATAGGCGCCCCCATGCGGGTATAGTCCTTGGGTTCGATATTGCACACCCGGCCGATGACCGTCTCGTCCCACGGCTCGTCGAAGTCCTTCACCCGATAGGCGTCGCAGCGTTTGCGCGTCCAGCCGGAGAAGCCATAGATCGCGTAGCGGTCTCCCAGGGTCTCCAGTGATTCGGCCAGCAGGATCAAGGCCTCGCGCTCCGCTTCATTGATCCAGCCTCGGGTCGAACCCGACATGTCCACCATGAACATCACCGCGATATTGCGCTCCTCGCGATGCTGACGGGTGAACACCCGGTCAGACATCTCCAGCCCCTGGTGGACATCCCCCCAGGTCTCCACCAGGGCATCGATGTCGATATCGTCACCATCACGCTGACGCTTCAGCAGCTTGTCCTCGCCGCGCAATATCTCGAAGGTTCGGCGCAACGAGCGCACGTGCCCCGCATACTTGTCGAGGGTCTGCTCGTAGAATGCCGTATCGGCCGCTTCCACCTCGATCTCGCGCAGCACGCACCAGTCTTTCTTGTAGGCCTGCCGCGCCCTGTCCCACTCGTTGTACAGATACGCGCCTTCCTCGTGATAGATACCGGACCATACATCGGCGGCATCCTGCGCCTCCTCCTTGAACAGGCTGGGATCGTACTCGCCGTCCCCCGCGGGGGAGAGATATTCGGGTGGTATCTCGCCCAGATCGAGCAGGACCGAGGTGAGCCGCTCTGTGACCTGCTCGGGCACCGGAATGGGTGCATCCTGGAGAGCGATCTCGAAAGGCAGCAGCTCGTCCTCCCTGGCATCGACCTTCTCCTTCAGCTCGAAGGATTCCACCGGCTCCCGTTCCGGCGCCCCCTCGGTGATCTCGTCGGCGATCACCCGCAACATCTGACGCAGCCAGTTACGGTCACGTTCCAACCGCTCCAGACGCGCGGCCCACGCCTCGGCCGGCCGCAGCTGCCCCTGATAGCACAGCGGCGCAGGCGCCTCGCCCAGCGGATACAGCCGCGCCAGCCAATGCAGGGTATCCGACACCGCGGCGGCAGGCTCGCGAAGCGCCTTCTGCGCAGCCTCCCAGCCGGCGGGCAGCGGCACATCCCCCAGGGCCTCCGACAGACGCCGCATGGTGCGATGGAGGCCCGGCAGCTCGCGCGCGATGAAGGCATCGAGACGGATGACCTCCAGGCGATGGAACAACGCCTGCGCACGACTCGGATCGGCGTAGCCGGCGAAATGACTGGCCAGGTCCTCATTGAGGGTGCCGCAGCGCGTTTGCGCCCAGAGCTGGGCCACGTGCGCCTTGTACAGCTGGAAGTTGTCCTCCGGGCTGTCGAAATGCGCCATGATCTCCGGCAGATAGATCACCTCGCCGTCCGTCCAGGCGACCTCGTCACGCTCGATCTTCAGGCGTCGCCCGTCCAGCCCTTGCACGAAATGAGCCAATACGATGACCGAATCCTCATAGAGGGCGCCGTTGGCCCGACGATGGCCGAGCGAAAGAAAACCTTCGAGATCCCGAATCACCGTCATCGCGGCATTCAAGCCGCTGCGATCGTAGCTATCCATGGCATGCAGACACCAGTTGACGATCACCTCCTGGTCCACCTTGCCGATCATCTCCAGGGCACGCCGGGCAAACTCGAACGCCAGATTGGTGCTGGTCGCTGCGGCACGCCGGGTCCAATCCAGCAGGAAACGCTGCGCGTCCCGGTCCAGCCGGGCGATGGCCCGCGCCAGGTCGTCGGTCTGGAGAAAGGTGAACTCGACCTCCAGCCACTGGTCGAGGTGAGCGAGGATCTCTTCGCGGGATAGGGGGGCAGGTCCACTCATGCCGTCATCTTCCGCGATGACTCCGAACACGCACAAGCCGGATTCGCGTCATTAACCCAGATCAATTGTGCGGGTTTTCGATCCGCTCATAAAAATCCGTGAATTGCCGCTGCGCCAACCCGGGACCAGAATCGAATCACGGCAGGGGTTACATCGACCCCGGGGATAGCGCAGGAGTACTGCCATGAAATACCACAGCCTCGAGACCCATGTCCTGACGAACGAGACCGCTCTGGACCGTCCCCGCGTGGACAATCTGGAACCGGTGGGACTGGATGCACCGGCGATCAAGGTAGTGACCGACCTGAGCAAGGTCGCCGCCATGACCATCAACCCCTGTGCCAGCATCGACAATGCCAGCGAGCGCATGATCTCTGCCGGCGTCCGCCTGCTGTTCGTCACCGATCAGTACTACAACGTGATGGGCCTTATCACGGCGCGCGACATCACCGGCGAACGGGCGGTGATGTACATACAGGAGCATGGCGGCAAGCGCGAGGACATCATGGTGCGCGACATCATGACGCCGCGCCATCGTATCGAGGTGCTGGACTACGAGGATGTATTGCAGGCACGGGTTGGTGACATCGTGGAAACGCTGCGTCGCCTGGGCCGCCAGCACGCCCTGGTAATGCAGCGTGGCGAGGGCGAGGAACTCGACCGCATTCGCGGCATCATCTCTACCAGCCAGGTCAGTCAACAGACTGGCGAACACATCGAGGTGGTGGGTCTGCCGACCACCATCGCCGACCTCGCCGCGCAACGCTAACGCACCGATCGGCGACCCTCCGATTCCCCAGATTCCGGCACCTGGCGGCAGGGTCAGAACAGCGACGCAGAAAGTTCGTTGACCGCCACCAGCATCTCCGGCTCATCGGTCAGCGCCTGGGCGATACTGGCGCGGCAGGCGACCACCGGGTCCACCCCGCTTGCGATCAGCTTGGCGGCATGCACCAGCAACCGGGTCGAAGCCCCCTCGTCCAGCCCTTGTCCCTTCAGGTTACGGGTCATGTGGGCAAACTTCACCAGACGGTCGGCCAATTTCCGATCGACGCCCGACTCCTTCTCGATGATGCGCGCCTCCAGCTCCGGCTGGGGATAATCGAACTCCAGCGCCACAAAGCGCTGACGAGTGGACTGCTTGAGCTCCTTGAGAACCGACTGGTAGCCCGGGTTGTAGGACATCGCCAGGCAGAACTCGGGGCCGGCCTCCAGCAGTTCCCCCAATTTTTCCATGGGCAGCACCCGCCGGTCGTCGGCCAGGGGATGGATCACCACGGTGGTGTCCTTGCGCGCCTCCACCACCTCGTCCAGATAACAGATCGCCCCCGCACGTACCGCCGCCGCCAGCGGGCCGTCCACCCACACCGTCTCGCCGCCGCGCACCAGAAAGCGCCCCACCAGGTCGGAGGCGGTCAGGTCGTCGTGGCAGGAGACGGTGATCAGCGGCCGTTCCAGACGCCAGGCCATGTGCTCCATGAAGCGGGTCTTGCCACAACCGGTGGGCCCCTTGAGCAGTACCGGCAGGCCATTCCGCCAGGCGGCCTCGAAGACCTGGATCTCCTCGCCCACCGGCTCGTAATAGGGCTCCTCGCTGATGTAGTGCTGTTCCGGACGCAACACCCGCGCCTGCTCGCTCATGTCGTGGTTCCTCCCGGGGCTGAATCGACGTCATCATGGAGCGCGAGCCTGTCGACGACAACCCACACTTTGGCGGCTTTTGCGAGCGACCGGCCAATGGACGTAATGAAAACCATTAACGATACAAAGACTTCCGCATACGCGCCATCTATTAGCACATCGGAAAATTCGATTGTTCCTGCATGGTAGTAAAGGGCGGGTGAGGGTATCTTAACCCGTCCCAAATTGCAGGCCCCGGCCTGCCTCTGGCCGGCCATGCCGCCAGGCCACGCATTCTTGAGTATCCGCGACGGAGGAATATCCATGACGGAAGTCGTAGCCACCAACGAGACCATTCTCGTCGTCGGTGGCGGCATCAGCGGCATGACGGCCGCGCTCGAAGCCGCCGAGACCGGGAAAAAGGTCGTACTGGTCGAGAAGCGCCCCTTCCTGGGCGGCCGTGTCAGCCAGCTGTACAAGTATTTCCCCAAGCTGTGTCATCCGACCTGCGGCCAGGAGATCAACCAGCGGCGCATCAAGATGAACCCCAACATCACGGTGCTGACCCTGGCCGAGGTCACCGGCCTGGAGGGCGAGCCGGGCAACTACACCGCCACGGTGAAACTGAGCCCGCGCTATGTCAATGACAACTGTACCGCCTGTGGCGACTGCGGCAAGGCGGTCGAGGCCGAGTTCGATAACGAGTTCGACTATGGCATGAGCAAGCGCAAGGGTGCCTATCTGCCGCATGTGATGGCGCATCCGCTGCAGTACGTGCTCGATCCGCGCATCATCGGCACCGATGACGCGCAGAAGGCCAAGGATGCATGCAAGTACGACGCCATCGACCTCGACATGGAGGAACGGGAGATCAACTTCCCCTGTGGCGCCGTGATCTGGGCCACCGGCTGGAAGCCCTATGATGCGGCCAAGATCCAGCCCTATGGCTACGACCGCTTCGAGAACGTGATCACCAACGTCGAGTTCGAGCGCATGGC
>RFHJ01000026.1 GCA_003696905.1 Gammaproteobacteria bacterium | reverse complement strand
GGACTACGATCCCGAATCTCAGGAGCTGTGACGCAGGAGGGGTCCCGCCAGGGGGCGACCGGTGAGATCCACCAGTGGAAACTCCGCCACCCATTGTTGTTCGCCCGAGGTGAGATTGACCCGCAGGCGGGTGGCCTTGGGGTCGGTACGAATGACCCAATGACCGCCGGGTCGCGCCCGCAGCTGCGGCCGGGCGAGCTGGTGTGCGTCTTCGTCGAACTGCACCAGGTCGAGGTGGGCGTCGGTCGGCAGGCGTTCTCCGACCAGATGCAGGATCCCACCTTCTTCGGCCGAGGGCCCCAACACCAGGGCGAAACCGCTTGCATAGGCACCGCAGGGTGCGCGCCAGGGTTGGCAGTTCTCGTCCACGCTCATGATGTGCATGCCGACATTGGGCGCGATCCGGGCACGCTGTCCCACCAGGGTCCAGCTGGCGACCAGTGCCACGCCCAGAATGATGTAGAACACCAGGTAGCGATTGAATCTCATCCTATCCCCCGAATCCCCGCGATGCCCTGGGCACCATGCCGCCAGGCGGTCTCCAGCAGCGACGGCTCCATCCCGCCCAGGGCGAACACCGGCAGCGATACGCCGTCTACCCAGGCGGCAAATCGCTCCCACCCCAGCGGATCGGCATCCGGATGGCTTGGGGTGGGCAATACCGGGGAGAGTACCGCGAAATCGACCCCCAGATCCTGTGCCCTGGCAAGATCGTCCGCATCGTGGCAGGAGGCCGCCAGCCAGCGGACATCCACTGGCCGGCGCTTCAGGCTGCGCAGCGCCCGACTGGTGAGGTGCAAACCGGTGGGCCGTCGCAGTCCCAGCGCGGAGTTGGCCATCAGGATCGCCCCAGCGCGCTCGCAGAGCTGCTCGGCCCGTTCGTACAGCGACCGGGTGGTGGCCTGGTCCAATCCGAAGACGCGGAACTGCAGCAGCCTTATGCCGCGCTCCAGGGCCTCTTCCAGCAGCTTCAAAAAGCCCTCCGTGTCGAGTACTTCCGGCGGGGTGATCAGATAGGTATCGGGCAGTTGCAGGGCGGTCACCACCGGCCGGTCGGCGGCCGGCATGGGATAGTCGGAAAGCGCCTCGGGACGCACCCAGGCCAGCGGCTGCCCTTCGCGGCCCTGCGGCTTGCCGCGCCAGCCCGTGACCCGGTAGACGTGCAGCACGACGCAGCGATCGCCATAGTCATGACGGACCCGGATCAACGGGCGCCAGGCCTCGGCCTCGATGCCCAGCTCTTCGCGCAATTCGCGCACCAGTGCGCATTCGACCGGCTCATCTCGCTCGCACTTCCCTCCGGGGAACTCCCACAGCCCGCCCTGGTGGGCCTCCGGGTGGCGCTGCGCCAACAGCACCCGCCCGGCGGCATCGACCAGGGCAGCGGCGGCCACCTCGACCGGCTCAGTCATCAGGAACGGTATTCGGCGTTGATCTTGACATAGTCATAGGAGAGATCGCAGGTCAGAACCCTGGTCTCGGCCGTACCGGCACCCAGCACCACCCGGATCTCGAACTCGTCCTGTGCCATCACCCACTGACCCTCCTCCTCGCGATAGTCCGGGTCGCGCCCGCCATCGCGCACGATACAGACATCCCCCAGGTAGATGCGCACGCGGCGGATATCCAGGTCGACGCCCGCACGGCCGACTGCCGCCAGGATGCGCCCCCAGTTGGGGTCCTCGGCGAACAGGGCGGTCTTGACCAAGGGGGAATGGGCGATGGTGTAGGCCACCGCACGGGCATCGGCCACACTGGCCGCCTGCTCCACCACCAGTTCTACCAGCTTGGTGGCC
The DNA here is from genome assembly GCA_003696905.1 of Gammaproteobacteria bacterium. Lineage (GTDB taxonomy): Bacteria > Pseudomonadota > Gammaproteobacteria > Chromatiales > Chromatiaceae > MONJU. The sequence continues at coordinate 3,058 of RFHJ01000026.1, read as the reverse complement.
CCCTCGCCGTCCCGCACGATCTCACGGGCCAGCATGAAACAGAGCGTGCCGACGGCCAGGCCAAGCCGTTCGCGATCCTCCTCGTCGCACAGACCGACCCCCGAAGCGCCCGTTGCCACCAGCACACAGGCGTCGTTGGTCGAAGTATCGCCGTCCACGGTGATGCTGTTGAAGCTCGGCTCCACCGCCTCGGTCAGCACCGCCTGCAGGGTGGCGGTATCCACCGCGGCGTCGGTCGCCAGAAAGGCGAGCATGGTCGCCATGTCCGGGCGGATCATCCCCGCGCCCTTGGCAATCCCGCTGAGGCGCACCAGGCCACCGGAGAGCTCGACCTCACAACCGAAACGCTTGGGTCGGGTGTCGGTGGTCATGATGGCGCGGGCTGCCGCCTCCCAGGCCCGGGCATCCTCGCTCAATCCAGAGAAGAGCCCCGGCATCGCCCGCTGGAAGGGCAGCAGCGGTAGGTCCTCACCGATCACCCCAGTGGAGAAGGGCAGCACCTGGCTCATGGCACAGCCGGCCATCGCGGCCACGGCACGGCAGGTCTCGCGCGCCGCCCGCAGCCCCTCGTCGCCGGTACCGGCGTTCGCATTGCCTGCATTGATCAGCAGATAGCGTGGGCGATCCTTGGCCAGGTGTTCACGCGCCACGGTCACCGGGGCGGCGCAGAACCGGTTGCGGGTAAAGACCGCCGCGGTGGTGCTCTCCGGTGCGAGCTCCATCAGCACCAGATCGGCACGGTTGCGGTAACGAATCCCTGCCGCGGCAGTGGCGAGGCGCGCCCCGGCGATCGGCAACGGCACGCTCTCCACCTGGATGGGCGCATCCGCGTCCATCAACTCAGCCTGCCATGGCAGTGCTTGTACTTCTTGCCCGAGCCACAGGGGCAGGGCTCGTTGCGCCCGATCTTTCTTTCACCCCGCACATAGGGCTGTTGCGGCTCGAGCTCCTGCTCCGCGATCGCCTCTGCCGGCACCTCTTCCGGCGTCTCCAGCCCGGTGAACTCCTCGTGCTGAAACTCGAAGGTGCCCGGGTCGATCACCGGTTCGTGGATGGGAGGTGGCTCCTGGATCTGCAGCTTGCTGATGATCTCCACCACCTCCTGCTTGATGGAGTCGAGCATGCGCGAGAACATCTCGAACGCCTCGCGCTTGTATTCCTGCTTGGGGTCCTTCTGTGCATAGCCACGCAGGTGGATGCCCTGACGCAGATAGTCCATCGCCGCCAGGTGCTCCTTCCAGTGGGAGTCGAGGGTGAACAGCATCACCTCCTTCTCCAGGCGGCGCATCTGCTCGCTACCGATCTGCTCCTCCTTCGCCTGCCAGGACCTCTCCAGCTCCTCGAGGATACGCTGGCGCAGTGTCTCCTCGTGCAGCTGATCGTCCTCGTCCAGCCATTGCTGGATGGGCAGATCCAGATCGAAATGCTCCTTCAGCGCCTCGGTCAGCCCCGGCACGTCCCATTGCTCTTCGAGACTCTGCGGCGGGATGTAACGATCGATGGTGGCGTTCAGGACCTCCTCGCGCAGCGCATGCACCAGCTCCGAGACATCCTCGGTCTCCATCAGCTCGTCACGCTGCTGATAGACCACCTTGCGCTGATCGTTGGCGACGTTGTCGTATTCGAGCAGGTTCTTGCGGATGTCGAAATTGCGACCCTCCACCTTGCGCTGGGCGTTCTCGATCGCCTTGTTGACCCAGGGATGCTCGATCGCCTCGCCCTCCTTCATGCCGAGCTTCTGCATCAGCGATGAGACCCGGTCGGAGGCGAAGATGCGCATCAGGTTGTCTTCCAGCGAGAGATAGAACCGAGAGGAGCCCGGATCACCCTGGCGGCCCGAGCGACCACGCAGCTGGTTGTCGATGCGCCGCGACTCGTGGCGTTCGGTACCGATCACCCGCAGGCCGCCCGCCTCCAGCACCTGCTGGTGACGCCGCTCCCAGTCCTGCCTCAGCGCCTCGATCTGTTCCTCGGTGGCCTCCGGCCCCAACTGGGCAATCTCCACCTCCAGGTTGCCGCCGAGCACGATATCGGTACCACGGCCGGCCATGTTGGTGGCGATGGTCACCGCACCGGGCCGACCGGCCTCCGCGACGATCATGGCCTCGCGCTCGTGTTGCTTGGCATTCAGCACCTGGTGGGGAATACCGGCCTGATCGAGCAATTTGGACACCAGTTCGGACACCTCGATGGAGGCAGTGCCCACCAGCACCGGCTGACCCCGTTGCACGCAATCCTTCACGTCCTCGATGATCGCCTGGAACTTCTCCTTCTGGGTGAGATAAACCAGGTCGGTCTGATCGTCCCGCTGGGTCGGCTTGTTGGGGGGGATCACCACCACCTCGAGACCGTAGATCTGCTGGAACTCGTAGGCCTCGGTATCGGCGGTGCCGGTCATGCCGGCCAGCTTGTCGTACAGGCGGAAGAAGTTCTGGAAGGTGATAGAGGCGAGGGTCTGATTCTCCTGCTGGATCGGCACCCCCTCCTTGGCCTCCACCGCCTGGTGCAGCCCCTCCGACCAGCGCCGGCCCGGCATGGTGCGCCCGGTGAATTCGTCCACGATCACCACCTGGCCGTCGCGCACGATGTAGTCGACGTTCTTCTGGAACAAGGCGTGGGCGCGTAGGGCCGCCATCACATGGTGCATCAACATGATGTTGGAGGGGTCGTAGAGGCTCTCGTCCTCGCCCAGCAGCCCCATCTCCACCAGCATCTGCTCAACCTTCTCGTGACCCTGGTCGCTGAGGAAGACCTGCTTGGCCTTCTCGTCCACCGCATAATCGCCGGGGCCGTAATCCGGCTTGCCCTCCTCGTTGGTGATCGGCTCCTGGCGCGCCAGCTTGGGCGGGATCTCATTGATCTTGATATAGAGTTCGGAGCTGTCCTCGGCCGGGCCGGAGATGATAAGCGGGGTCCGCGCCTCGTCGATCAGAATGGAGTCCACCTCGTCGACGATGGCATAGTGGCGCCGCTGCACACGCTGCTCGGCGGAGAAGGCCATGTTGTCGCGCAGGTAATCGAAGCCGTATTCGTTGTTGGTGCCATAGGTGATGTCGGC
>RFHJ01000229.1 GCA_003696905.1 Gammaproteobacteria bacterium | reverse complement strand
GACAAGGCCCAGGCACGGCGTTGCTGGAACAAGCAACAGCGGCTCGAGAATGTGCGCGCCCGACTACGCCGGGGCTACAAGCCATCCCAGGGCGATCGGCTGCGCCTGCTGCGCCGTCAATACGAAGACTACCTGTCGCGTTTCTGCGATTGAGCATCTGTTTCCTGCGCGTCCAGCAGCACCTTGCGGGTGCGCGCGGTCCAGCGCAGGAAGTTGGGCTCTTCGAGATAGCCCTTGCTGGCCACGTAGTTCAGCACATTGCGCAGACGCACGAACTGGACCACCGAATCGATTCGAATGATCTCGCGACCGTGTTCGTCGAAGAAGATCAGGGTGGGCGCATAGAACAATCCCAGCTTGCGCGCCCATTCCCGTGCCGTTGTGGCCTCGCCATTGGGCGTTACCACTGGTGTATCCGACCACATGTCGAGTTGTACCGCCTGGAAGGGTTTGAGGGCCTTGCGTACCACCTTGCGGCGAAGGATTTCGCCATGCAGTACATCGCACGCATGGCACTCACCCTGCTCGAAGAAGACCACCAGGGGCATATCTGCCGGGTACTTGCTGCGGTCCAGATTGTAGGGCGGCCTGTCGAAGAAGTCTTCTTCGTTGAGATCGCCGGGCTCGAAGTGCATTCCCTTGTCACCGCGGGCCAGATAATCCCGAAAGCTCTCCCGCAGGTAGTGGCCGTCGGCGACATATTCGATCGCAGCTCGCAGCTGGTAGGGTGGGTAATAGCCGCGCAGTCGCAAGGCCACCCGGCCGTCCTTGTCGTAGAACACCAGCGAAGGCGTGAAATTGGTGTTCATCGCAACCGAGTATTCCCGCTCCGTCATGGTGCGCCCATCCGGCAAGGTCACCTCTTCAGTACTCCAGATGTCGATGGGGATGACATCGAAGTGTCGCTGGATGTATTCCACGATGTCCGGCTGTTTGAAGCCGATGTCCATCAGCTTCTTGCAATAGGGGCAGCGTTGCTGTCCGAAATAGACGATGATGCCGCGCTTTCCCGCCTCTATCGCCTCCTGAAGATCGTCTTCCAGATCCAGAAAGCTCTCCTTGAACCAGTCGGGATGGACGATGACGTTCTGCAGCGGCGTGTCGTCGAAGCTGAGGTCATCGTCGGTCGTTCCGGTCGATGCCCGGCCGCAGGGGATGGAGGCAAGGATGGCCCCGAACAGAAAGACGAATAGAATCAGGCGACTAGGCATTGCCTTATTAAAGGTAAGAGGCCCAATCCTCGTTTTCGTCTCCGAATACCAGGAACTGGGGGTTGAGCAGTGATTCCTTGCGGTTGTACCGAAGGGGCTTGAGGTCCAGATCGGTGACATGACCGCCCGCCGCCTCGACGACGGCCTGGGCAGCAGCGGTGTCCCATTCCGAGGTGGGGCCGAGGCGCGGGTAGACGTCGGCATTGCCTTCGGCGACCAGGCACAGCTTGAGCGAGCTGCCCATGCTGAGCATCTCGTGTGGCCCGACGCGCTCCAGGAATCGCTTCAGGCTGTCGCCGGCGTGCGATCGACTTCCTGCGACCCGCAAGGGGTGGCGGCGTTGCTTGGCCGCGCGTATCGGTTGCGGTGGGGTGTCGTCCTCTTTTTTCCAGGCGCCCTCGTCGACGCAGCCGTAGTAGGTCGTCTCGCTCACGGGGACATGGACCACGCCGCAGGTGGCCCGGCCCGACTCCACCAGGGCGATATTCACGGTGAACTCGCCATTGCGCTTGACGAATTCGCGGGTGCCGTCCAGGGGGTCCACCAGCCAGTAGCGCAACCAGCGTGAGCGCTCTTCGTAGGGGACCTTCGCCGATTCCTCCGACAATACAGGCAGCCGCGGTTCGAGCTTGCCCAGCTCTTCGACGATGACGCGGTGGGCGGCCAGGTCTGCCTCGGTGAGCGGTGATTCGTCCTCCTTGTGTGCGACGTCGAAGTCGCGCACATAGACGTCCATGATGGCCTTCCCTGCCTTCTCGGCGATGGAGACGATGCGATTCAGATCGATGTTCATGCCCATTCTTCCTTGACGATTACGGTTTCGGGTTCAAAGTGAGACCGAAGTGTGAGATAGAGTGGCGTTTCGATCAACCGGAGTGGGCGCATGATCGACTGGAGAGGCATCGACACGGTTCTGCTCGACATGGACGGAACCCTGTTGGATCTGCATTTCGACAATCACTTCTGGCTGGAGTTCGTACCGGCCCGCTATGCGGCGCGCCATGGCCTGACCTTCGACGAGGCCAGGCGGGAGTGTCTGGCGCGTTACGAGAAGGTGGCGGGAACCCTGGCGTGGTACAGCATCGATCATTGGACAGAGGAGCTCGGTCTGGACATTGCACTGCTCAAGGAAGAGGTCGATCACCTGATCCAGGTGTTGCCCCATGTGACCGAGTTTCTCGATCTGTTGGGCCGGGCGGGGAAGCGGCGGGTGCTGGTGACCAATGCCCACCAGAAGTCCCTGGCCTTGAAGATGGAGCGTACCCAATTGCACCATCGGCTCGATGCATTGATCAGTGCCCACGATATCGGGCTTGCGAAGGAGACGCCGGGGTTCTGGGACAGAGTGCGGGAAAGCGAATCGTTCGACCCCGGACGTGCCCTGTTCATCGACGACAGTCTGAGCGTGCTGCGCGCGGCGCGTGACTATGGCATCGCCCAGTTGTTGGCCATCCGGCATCCGGATCGTAGCCAGCCGGTACGCGAGATCGACGAGTTTCCCGCGGTGGTGGATTTCGACGAAGTGATACCGGGCCTGCGACGAAGCACGGAAATCGGGGGTGTCAAGCGATAAAAATACTACAACATGTCATAAGAACTTGATATATGCGCTGTTTCTAATATACTGCGCGCCCCCTTTTGTCGCGGACAGGGTGGACCTGCCAGTCAGCAACCGAAATCCAGGAGCACGCCATGCACAACGGCACCACCATTACCCAGTTCATCATTGAGGAGCAGCGCAAGATAGAAGGTGCCACGGGCGATTTCACCTCGCTGCTCAATGACATCGTCACCGCCTGCAAGGTGATCTCCAACATGGTCAACAAGGGCGAGTTGATCGGGGTGCTCGGCTCCGCCGGTTCGGAGAATGTCCAGGGCGAGACCCAGAAGAAGCTGGATATCCTCACCAACGAGGTCTTTTTGCGCTCCAATGAGTGGGCGGGTCATCTCTCGGCGATGGCCTCCGAGGAGATGGACGATATCTATGAGATTCCCTCCCGATATCCGCGGGGCAAGTACCTGCTCACCTTCGATCCGCTCGACGGCAGTTCGAACACGGATGTGAATGTCTCGGTGGGGACCATTTTTTCCATCCTGCGCTGTCCGGGCGAGCGGGTCTGCCCCAATCGCGATGCCTTTCTGCAGCCGGGTACCCAGCAGGTGGCCGCAGGCTATGCCCTGTACGGTCCGTCCACCATGATGGTGCTGACCACCGGCAACGGGGTGAACGGCTTCACCCTGGACCAGGACATTGGCGAGTTCATCCTCACCCATCCGAACATGACCATCCCCGCGGATACCCGCGAGTTCGCCATCAACTGCTCGAACATGCGCTTCTGGGAGGCGCCGGTGAAGCGCTACGTGGACGAGTGCCTCGCCGGGACCGAGGGGCCCCGCGGCGAGGATTTCAACATGCGCTGGATCGCCTCCATGGTGGCCGAGGTGCATCGTATCCTGACCCGTGGCGGTATCTTCATGTATCCGCTCGACCACAAGATGAAGGCGAAGGGCACGGAGGGGAAGCTGCGCCTGATGTACGAGGCCAACCCCATGAGCTTCATCGTGGAACAGGCCGGTGGTGCCGCGAGCACTGGACGCGAGCGGATCTTGGAGATCCAGCCGAAGGATCTGCATCAACGCGTGCCGGTCATCCTGGGGTCCAGGAACGAGGTGGATCGGGTGGTGGGCTACCACGCCGAGGCCGACGGCGAGGTGGCTGCCTGAATCGTCACCCCTTGCGCCTCACCCCGCGGTAGAGGCCTGCGCTCCGGCTTCATCCGGTGCCAGGGGTTCGGGACGTCCCAGGAGATAGCCCTGCAGATAGTCGCAGCCCTCTTCGGTCAGGAAGCGGCGCTGGGACTCGGTCTCCACTCCTTCGGCGACTACCGACATCTCCAGCGCATGTGCCAGGCTGATGATGGCGCGGACCAGGTTGGCATCCTGTTCGTCGTGCTCCACCTCCGCGACAAAGGAACGGTCGATCTTGATCAGGTCGAACGGGAAGGCGCGCAGATGGCTGAGCGAGGACTGGCCGGTGCCGAAGTCGTCCAGGGCGATGCGCACGCCCAGCGCCTGCAGGTCCGCCAGCTGCAGGGTGGTCTGCTCCAGTTCGCGGGCCAGGGTGTCCTCGGTGATCTCGAGGATCAGCCTCCTGGCCTCGAGTCGGCCGTCGGCCACGCGGTGATGCAGCCGATCGATGAATACCGGATCGTGCAACAGGCGGGAGGAGATGTTCACCGAATAGCTGCCATCGTCGCTCGAGGCACGCCGTTCCAGCTGGTCGAGTATCCAGTCGGTGATCTGCGGCATCAGGCCCATCTCGTCGGCCAATGCGAGGAAGGCGCCGGGTGCCAGCAGGCCCTTGTCCGGGTGTTCCCAGCGCAGCAGACACTCACGGGCGTGTAGCGTCTTGCCCGAGCAATCGTAGATCGGCTGGACATGGAGTCGCAGCTGCCCCTCGCTCAATGCGGTCCGCAGTTCCCTTTCCAGTTCCAGCGACTGCGCGCGTTCTTCCAGCATGTCGTGCTGGAATTGGGCGATGCTGGAACGCCCGGCGCTCTTGGCGCGGTACATGGCGGTATCGGCATGCTGGATCAGCTCGTCCACCGTGCTGCCGTGTTGCGGTGCGATGCTCACCCCCACGGAGGCACTGGCATAGAGCTTTCTGTCGCCGATGACAAAGGGCTCCGACAGGGTGTCGAGGACCTTGCGTGCCAGCACCAGGGGTTCGTTATGGCCGCCGAAGTGTCCCAGGAGGACGGCGAACTCATCTCCCGAGAGTCGGGCGACGGTGTCCTCGCTGCGGAAGACCTGGCGTAGTCGCTGGGCGACTCCCACCAGGAGTTGATCGCCCACCTGGTGGCCATGCGCGTCGTTGACCTGCTTGAAGCGGTCCAGGTCCACGAACAGGACCGCTACTCGCCGCCCACGTGTCAGGCCTCCGCTCAGCGCATCGCCGAGCTTTTCGCGAAACAGTCGCCGGTTGGGCAGGCCGGTGAGGGCATCGTGAAAGGCCAGGTAGTCGAGACGTCGCTCGCGTGCCCGGACCTGCTCGCGCATGGCGGCAAAGGCTTCGGTGAGATGTCGGGTCTCATGGATGGGTGGAATCACCAGCGCCTGGTTGCTTTTCTCGCCACGGGCCTCGCGATGCAGGTGTTCGGTGACCTGGTGGATGGGGCGCAATAGCCAGTGCCGGAACGCCAGGTAGCCCAGCGCCAGGAGCAGGAGGATGCCGGCGGCGAGCAGGCCGATGAGCTTGGCCAGGCGCTCCCCCTGCGACAGCAGGTGCTCGAGTTGCTGCCGGGCGTCCGCCTGAAGGCGGATGCGCATCGCCGTGAGGCGATTCTGCAGCAGGTCGAGCGTGGGATCGATGCGCGTATGCAGGATTTCCTGGTCCTTTCGCCAGCCACTGCGGGTGAGTAGCGTGAACAGTGTTCGGTAGCCGTTCTTCCACCGGCTGAAGGCATCGAGCACGTCGTTCACCTCCTCGATCAACAGCGCCTCGTCAGCCTCGGCGAGGCGGCCCGGCAATTGGCGTAGTTGTCGATCGAAGGCATCCAGCCGCTGCTCGATGTTGTCCTTGCGGGCCTGCATGCCGCGTTGCACGTCGATATCGAAGATGCCGAAACGATTGGCGACAAGGAGGCGCAATTCACCGATGATCTGTTGCCAATGGAGGCGCAGCGTGAGTATCTCCTGGCGCAGGGAGGTCGGGTCGGCGGGGTCGGCCATGGCGGATTCGAGATTCTGCAGGCCCGTCGCAATGACCGTATTGGCTGGGACCAGCTGCGTGCGCATGATGCGACCGGCCGGCACCCAGGCATCGGGATCGCGACGGACATGGACCAATCTATCCACGAGAGTGGAAAGTCTCCTCGTGTCCTTGCGCAAGGTGATGACCACTTGGCCATAGCTGGGATATTCGGGATATCGCTGTTGGGCGAGACGCTGCAGGGTAAAGTCGAGTTGTTTGAGTTGCCGCTCGATGCGGCTCTGGGCCGTCGCATGGGGTTGTTCCAGATAGGCCAGCAACGCCTCCCGCAGCTGGTGGCTGGCACGTTCGGCATCGATCAGGCCGTTGATGATGGAGGCCTGCCGCGTGGCCAGCGAGGTGCTCTGTTCGCTCATGCGGCGCACGGTCTGTTGTCCCCAGTGAGCGAGCGCGATCACCAGCAGGCCGACCGCAACCGAGAGCCAGAAATAGCGCCCCCGATAGCTGTCCAGGCCCCAGGAGCGCGTCGCTCTTCTTCGTGGCTCTTGTCTTTCGTCGGCAACGCTCAATAGTGCTCCTCCAGCACTCTCGCCACGATCCGTCGCGCAGCGTCGTATTCACTGTCGTGGGCCGCCCGTAGCCCGCTCAGTCTGGCCAGGCGCAGCACATGCCGTCCCTTGGGAGATTCGTTGAGGGCCAGCAAGGCATTCCGAATCTGCTCTTCCTCCGCAGGGGAAACGCGCGCCGTTACGGCCCACGGTAGATGGGCGATGGGTGTGCTGAGCGCGATCACCCGGGGTGGTTCGCCCGAGTCGGTCCAGGGCATGTCGTCCAGTCGGAGCAGGGCGTCGCCACCGCTGGCGGCATCCCCTTGACCATAGTAGAGGGAGCGTAATGCCTCCACTGGCGTGAGCGTGGTGGCTTGGAGGTAGTCACTCGGCGGTAGTCCGTGGCTCTGCAAGAGATCGGCTGCCATGATGAAGGCAACCATCGCCTCTCGGCCGCCACCAAAAAGAATCTTGCGCCCGCGCAGCTGGTCGACCTTGACGATCGAGCTGTCGGCTGGAACCACGATGACCGACCGGATGACGCTGCGTCCCAGTTCTTCGTTCTTCAGGATCACGCGGTGGCCGTACAAGGCACGGGCCTTGATGTAGTGGTATTGATTGTAATGAACGAGGTCGTAGCGGCCCTGCGCCAGCTGCTCCCAGAAGGCATGCAGGTCGGGTGCGCTTTCCAGCTCGACCTTGCGCCCCAGCCGGTCTTCCAGCCATTCGGCGAGGGGGCGGAAGTGATCGACCATGCGCTCGGCCGCCATGCGGGGAAAAATGCCGATGCGCAGGGGGAGCCCCGTTGACCCTGGCGGCCCTTCAGGCGTGGTGCCACCGGCGTAAGCGGTCAGGCAAAGCAGGACGGTCAGCAGCAGAATTTTCACATCGGTTGGCCTTGGCCGACTCCCACCCCTTAAGGAACCCCTGATAAAAGCCATCCCTGGCTTTATCAGGGTACGCTGCGCCGCAAACGCGGTTTGCGGCTGGCTTCAAAATCGATCGCTTATAG
>RFHJ01000228.1 GCA_003696905.1 Gammaproteobacteria bacterium | reverse complement strand
GCCTCGGCCAGGCGCGCGTGGTAGGCATTGATCGCCCCCACGCATTGCAGCGGTCTCTCCTCTTCGATGGCCCGACGAAACTTCAGGCCGGCTGATTCTGTGGTCATGGTATGTCCCTGAAAACGTTGTTAAACCGCAAAGGATGCAAAGGTTCGCCAGGAAACCCGATCGACTCTGACAGCAACAGATCAGAGTAAAGAACTACCGGCTTGGGCCACCGGATAAGCGACATCCGACGGATCCCCTCTCCGACCGGTAAATACTTTGCGTACCTTCGCGTCCTTTGCGGTTCCAAAACCTAAATCCCACACAATATCCGCTCCACGTTCTCTCGCGATGCCCGCACATGGGCGCGCATCAGCAGTTCCGCGAGCTCACCGTCGCGCCGCTCGATGGCCGCCGCGATGGCGCGATGCTCCTCCAGTGCCGCCGGGCCCCGCTTGCTGCGCATGCCGAACTGGCAGCGGTACATGCGGATCAGGTGGTAGAGGTCATGGCAGAGCAGCTTGATCAAGTGGCCGTTTCCCGTGCCCTTGATGATCTGATAGTGGAAATCGACATCGCCCGCCTCCTGGAAATAGGCGTGACCGCCCTCCTGCTGCATGCGCCTTGCATGATCGTCGAGCGTCTCGCGCAATCGGTCCACCGCCTCTGCCGACATTCGCTCGGCCGCCTGGCGCGCGGCCGTACCCTCCAGGGATTCGCGCACATGGAAGATGTCGATCAGCTGTTCGGCGCTCAGTTCGATCACCCGCGCCCCCACGTTGGGGCGGCGCTCGATCAGACCGACCGCCGCCAGCCGGCTGATCGCCTCGCGCAGCGGCGCCCGGCTGATCCCGTAGCGGGCGGCCAGTTCCGCCTCGCTGATGCGGCTCCCGGGGGGAATCTCCCCCTCGACGATCGCCTCGCGCAGCTGGCAGAACACGCGCTCGGGAATGGTGCGCAAGTCATCGGCACACAGGGGCATGGAGGCCTGCCTCACTGGCGCCGGGCATAGCCGAGCGACCGCAGTGCCTCGGCGATCTCGTCGAGAATGGCCGGGTCGTCGATGGTGGCCGGCATCTTCCATTCGACCCCGTCGGCGATCTTCACCATGGTGCCCCGCAGGATCTTGCCGGAGCGCGTCTTCGGCAGACGCTTGACCGCAACCACCTGCTTGAAGGCCGCCACGGGGCCGATCTTCTCCCTGACCAGCGCCACCAGCTCGCTGTAGAGCACCTCGCCTTCCTTCTCGGCCCCCGCCTTGCACACCACCAGTCCCAGCGGAAGCTGGCCCTTAAGCTCGTCGGCGACACCGATCACCGCGCATTCGGCCACGTCCGGATGGCTGGCCAGCACCTCTTCCATGGCGCCGGTGGACAACCGGTGGCCGGCGACATTAATGACGTCGTCGGTCCGGCTCATGATCCACAGATAACCGTCCTCGTCCTTGTAGCCGGCATCGCCGGTCAGATAGTAGCCGGGATACTTCGACAGATAGCTGTCGATGAAACGCCGGTCGTTGTTCCAGAGGGTCGGCAGGCAGGCCGGCGGCAGCGGCAGCTTGATGACGATATTGCCCATCTCTCCGGCCGGCAGTTCCTTGCCTTCCTCATCGAGAATGCGGACGTCATAGCCCGGCATGGGCACGGTGGGTGAACCCGGCTTGACCGGCAACGGCTCGATGCCGAGCGGATTGGCGGCGATCGCCCAGCCGGTCTCGGTCTGCCACCAGTGATCGATCACGGGCTTGCCCAGCTTCTCCTGGGCCCAGTTGAGTGTGTCGGGATCACAACGCTCGCCGGCCAGGAACAGGGCCTGCATGCAGGAGAGGTCGTACTGCGCCAGATACTTTCCTTCCGGGTCCTCCTTCTTGATGGCGCGGAAGGCGGTGGGCGCGGTGAACAGCACCTTCACCCCGTATTCACTGATCACCCGCCAAAAGGCGCCCGGATCGGGGGTCCCCACCGGCTTGCCCTCGTACATCACGGTGGTGCAGCCCGCCAGCAAGGGCCCGTAGACGATGTAGCTGTGGCCCACCACCCAGCCGACGTCGGAGGCGGCCCAATAGACGTCGCCCGCCTCGACGTTGTAGATGTTCTTCATCGACCAGTGCATGGCCACGGCGTGGCCGCCGTTGTCCCGCACCACCCCCTTGGGCTGGCCCGTGGTCCCGGAGGTATAGAGGATATAGAGGGGATCGGTCGCCAGCACCGGCACGCATTCGACCGGCTCGGCCGTCGCCATCTCTTCCGCCCAGTCCCGGTCGCGCCCCTCGATGCGAGCGGCCGCGGCCTGGGGCCGCTGGAGTATGACGCATTGCTCCGGCTTGTGACCTGCCATCTCGATGGCCTGGTCGAGCAGGGGTTTGTACTCGACGATCCGGCTCGGTTCGATGCCGCAGGAGGCGCTCACGATCACACGCGGTTCCGCATCGTCGATGCGAGTCGCCAGTTCGTTGGCCGCGAAACCGCCGAACACCACCGAATGGATGGCCCCGAGGCGCGCACAGGCCAGCATCGCGATCGCCGCCTCGGGCACCATCGGCATGTAGATGATGACCCGATCGCCCTTTTGCACACCCAGATTGCGCAGCACACCGGCAAAGCGCGCCACTTCATCGCGCAATTGACGATAGCTGTAACGGCGCTTGGTATCGGTGACCGGCGAATCGTAGATCAGCGCGTCCTGATCGCCCCGTCCTTCGTTCACATGACGATCGAGCGCATTGAAACAGGTATTGAACATCGCCCCGGTGAACCAGCGCGGAACCGGCTTCGCCTCCCGGTCCAGCACCTTGTCCCAGCGGCTCTCCCACACCAGTGCCTCGGCGGCCTCGCCCCAGAACCCTTCCGGATCGTTCAACGAACGCTCATAGATCTCCTGGTACCTGCCCATGTGCCCCTCCGATTGGTCTGGCGCCTGTGGCGCACTTCTCGTCGATTGTCGACAATATAGACCATTGACATCCCGATATGGCGAGAATATTGATTTATATCTTTAATATTGTCGACAATCGACCCATCCGCAGCCACGCTTTGCTGCCGTCGGGAGGGGGTAGATCCTGCTCAGGGAACAGCTGATTGATCTCTTCCCACGCTTGCGGTGGGAGGTCGGGAGGGGGTAAGGCGTTGTTTGAAATCCCCTCCCAGAGCCCCCGTCGATCCGCTCTTTCCCCACAAGTGGGGGAGCCAATATTTCAGACGCTCCTCAACCGCCATGGATGCCCGCTACACTACTCCCCGAATCGCGGGAGGATTGCAGCGGTTCGAGCAATTCGGCACAACGCCTATGTCAGAGCAATCACAGAAAGGAAAGCCAGCGTGCATCGACTAACTGCCGGAATGCTCCTCCTGGCCTGGCTGATGCCGGCACCGGCCGACTATTATCCGTCGTGGCTGAGCACCGACTCCTGGTATGGAAGGCCCCGCCCCAATGCGCTCGACCTGATGGAATACGGCCTCTACTGGCTGCGCGACTGGACCGGAGAAGAGAACCTGACCGATCCCGCCTCCATCGTCTCGCTCATGGAGGAGCAGACCGCACGATGGTTCGACTTCGGTGTGATGGCCCGCCGCGTCGCCGATCCCTGGTATTCCCATCAGGACGTGCTCACCCGCGCCCACTTCCAGCATCGCCTGCGCGATGCCCTGTTCGCCGAATTGGCGCGCCAGTTCGGTTTCTACGATCCCAGACCGCCGCGCATCCTTCCGCTGCAACGTCGCTACCTGGCGAGCGGGGAGCTGGTGATCGGCTTTCGCATCTGGCGGCCCCTGAAGCCACCCGCCGACATCTTCTTCCATTTCTATCACCTGCCCCAGGGGTGGCGTGTCGTCGATGTGAGTCGCAATGGGGTAAGGGCGACCGACGTGTTCCGTGCACACTTCTACGCCGGCGAGTTGACGCCGCCGGAACCGGGCTGGCTCGACTGAGCCCAGGCGCCAAGGCGGCCGTCGATGGCGTATCACCGGCTCCCCATGGACACCACCACCCTTCTTTCGCCGTTTGCTGCTGCTCCTTGCGCCGTGTTCGTCGGCCAGAGTGTGGCACAGCTGATACCACAAGCCGTTATGTCTGCTGGCGGCGGGGTTGCTGTTTCTGGTCTTTGGCGTCGGAGCACTGGCCGAGGCAGGCCGTCTGCTCATCGATCTCTGAGCGGTCGGACTGAGAGCCTGCAGTGACAGATAATGACGCGCTTGGTCGGCGACGCCGGGACACCGCCGCAAAGCATCAGGGAAGCACCAGAGTTCCGCATGATCTCACAGCCGGTTTTCCGGCGTTTCTCCTCGGCAAGGGCTGGTTACGCCGTACTCGAAGTACCCACCAGTGCCAGTCACTCCCACTCGATCGTGGCCGGCGGCTTGCTGGAGATGTCATAGGCCACCCGTGATACACCACTCACCTCGTTGATAATCCGCCGCGAGACGGTTTCGAGGAATTCGAATGGCAGGTGGGCGAAGCTGGCAGTCATGAAGTCGATGGTCTTTACCGCGCGCAGGCTGATGACGTATTCGTAACGACGGGCATCGCCCACCACGCCCACCGAGCGGACTGGCAGAAAGACGGCAAAGGCCTGACTCACCTCATCGTAGAGGTTCGCCTTGCGCAGTTCCTCGATGTAGATGTGATCGGCCTGGCGCAGGATGTCCGCATATTCCTTCTTCACCTCACCCAGTATGCGCACTCCCAGCCCCGGCCCCGGGAAAGGGTGGCGGTAGACCATGTCGGCCGGCAGTCCCAGCTCCACTCCGATCCTCCGCACCTCGTCCTTGAACAGTTCGCGCAGCGGCTCGACCAATTCAAGCTTCATGTGCTCGGGCAGGCCGCCGACATTGTGGTGCGACTTGATCACATGCGCCTTGCCCGAGGCGGCACCCGCCGATTCGATGACGTCCGGGTAAATGGTGCCCTGGGCGAGGTAGCGGGCGTCCTCGATCTTTGCTGCCTCTTCCTCGAAGATCTCGATGAACAGGTTGCCGATGATCTTGCGCTTCTTCTCCGGATCGGGCTCGCCGGCGAGGGCGGCATAGAAGCGGTCGGCGGCATCGACACGAATGACCTTCACCCCCATGTGCCTGGCGAAAGTGGCCATGACCTGGTCGCCCTCGTGCAGGCGCAGCAGGCCATTGTCGACAAAGATACAGGTCAGTCGGTCACCGATGGCCCGATGCAGCAGGGCCGCCACCACCGAGGAGTCCACGCCACCGGACAGGCCGAGGATCACTCGGCCATCGCCGATCTGCTCGCGCATGCGCGCGATGCTGTCCTCGATGATGTTGCCCGGGTTCCACAGCGCCTCGCAGCCGCAGATGCCGCGCACGAAGCGCTCCAGGATGCGCCCGCCCTGCTTGGTGTGGGTTACCTCCGGGTGGAACTGGATGCCGTAGAAATGCCGCTCATCATCGGCCATGCCGGCGATGGGTGCATTATCGGTGCTGGCGATCACCTTGAAACCGGGCGGCAGTTCCACCACCCGGTCGCCATGACTCATCCAGACATCGAGCAGGCCCCAGCCCTGCTCGTTGGTATGGTCCTCGATGTCGCGCAGCAGCTCCGAATGGCCTCGCGCCCGCACCTGGGCATAGCCGTACTCATGCTTGTCCGAGGACTCCACCTTGCCGCCGAGTTGCGCCGCCATGGTCTGCATGCCATAGCAGATGCCCAGCACCGGTACACCCAGTTCGAACACGATATTCGGCGCCCGCGGCGTCTCATCGGCGGTGACCGTTTCCGGTCCGCCAGAGAGGATGATGCCACGTGGCTTCTGCTCGCGGATCGCCTGCTCGCAGTTGTCGTACGGCCAGATCTCGCAATAGACCCCGATCTCGCGCACCCGGCGGGCGATCAGCTGGGTGTACTGGGAGCCGAAATCGACGATCAGAATGCGATGGGCGTGGATGTCGGTGGTCATCGGTGATTCCAAATGGTTATACCGCAAAGGACGCCAAGCGACGCAAAGGGGAAACGGCAATTATCCTGTCAGAACTGTGGCCGAAACTTCGCCCGCCTACGCTCCCTCAACCGCCCACAACAAAAACTTTGCGGTTCTTCGCGTCCTTGGCGGTTTGAACTCCCCGAACTCAGTCGCGGCGGTAATTGGGTGCTTCCTTGGTGATCTGCACATCGTGCACATGGGATTCACGCATGCCCGCATTGGTGACACGCACGAATTCCGGCCTGGTACGCATCTCTTCGATATTGGCGCAACCGGTATACCCCATGCTGGCGCGCAGACCACCGGTGAGCTGGGTGATGACGTTGATCAAGGGGCCCTTGTAGGGCACCCGTCCCTCGATCCCCTCCGGCACCAGCTTTTCCTTTTCCTTGGTGTCTTCCTGGAAGTAACGATCACTGGAACCCTGCTTGCCCGACATGGCACCCAGGGAACCCATGCCACGGTAGGATTTATAGGAGCGACCCTGATAGATCTCCACCTCACCAGGTGATTCGTCGGTACCCGCGAACAGGCCGCCGATCATCACCGCGTGGGCGCCGGCCACGATCACCTTGGCGATGTCGCCGGAATACCGCAATCCCCCATCGGCGATCAGCGGCACCCCAGTCCCTTCCAAGGCACGGGCGACGTTGTCCACCGCAGTGATCTGAGGCACGCCGACGCCGGCCACGATGCGGGTGGTACAGATCGACCCAGGTCCGATGCCCACCTTGACGGCATCGGCCCCTGCCTCCACCAGTGCACCCGCCGCCGCCGCGGTGGCGATGTTGCCGCCAATCACCTGCACGTCGGGGAAATGCTGCTTGATCCAGGCCACTCGATCCAGCACGCCACGAGAATGGCCATGGGCGGTATCCACAGTAATCACGTCCACCCCGGCCGCGACCAGCGCCTCCACCCGCTCGTCCGTCCCGGCGCCGACGCCGACCGCCGCGCCCACGCGCAGGCGTTCCTGGCCATCGCGGCAGGCCTTGGGATAATCGGTGGCCTTCTGGATGTCCTTGACCGTAATCAGACCCCGCAGCTCGAAGTCGTCGTTGACCACCAGCACCTTCTCGATGCGGTGCTCGTGCAGCTTGGCGATCACTTCTTCGCGGCTGGCGCCCTCGCGTACCGTGACCAGCTTGTCCTTGGGCGTCATGATGGCGCTGACCTTCTCATCGAGCCGGGTCTCGAAACGCAGATCCCGGCTGGTGACGATACCCACCAGCTCGTTGCCATCCACCACCGGCACGCCAGAGATATTGTTGGCCCGGGTAATCTCCATCACCTCGCCGATGGTCATGCCCGGCGGCACGGTGATCGGATCGTGGATCACCCCACTCTCGTAACGCTTGACCTTGCGCACATGAGCGGCCTGCTCGTCGGGTTCCATGTTCTTGTGGATAATGCCGATGCCCCCCTGCAGCGCCATGGCGATCGCCAGCCGCGCCTCGGTCACCGTATCCATGGCAGCGGATACCAAGGGAATGTTCAGCGCGATATCGCGTGTCAACCGGGTCGCCAGATCCACGTCCTTGGGAAGCACATCCGACCGGGCTGGAACGAGCAGGACATCGTCGAAGGTCAGGGCTTCCTGTTCTTGTGCGAGGCGCATCGGGACTCCGGGTGTGGGGGATGAAAACAGGCACGTGATTATAGAATTTGACGTCTTCCCGGTAAACCGCTTAGCCTGTCGACATCGCGATGACCAGGGGAATAAAGCAGCAGCTTGCCCCGTCTGTCAGCGGAGGGCCATGCTCTTTGGCTCAATGACGAGAAAATCCTTGATATCACCAAAAGACGAGGAAACCCCGACCATGAAGATGCGTAAGCTGACGATTGCCATTGGCCTCCTGTCGACCCTGTTACTGGCCGGCTGCCAGACCGCCCAGGTAGAAGACAAGGCCGCTTCCGGCAATATGTCCGCCGCCAAGGCCGCGAACCCGCAGGAGGCCGAGTTCCAGAAGGCGCTGGCCGCGGCCAAGGCCGCCCAAAAGGCCGCCGCCGCGTTGAAGAATGAATGGCGTGATACCGGCAAGCTGATCAAGGCCGCTGAGTCCGCCGCCAAGAAGGGCGACTACGCCAAGGCCATCAAGCTGGCGCAAGATGCGGAGTTTCAGGGCAAGATGGCAGTACAGCAGGCCAAGGAACAAGAGAACGCCGGCAATCCGGACTACCTCTATCGTTGAAAACAAGCATAAAGCAGTACTACCTTGTCGGCCGGGCCCTGCCCGGCCTTTTTCGTTCTTGTTTTGGGGTGACCCGTGAGCATCGATACCGACCAGCGGGACGTCTATAGCGTGAGTCGGCTCAACAGCGAGCTGCGCTATGTATTGGAAGGCAGCTTCCCCCTGATCTGGATCGAGGGCGAGATCTCCAACCTGAGCACCCCGCGTTCCGGACACTTGTATTTCAGTCTCAAGGACGGCCACGCACAGATCCGCTGTGCCTTGTTCCGCAATCGGCGCAACCTCTTGCGGTTCCAGCCCAGGGATGGTGACCAGGTGCTCGCGCGGGTGCGGGTCACCCTCTACGAGCCACGCGGCGACTGTCAGCTGATTGTCGAGCACATGGAACCGGCCGGCGCGGGCTCTCAGCGGGCCGCCTTCGAGCGACTGAAGGCCCTGCTTCAGTCGGAGGGGCTGTTCGACAGCGCACGCAAGAAGCCGCTGCCCGCCTTCCCCACCCGTATTGGCGTGATCACTTCGCCTTCGGGTGCCGCACTGCGCGATATTCTCCATGTCCTACGCCGGCGCTTTCCGGCCGCCGAGGTCGTTCTCTATCCCAGCGCGGTACAGGGCGAGGAGGCGATATCGCAGTTGCGCCGGGCCCTGGCCACCGCAGAGGCCCGACACGAGGTAGATGTAATCATCCTGGCCCGCGGCGGCGGTGCCGAGGAAGATCTGGCTGTTTTCAACGATGAAGGCCTGGCACGGGATATCGCCGCGGCACGGATTCCGATCGTCTCGGCGGTGGGGCACGAGACCGACTTCACGATCGCCGACTTCGTCGCCGATCGTCGTGCCCCCACTCCGTCTGCGGCGGCGGAACTGGTCAGCCCGGATCGCACCGCCCTGGCCAATCAGTGCCGGCACTATGAGCAGCGGCTCACCCTGCTCAGCCGCCGTCGCCTGGGAGATGCACGCCTGGCATTGCGACAGCTGGAACGCCGCCTGCAGCGAGTCCATCCGCATGCCCGCCTGAATCAACAGCAACAGCGGTTGGATGAATTGGAGCAACGTCTGAACCGCTCCATCCGGCAGATCCTGGCAACCTTGCAGGAGCGGCTTCATCACCGCATACAGCGCCTGATCGCCCTTCACCCCGGCCGGCGTATTGCGTTCTTCCGATCGGCCCTGGACAATCTGGAGCGCCGGCTGACATCGGCCATGGTTCACCGGCTCGAGTCCTGGCAGTCGCAGCTGAACGCCCTCGCTCGACAACTGCACGCAGTCAGCCCACTGGCCACTCTGGAGCGCGGCTACAGCATCGTGTTACGTGCAGACGATGGCAGCCTGGTGACCGATGCGGCTCAGGTGGCGAAAGGGGACGACCTCGATGTCCGCATGGCCCGCGGCCGCCTGGCGGCCAGGGTGACCGGAGTCGATTCGGAGGACGGCGACAGCTGAAGGCTGTGCGGGTGAAGGCGGTTCTCTTCCTTTAACCGCAAAGGACGCAAAGGTACGCAAAGTTTTTTATCGCTGGGAGCTGATCCGCACCCCTGATCATGGAAAAGGTCCGTTGCGAGGTGACCTATGCGGTTCATGCCTCGCCGTATTCAGTGTCCTTTGCCGATCGTAGGGTGCGGTGAGCTTCGCGAACCGCACCAAAGGAAGGTCTGGAAAATTCAGACCTTCCGCGGCTCAGGGAAGAGCCGCCAAAATCAATCGCTGTAAGCGATTGATTTTGAAGCCAGCTGCAAACCGTGTTTGTGGCGCAGCGTACCCTGATAAAGCCAAGGATGGCTTTTATCAGGGTTTCCCCAAAGCGGTGCCCCGGCATCTATTGCCCCAATAACAAAATAGCTCGTGGCCATGAGCGAGGTTGTTGTCCCATGCTCGATGGCAGGCAGGCCAAGCCGTTTCGGCGACTTCGCCCTTCCAGGCAACAAGACCTTTGCTATCTTCGCGTCCTTTGCGGTCAAGAAAACTGCAGCGACACCGCCCGCATTCGCTACGCCTTTAGCGGCGCTTGACGTGCTTCATGAGACGCCGGCGCTTGCCCACCTGGCGCTTGGTGAGCTTGTTGCGGCGTCCTTCGTAGGGATTCTTGCCGGCGCGCAGCTCGATCCGCAATGGTGTTCCCCGCAGTCGGAAGGCCTCGCGGAAGCGATTCACCAAATAACGCTGGTAGGTGGCCGGCAGCTGATCCACCTGGTTACCGTGGATGACGATGATCGGTGGATTCTTTCCGCCCTGATGGGCATAACGCAGCTTGATGCGGCGTCCGCGTACCAGTGGCGGCTGGTGCTCGGCGACCGCCTCCTCCAGTACACGGGTCAGCTCCGGCGTGGGTAGATCGATCATCGCCGCGCGGTAGGCTGCATCAACGGCCTCCATGAGGTGTCCGACGCCACTGCCGTGCAGGGCGGAGACGAAATGCCACTCGGCGAACCCGAGGAAGGGCAGGCGCCGTTGCATCTCGGCCTTGACGTGCTCGCGCTCCTCGGGCGCCAGCCCATCCCATTTATTGATCACCACCACCAGGGCTCGGCCACTGTCGAGCACGTGGCCCGCCAGGGTGGCATCCTGTTCGCTGATCCCCTGTTGGGCATCCAGCACCAACAGCACCACATTGGCTTGCTCGATGGCCTGCAGGGTCTTGATGACACTGAACTTCTCGATCGCTTCGTGGATCCGTGCCCGACGGCGCACACCAGCCGTATCGATCAGGGTGTAGCGCCTGCCCTCGGTCTCGAAGGGAATGAAGATCGAATCGCGGGTGGTGCCGGGGCGATCATAGGCGACCACGCGTTCCTCTCCCAGCAGGCGGTTGATCAGCGTCGACTTGCCCACATTGGGCCGGCCGACCACCGCGATCTGGATTCCTCGCTCGTCCCTGGCCTCTTCCACCGTCGCCTGTATGGGTGGCAGCGTTGCCAACACCCCTTCGATCAGCGACCGCACGCCCCTTCCCTGAGCCGCTGCAATAGGTCGCGGATCCCCCAGACCGAGCGCGTGAAACTCGCTCGCCACCGCCAGCGGATCGAGGCCATCCGTCTTGTTGACCACCAGGGCCACCGGCTTGCCGGTGCGGCGCAGGCGTTCGGCGATCAGCTCATCGCCGGCAGTCAGACCATCCCGCGCATCGACCAGAAACAGCAGATGATCTGCCTCGTCGATGGCTGCCAGTACCTGTTTCTCCATCAGGGCATCGATGCCATCTCGATCGCCGCTGATGCCCCCGGTATCGACCACCAGATAGGGCCGGTCGCCCAGCCTACCGATCCCGTATTGGCGGTCCCGGGTCAGTCCTGGCTGATCCGCCACCAGGGCATCACGACTGCGCGTCAGCTGGTTGAACAGCGTCGATTTGCCCACATTGGGGCGCCCCACCAGGGCGATGACCGGAAGCATGAGACGAGGCTAATTCGCTGACACCAGTTTCAGGGCGGCCAAATCACCCTCGTCGCCCATCACATAGAGCACCCCATCGGCCACCAGCATGCCATGGGTGATGGGTGCGCTGCCCACCCGCGTCCGTCCCACCAGCGAGCCATCCTCACTGGACAGCAGGTGTACATAGCCCTCGAAATCGCCAACTGCAACGGTCCCCGCCAGCACCGCCACGTCGGAGAGCTGGCGATTCTTCAGTGCCTCCTGGCGCCAGCGCGCCGAGCCGTTGTCGGCATCCAGTGCCCAGACGAAACCGTCCGCGTCGGCCGCATAGACGTTGTATCGGTCTGCCGCCATCCCACTGTAGGAGGAGAACTTCCGCCGCCACAGGATTTCGCCGGTATCTTCCTCCAACGCAGCCACTTCACCCTGGTAGGTCGCCACGAACACCAACCCGCCAAGCACCAGCGGGTTGGCATCGATATCCGCGAGTCGTTCCAGCTCGGAGCGACCGCTGGGGATCGAAACGGTCACATCCCAATGCACGGCACCGGTTCGCAAGTCGAGATCGACGAGTTTGCCTCCGGCCATTCCGCACAGGACATGGTCACCACTGATGATCGGATCACCGGTGCCGCGCAGGGTCAGCACCGGAATCTCCCGTTCATAGCGCCAGCGTTCCTCGCCCGTAGTGGCGTCGAGGCCTTGCACCTTCCCATCGATGGTACGAATCACG
>RFHJ01000227.1 GCA_003696905.1 Gammaproteobacteria bacterium | reverse complement strand
GTTTCTGACCGGGGCTGTGGCCCAGGGCGTGAGGGTCGCCCGGCGGTTCAGACCCGACGTGGTGCTGGCCGGCAGCGGGCTCACCGCACCCATAGCCTGGCTGACGGCGCGGACCAGCGGAGCCCGGGCGGCGGTCTATCTGCATGGGCTCGATATCGTGGTCGAACAAGTCCTTTACCAGACGCTGTGGCGGCCCTTCTTCCCGCGGATGGACCATGTCGTGGTGAACAGCTGCGCCACCCGCAATCTGGCCGAACAGGCCGCTGTGCCGGTTGATCGCCTTCATGTGGTGCCGCCCGGGGTGAGTCTGCCGCCCCCCCTGTCCGCTGCCGAGCGCGCGATCATCGCCAGGGAATTCCGGGACCGCCACGGACTGGGGGAAGGCCCCCTGTTGTTGTCGGTGGGCCGCCTGACCGCGCGCAAGGGGCTTTTGGAGTTCGTGCGGGACGTACTGCCGCTTGTCGTGGAAAGGATCCCCGATGTTCGGCTGTTGGTGATAGGCGACGTGCCGGCCAATGCGCTAGCGGCCAGGTTCCAAACGCCGGAACAGATTCTTGCCGTGGCGCGCGAGGCGGGGATGGAGCATCGAATTCATTTTCTTGGCAAAGTTTCCGAAGACGAGCTAAAGGCAGCCTACTACGCGGCCGATGTACTGGTATTTCCGCTGCGGGAGATCCCTGGCGACCCGGAGGGTTTCGGCATGGTGGCTATCGAAGCAGCGGCCCATAGGTTGCCGACGGTGGCCTATGCCAGTGGTGGAGTCGTCGACGCCGTAAGAAATGGGGTGAGCGGGTGGTTGGTGCCACAAGGCGGAACCGAGATGTTCGCTGACCGGGTGATCCACATACTCGATGGCTCCGCTCGCCTGGCGGCGCCGGAAGAATTCGCCACGCATTTTTCCTGGCCGCTCTTCGGTAGCAGGCTGGCTGCGGCGCTCGATCTGATGAGGGACAGGTGCATTACCGCGAGATCTCAGAAGCATTGAAGGACGGATCGCCCTTCGGGAAATCCCGGGTGCATGGACTGATCTCCTCTCGATCAGCACGCGGGCCAGGCGCCCGGTATGACTGCAGAAAAGGACAGATTTCCTCCACGACAGGTACGGAGTTCCCGTCGTGAGCGGTGTCTCTTGGTGTTTTCTCCAAGGCCTGATTGCCTGGCGGCCGGGCAAACTCGCCAAGGGAACGCTGCGCATCACGTTGGGCCTTGTGCTTCGCACGCTTGGCCAAGGTCTCGTCTTTCTTATCGTGGCGCGGGTTCTCGGTGCGGCGACCTATGGCGCCTATGCCGCGACACTGGCGCTGGCAATGATGCTGGGGACATTCACCGGTCTTGGGGCGCCGATTCTCATGTTGCGTGATACGGCGAGAAATCACGATGTGTTGGCCGATAGTTGGGGACATCTTGTTGCGACATGGCTGGTCACGGCTCCGCTGCTGTTGCTGGTTCTAGCTCTTGTTTCCAGGATGCTGCTCCCTGCGGGCATCGATTGGCTTGCGGTTCTTTGTCTCGGAATTGCAGAGATCGTTTGCGCACCGATAGCGCTGGCGGCTGCGCAGGTCTACCAGGCCCACGAAAGGGCCGGGCGTATGGCCCACCTCCTCGTTGTTCCGGCCTTGCTCAGGTTGGCAGCAGCACTGCCGTTGCTTCTGTTCGTGGATACCCCCGGAAATGTGCGTCTTACGTTATGGTCCCTTGCCTATCTACTGGCGGCTGTTGCCTCGCTGGGCTATTCCCTCGCAATGCTGCGACGCGATTTTGGATTGCAGGTTACTGCTCGCTGGCACGAGCTTCCGCGGCTGCTGAAAGAGGGTTGGCCTTTTTCCGTGAGTGGCGCCGCGCAAAAGGTCTATATGGACATAGACAAACTTATGCTGGCTAGGTTAGGGACCCTCGGCGCGGCGGGGGGCTATTCTGCGGCGTACCGGGTTGTCGATATGGCCTCTTTGCCATTGGCGTCTTTTTTTACCGCTGTGACACCTCGCATGATGCGCGAAGGAAAAAATGGCTTGAGCCATGTGAACCGCTACATCTTGCGCCTGCTCCCGGTGCCGCTCTTCTATGCGATTTCGGTCGCTGGTGCGCTCTATGTGCTGGCCGACTTGTTGCCATGGCTGTTGGGTCCATCCTTCGCGCCAGCAGTGGAGATCCTGCGTTGGCTGATCCTTTTGCCGGTTCTTGTGCTGGTGCGGAGATTTCTGCTGTCTGCCAATTTTTGTGTGGAGCGTCAGCGTTTTGGGATGTCCATAATCTTGCTTGGAGCCGGGGTCAACGTCGTACTCAATCTATGGTGGATACCACTCTGGAGTTGGCAGGGTGCCCTGTGGGCAACCTATGCGGCCGAGGGGTCAATGATTGTGGCGCTTCTTATTGCGCAGGCGCGGCATGTGACAGAGTGAGTGCCCGCCGTTGATCGGGTCGCGGACTGGAAGGTGGCCCAAATGGTACGCAGTCTGGACATGCGGCCCGGGATGTGCCGCGCGATTGCCAATAGGCCATCGGTAGGAATTTGATCAGGATAGCGTTGCATCGATCGGTTGAGTTCGTGCAGTGAAATATTTCATAGCCCAGACGCCCTACCATATCCTGATGTGCCAGTCTGTCTTGAGGAGACTGTACAGGGCAGCGGGAACACGGGGCGACGCCGTGCTGGTCGTTGCCGGCTACGCGCGACAGGCGCTGGATGTAGTAGACAATGGGACCTGGAGTGCGGTTTCCGAGGTAAATCTGGAGGGGCAGAAGGCATGGAGCCGAAAGCCCCCCGGATGTCTGCGCGAGTTGGAGGCATTGTGTGGCGAGGGCGATGATGGAATAGAGCTGTTTGTCTGTGACGACATGAACTGGAGGCTGCAGGTCCTGTGTCATTGGTTGCGTCCCACGAAGATCAGCCTGATAGAGGATGGGCTAGGGGCGTATCAGGCTGGCAGGCTCACGAGGCAACAGTGGCTGTTCAGGAATCTGGTGCTGCGATTGTTTCAGCATGGGAGGGTCAGGCATTTTGGTGCCGTTAACCAGTCCAATGCCGAGACCTATTATGCACTGCGACAGGGAGCGTTTCCATGGAGGCCCGACGGCAGCCGATTGATCACGGTATTGGACGAATTTCGCGAGGAAGTGCATGCCTTGGCCCACAACGTCCAGATTCCGGAGACGATGAGACGGCGATGCAGTGTGATCGTCACACAACCGCTGAGCGAGGATGGAGTTCTGGATGTCGACAGGGAAATGGGAATGTGGGCCCGTGTGGCAGAGCGGGTGGCGAACAAGACCAGCGTGGTCATAAAGAGGCACCCGCGCGAGGATACCTGCCTCCACGAAAAAAGGGTGGGGGCAATAAGCTATGCCATGAATGGCGATGTTGCCGACATGACCGAAAGTGTGCCGTTTGAGCTATACGTCCCGTTGCTGGGCGAAGGATCCGAGGTAATAGGGTTCAAATCGACCGCCATCTACAATGGAACGGTTCTCAGGGATGATGTCAGGTTCTGTTGCATCGGATTGAGCAAAGAGGGGGATGTGAAGATCACAAGGGCTGGATGAGGCGCATCGGTTATTCTGATCTCATCGATTGCCGATTTCGTTGGCATGGCGAATATTGTCCAGGATAACGTCATCTAACTGTGTCGGAACGGGTCGTCTGCCCTGAAAAACGCCGTAAATACGTCCCTGTAGGCTCGACGGCGGCATCCCTGCCGCCGACGTTTCCCGGGCAGACCCCCGTTCCATATTTTCAACAACTTACGAATTTAGATGACGGAGTCCTGGAATACTGTCGAGCAGTGCACCGTATAGATCGAGAAAATGCTGAATCTGCAGCCCTTCTTCGAACAGGGTCACCGCCCGCAAGCGGCTTGCCTGACGCATCTGCTGCCAAACCAGGGGATTGTCTCTCAAGGTTCGCGCAGCCTCCGAGAATGCCCCTTGGTCGTCCAGGGGGCATAGCACCCCTGTCGCTCCATCCTCCACTACTTCCGACAATGAAGAGGTATCGGCAGCGACCACCGGCAAACCGCAGGCCATTGCTTCGAGGACCGTGAGCGGCAGTCCCTCCAGACGACTGGGGAAAATCAGCGCATCGGCCTGCTGGTAGGCAGCGATCAGGATATCGCCGGATAGTCGTCCGAGATTGCGGCAATTTGGCGGCAGTGGGTAGTGTTCATGTACGCCGTTGCGGTCGGCGGTGTAGGCCAGTTCGAAATCATCTCCCAGCGCCTGCATGACTGGTCCGAGCAGATCGACGCCCTTGCGGGCATTCCAGTTTCCCACATAGAGCAGCCGGAAGGGGCGGTTGGGCGCTTGGCGTTCGGTCGGGTGAAAACGGTCGGTGTCCACGCCGTTGTGGATGATCTCGATGCCTTGCAGGCCAAAGGCCGCTTCGGCCGCACGGGCGGTGTAGCGGCTGACGGCGGTGATGCGCTTGGCACGGCATAGATTGGCGGCTTCGAGTCGCTTGATCCAGGCACTGTGATAGACCCGTTGGGCGAGCCGCTTGTAGGGAGAGAGGGCTGGGTCGTGTACGCAGGCGTGCAGGGTACTCACTATCGGCAGGTTGCGCGGAAGAAAACGCGGATGCAGCCAGGAGTTGACGTGGGCGACGTTGGCCCATTCTGGCGGCCCTGGAGGCCGTAAGCTCCAGGGCAAGTATTCGGCCCGTAGCGGCAACCATGTGATCTCCGCGCGGATGCCTCGGTCTCGCAGACCGGCGCACAGACGCTCGGTGAAGATGTCGGTACCACTTTCGGAACGTACGGCCGGGAACCATACAGCCGGAGGGTTCATTCTCCTGTCCGGTCCAGGTTGTAGCTCCTAAGGGGTGCCTTCCTTGGGGGTGAGGCGCGAGTTTGAGTACTCATGCCAGCAAGGGCCGATCAGTCCTTGAATTCGACACCGTCATAGATCCGCTCCATCCCGATGGTCACTCCCACCGACTGCAGCTCCACCGTTTCGGGGCCCTCGTATCGTTCCAGCGTCCAGCCGTCGCCCTGGCGGCGATAGCATTCCGCCAGCATCTTGTCCTGCGAGAGCAGCAGGATCTCCTGCAGGCCGGCAATCTTCTGGTAGGTGAGAAGCTTGATGCTGCGGTCGCGCTTTTCGCTGGAAGGGGAAAAGACCTCCACCACCAGCAGCGGGTGCTCCATGTACTGGTCATGTTGCTCTTCTTCGCAGCCCACGCTCAGGTCCGGGTAGTAGAAGGTGTTCCGGTAGCGCACCTTCATGTCCGAGGAGTAGACGCGGCAGGGAGGGCGTAGATGGTTGAACAGCGCGCCGGTCAGATTGATCTGAATGGTGTTGTGGTTGCGGCTGGCGCCGACCATGGCAATGATCTGGCCGTCTTCGTACTCGTGCTTGTATTCGCTCAGCTCCTCACCCGCGAGGTAGTCCTCGGGCGAGACCTTCGGGTTTTCGATGAGGATGGACATGGGAATCTCCCAGTCTGACGCGTCGGGTCAGTCGTGCCGTGCAACATTTCAATCCTAGCACGGTCATGGAAGGGAGGTGTTCTGCGGATCAGCCACCACGATCCAGCCGCCGATACCCGATCGCCTCGCTCATGTGGGTCGCTTCGATAACATCACTCTGCGCCAGGTCCGCAATGGTTCGGGCCACCCGTAGAATACGATGGTAGGCACGTGCCGAGAGGCCGAGACGGTCGATGGCCTCACTCAGTAGGCTTCGCACCGGCGGGGCCAATGGGCAGTGTCGCTCGAGGGCGGCGTGCGCCAGTTCGGCGTTACTGCAACCCTGGCGTGCCATTTGGTGGCGCCAGGCGGCGGTGACCCGTTCACGGACCGCGGTGCTGGATTCGCGTGGTTCGTCGGTGTTCAGTAGCTGCTCTACCGGCACCGCCGGTACCTCGATCTGGATATCGATGCGGTCGCGCAGAGGGCCAGAGATCCGTCCCTGGTAGCGTTCGGCCGTCTGAGGGGTGCATTGCACGCAGCGCTTTTCTTCGTCGTTGAGATACCCGCAGCGGCAGGGGTTCATCGCCGCCACCAGCTGAAATCGCGCGGGGAACTCGGCACTGCGGGCCGCGCGCGCGATTACGATTTTGCCGGTTTCCATGGGTTCACGCAGTACTTCCAGTACCCTTGCGTCGAATTCCGGTAGTTCGTCGAGATACAGGACACCATTGTGGGCCAGGGAGATCTCGCCGGGCCGCGGCACGCCTGAACCGCCAACCAGCGCAACGCCGGAACTGGTGTGGTGGGGCGAGCGAAAGGGACGTTGTCGCCAGCGGGAAGGCTCGACCGGCACACCTGCTACCGAATGGATGGCAGCGGTTTCGAGGGCCTCTTGCTCTGTCATCGGCGGGAGGATGCCGGGCAGCCGAGCTGCCAACATCGATTTGCCGGTACCAGGAGGACCCATCATCAGCAGGTTGTGACGTCCGGCCGCGGCGATTTCCAGCGCACGGCGCGCCTGTGGCTGGCCCCGCACGTCGGCCAGGTCGGGGCCGGGCTCGCGGGTGAGGGTCGCTTCCTTTCGTTCGAACGGCGGGATGGTCTCGCGCCCGGTCAGGTGCGCGGCGACCTGGAGAAGAGAGTCGGTTGGCAGGATTTCGAGGGAGGAAACCAGTCCCGCCTCGGCAGCATTGGGTTCTGGCAAGAGCAGTCGATGGCCTTCCCGGGCGCAGGCAGCCGCCGCCGGTAGGATGCCTGTTACCGGTCGGACGCCTCCGCCCAGCGTCAGTTCGCCAAACAGTTCCAGTCCGACGAGTCCGTCATGCGGCAACTGACGGCTGGCCACCAGAATGCCAATTGCGATCGCCAGATCGAAGCGGGATCCCTGTTTGGGGATATCCGCGGGGGCCAGGTTGACAGTGATCCGGCGGCTGGGAAATTCGAAGCCGCTGTTGATCAGGGCGCTGCGCACCCGGTCTCGTGCCTCCTGCACGGCCTTTTCCGGCAGGCCAACGATGTTGAAGGCGGGCAGGCCGTTGGCCAGGTGGGTCTCGACGGTGACCAGTGGGGCTTCGATGCCCAGGCTGGCACGGCATAAGGTCGTAGCAAGTGACATGACGCTTCCTTGTGTCTGTCGTGGCGGATCTTGGCGCTTTGCGCCGGGTATCAGGGATCGTGTTGGCTCGGCTCGGCGGAACGGGAAGGGGCGTGCTGCTGTTTCTCCAGGGCGGTCACGCGTTGCTCCAGCGCCTCGAGTTTTTCGCGCGTGCGTGCGAGGACTGCCTGCTGGATATCGAATTCGTCACGGGTCACCAGGTCCAGCTGGCGCAATGCCGCCTCCAGGGTGGCACGCAGGTTGCGCTGGAAGTCCTCCTGCAATGCCGCCAGTCCCTTGGGCATGCCTTCGCTGACGCGGCGTGACAGATCGTCGAGTATCTTCGGGTCAAGCATGGTCGGGCCTCTGCGAAATCGGGTGATAAGGGTAGGCCAGGAGGTGTTGCCTTGTCCACGCCAGCCAGGTGATAGCCCATCCCTATGCAGATAATACACACAAGCGATTTCCGGTTTCGCCAGATTACCCCTATATATAAGGGAGATTACGATGCGGAAGCCGGCTTCTATCTGGAGTGACCCCCATGAAGATGCTCAATCCGAACTATCTGCCGCCGAACCTGCGGCACAGTGATGATCTGGATCCGCCGGAGGTGTTGCGCGAGCTGGTCGCTCAGGCCGGGGTGTGCTTCAACGGTGACAATCCGTGGGACATCCAGGTGCATCATCCGGATGTCTACACCCGTATCCTCACTCATGGCTCCTTGGGTTTCGGTGAGGCCTACATGGACGGCCTCTGGGACTGTCATGCGCTCGACCAGCTGATCGACCGCCTGCTCAGCGCCGATGTCGACCGGAAACTGGGGGGTTGGGTTCGCCTGCGGCTGTTCGGCGAGGTGCTGCGGCATCGTCTTTTCAATCTGCAGAGTCGTGAGCGGGCCTTCCAGGTCGGTGAGCGCCACTACGATATCGGCAACGATGTCTTCGAGGCCATGCTTGACCCCACCATGAGTTATTCGTGCGCCTATTGGAAAGACACGGACGACCTCGAAAGTGCGCAACTGGCCAAGCTCGACCTGATCTGCCGCAAGCTCGAGCTCGAACCGGGCGAACGCCTGCTGGATATCGGCTGTGGCTGGGGCGGCCTGGCACGTCACGCGGCGGAGAACTACAGGGTCGAGGTGTTGGGCATCACCGTTTCGCGGGAACAGCAGCGTCTGGCGCGGGAGCGTTGCGCCGGTCTGCCGGTGCGGATCGAGTTGATGGACTACCGCGACCTCGACGGCCGTTTCGACAAGATCGTCTCGGTGGGCATGTTCGAACATGTGGGCCCCAAGAACTATCCGGTCTACTTCAATACTGCGTCACGCCTGCTCGCGGACGACGGGCTCTTTCTGTTGCACACCATCGGCAGCCACAAGACCACCCGGCACGCCGATCCCTGGATCGACCGCTACATCTTTCCCAATGGCAAGACCCCCTCGGCCGAGGAGCTGGCCGTGGCCCTGAATGGGCGCTTTCTGATCGAGGACTGGCACAACTTCGGCCAGGACTACGACCGTACCCTGATGGCCTGGTGGGAGCGTTTCGATCATGCCTGGCCAAGGCTGGAGGGGCGTTACGATCAACGGTTCTACCGCATGTGGCGCTACTACCTGCTCGCCTCCGCGGGTTTCTTCCGCTCCCGCTGCGGCCAGCTGTGGCAGCTGGTCTTGAGCAAACGCAGTCGTCGTGAGGTCTATCGCTCGGTGCGTTAGCCTGCCACCGTTCTCCAAAAGAATGTCGTCACCTTCGCACCGCAATGGTGCGAGGCGCCCTCATTCGTGCACCAATTTTCCGCACCTGATTCGGCAGGAGGGTCTCTGCAAGCCGGGAAGGTGTCCATAATGTATTGTTAATAAAAAGAAAATTGCTATTGGCACGCACCCTGCAGAGTAGTCGGTCATCGAACGGTGTTTCGATAGTTTCTGAATCCCTAACGAGCGAAACCAACGCGGGAGTAAGCAGATGAAAATGACCAAGATCGCCTTGGCAATGGGATTGGCCGGCCTCGGTATCTCCGGAATGGCCCAGGCGGAGTTGAGCGCCAACATTGGTGCCACCAGCAACTATGTATGGCGGGGCCAAACGCAGACATCGGATCAAGCGGCGATTTCCGGCGGCGTGGATTTCAGCCACGACAGCGGGCTCTACCTTGGAACCTGGATTTCGAATATCGATTGGGGTGCCGCGGGTTCTGGTGAGGAGCTCGACCTTTATGGTGGTTATTCGGGAGAGGCGTCCGGGATCGGTTATGACCTGGGGGTCATTCGCTACGTCTACCCCAGCATAGGCAACTCCGATTTCACCGAACTCTACGGTAGTGTGTCGTATGGTCCGGCAACTGTCGGGCTCAACTACACCGTGAATGGTGAGAGTGGCGGCCAGTATGACGGGGGAGACCTTTACTATTACGCTTCCGCCTCTTTCGACCTGGGTGAGGGCTGGAGTGTCGGTGGTACCGTGGGTCACTACACCTTCGACAAGGTGAGCAGTGTGGATTACAGCCATGCCCAATTGGATGTCACCAAGAGCGCGGGTGACTTCGGTGACTTCACCCTTTCCCTTTCCAATGTCTTCGACCAGGACGTTGGCGCCGGATACGACAACGACCTGATGCCTTTCGTGAGCTGGTCCAAGAGCTTCTGATCGTCAACTCCTGAATCTGCTGAGGTAACACCGGCGGTGGCCTGGCCGCTGGTGTCGTCAAAACCTGGGAGAACCAAACAATGAAACTGGTAGCAGCCATTATCAAACCCTTCAAGCTGGACGACGTGCGGGAGGCCTTGTCCGAGATCGGCGTCGCCGGCATCACCGTGGTCGAGGTCAAGGGCTTCGGCCGTCAGAAGGGGCACACCGAGTTGTACCGTGGGGCCGAATACGTGGTCGATTTCCTGCCCAAGATCAAGGTCGAGGTCGCGGTCAGCGAAGATAAGGTCGAGTCGGTCATCGAGGCCATCATGGGCGCGGCGCAGACCGGCAAGATCGGCGACGGCAAGATCTTCGTCTATCCGCTCGAGCAGGTCATTCGCATCCGTACCGGCGAGTCCGGTCCCGACGCACTGTAAAGACCGGAGGATCAATATCATGGAAAATCAAATCTTCGAACTCCAGTATGCGCTGGACACCTTCTATTTCCTGGTCATGGGGGCGCTGGTGATGTGGATGGCGGCCGGGTTCGCCATGCTCGAATCCGGCCTGGTGCGCGCCAAGAACACCACCGAGATCCTGACCAAGAACATCGCCCTGTATGCCGTGGCCTGCACCATGTACATGGTCTCCGGCTACGCCATCATGTATGGCGGCGATTATTTCCTGAGCACCATCGCCGGCGGTGATGACTTGGTGAGCACCGCCCTCAAGTCGAAGGCGGAGAACGGCTTCGGCGGTGATTCGGTCTATTCGGCCGCTGCCGACTTCTTCTTCCAGGTGGTGTTCGTGGCGACCGCCATGTCCATCGTCTCGGGCGCCGTGGCCGAGCGCATGAAACTGTGGTCGTTCCTGGTGTTCGCCATCATCATGACGGGGTTCATCTATCCCATGGAGGGCAACTGGACCTGGGGTGGTGGCTCGGTGTTCGGGCTCTTCAGCCTGGGGGACGACTTCGGCTTCTCCGACTTCGCCGGCTCCGGCATCGTGCACATGGCGGGCGCCTCTGCCGCCCTGGCGGCCGTGCTCCTGCTCGGTCCCCGCAAGGGCAAGTATGGCAAGGACGGCAGCATCCACCCGATCCCTGGCTGTAACCTCCCGTTGGCCACACTGGGTACCTTCATCCTTTGGCTGGGCTGGTTTGGCTTCAACGGCGGCTCGGTGCTGAAGCTGTCGGATATCGCCAACTCGCACTCGGTGGCCATGGTGTTCCTGAACACCAACGCCGCGGCAGCAGGTGGTCTGGTCGCCGCGCTGCTGCTGGCCCGCATGATGTTCGGCAAGGCCGACCTGACCATGGCCCTGAACGGTGCCCTGGCCGGCCTGGTGGCCATCACCGCCGAGCCTTCCACCCCCAGTCCGTTGGCGGCCACCCTGATCGGTGTGGTGGGCGGTATTCTGGTGGTGCTGGCCATCCCGACCCTGGACAAGCTGAAGATCGACGATCCGGTGGGTGCCATCTCGGTACACGGCGTGGTCGGCCTTTGGGGTCTGCTGGCGGTCTCCCTGACCAATAGTGACACCACCTTCGTCGGTCAGCTGGTCGGTGCCGCCACCCTCTTCGTCTGGGTCTTCGTGACCAGCTTCATCGCCTGGCTGGTGATCAAGATGATCATGGGCATCCGGGTGAGCGAAGAAGAAGAGTACGAGGGCGTTGACCTCGGAGAGTGCGGCATGGAGGCCTATCCGGAGTTCACCGGTGTCAAGGGCAGCGGTATCTGAAAAAACCGATACTCCCAAGCCTTGGGGCGGGCGCGCAAGCGCCCGCTTTTTTGTGTGCGGTTTTCGGATGAATGACCGGTTCACGCCCGCCACCGGATTCCCGGTATGACAAAGCGGAAGCCGTCTTATCCCACTTTGCGATCCTTTGCGCCCTTCGCGGTGGGTTTTTCGCTAGCCGGCGCAGCACGAGAGCTGCGAGACGTCCTTGCTGAAGGTCTGGGCGCACAGGCGAATGCCTTCCACCATGGTGAGATAGGGGAACAGCTGATCGCCCAGCGCGTCGACCGTCAGTCCCTGGCGAATGGCCAGCACGGCGGTCTGGATCATCTCGCCTGCCTCCGGCGCCAGGATCTGTGCGCCGATCAGCACCCGGTCGTCCCTGCGTGCCACCAGCTTGATGAAGCCCTCCGGCTCGAAGTTGGCCTGGGCGCGGGGCACTTGGCCCAATGGCAACAGGCGCGACGCCACCTCGATGCCGCGCAGGCGCGCGGCACCCTCACTCAGTCCGGCCGTGGCCACCGCCGGTTCGGTGAAGACCACCGCGGGCATGGCCCTAATATCCAGATGGGCCTCGCCGCCTGTCATGTTGATGGCGGCGCGGGTGCCCGCGGCGGCGGCCACGTAGACGTATTGCGGCAGATCGGCGCAATCGCCTGCCGCATAGATGCCTGGGGCGCTGGTCTGCAGACGGTCGTTGACCCGGATGGCGCCGTTGCCGGCGGTTTCGACACCCGCCTCATTCAGGTTCAGATCCTCGGTATTCGGCTGCCGGCCCGTCGCGACCAGCAGGCGGTCCGCCTCGATCCGGTGGTGGCCGATCCGGACCGAGAAGCGCCCGCCATCGAAACCGACCGCATCGGGCACGCAGTGCAACCGGATATCCAACCCTTCGCGGCGCAGGATCCCGGCGAGCCCCTCTCCGATCGCCGGGTCTTCGCGTGACAGCAGGGTGGAGCGGGCGAGCAGCGTCACCCGGCTGCCGAGCCGGGCCCAGGCCTGGGCCAGCTCCAGGGCCACGACCGATCCGCCTAACACCACCAGTTGCTTGGGCACCTCGGGCGATTGCAGGGCCTCGGTGGAGGTCCAGTAGGGGGTCTCGGCCAGACCGGGTATGTCGGGGATGGCGGGACGGGAGCCGGTGGCGATCAGGATACGGTCCGCGGTCACCGTCCGGGTGCCGCCACCGCGCAGCGCCACCGCCAGTTCCCGCGCGCCGGTGAAGCGGGCTCGCCCGCGCACCAGGGTGATCTCCGGGTGGCTCGCGAGGATGTCCTCGTACTTCGCCTTGCGCAGGGCGGTCACTGCCGATTGCTGCTGATCCAGCAGGGCGGGGCGGTCGATCTCGGGCGGCCGGGTACGGATGCCGGGAAAGGGATGGTGGTTGGCCTGCCATGCGATGTGCGCGGCACGGATCATGATCTTCGAGGGCACGCAGCCGATGTTGACGCAGGTGCCGCCGATCACCTCGCCGGCCTCGATCAGGGTGACGCGCGCCCCTTCCTCGACCGCCCGGGTGGCCGCAGCGAAGGCGGCCGAGCCGCTGCCGATGATGGCGATGTGCATGCGGGCCTGGTCGTCGCCGCCACCCCTGTCGTTGCTGCAGCATTCACTCATGGGCGGCCACCTCGCAGGTTTCGCAACGACGCCCGCCAGGCGGTGAGACGAGGTCCCAGATGGCGACGACCAGCATCAGGGCCAGGCCCGCATAGAACATCCAGGTGCTCCAGGCGTCGGTCCAGAAGAGGTAGAGGGTGGCCAGCACCATGGCCGGCCCCGCAATGCCCGCGAGCAGGCGGTGCCAGACCCGGTGGGAGAGAAAGCTGAGCACATTGGCCGCCAGGGCGATGGCGGCGAAAATGGGCAGCAGGGTGTTGATGGCAATGCCTTCGAATTGCGCCAGGCCGCCCAGGCCAATGGCCGTGCCGAGCGCGCCCAGGGCGGGGAAGCGGGAGGCGCAGCTGAGGGCGGCGAGCACCGACCCCAGTGCGCCGGCCTTGTCGAGCAAACGCGAAAACCACATGGCGGAACTCCTTGATGGAACCATGCAAAGAGGCTAGAACCTGTAGTGGCTACAGATTCAAGGCGAGATTCCATGGGGCAATGGCTGAGTATCGGCGCCCTGTCGCGCGCCACGGGTGTCAAGGTGGAGACCATCCGCTATTACGAACGGATCGGACTGATGCCGGCGCCCTTGCGTAGCGAAGGTGGCCACCGCCAATTCCGGGAGGCGGAATTGCGCCGGTTGCGCTTCATCCGGCGGGCTCGGGAACTGGGTTTTACTCTGGACGAAGTGCGGGAGCTTCTGAAGCTAGCCGATGGCGGCGCCCCCTGCGCCGAGGTCGAGGTGATGGCCAGGGCCCACCTGACGGGTGTACGGGAGCGGATCGCTGACCTGCAACGGCTGGCCGAGAGCCTGGCGCATCTGACGCGGCGATGCGAGCGCGTGGATACCAGTGCGGTTTGTCCGCTGATCGATGATCTGTTTGGCGACTGAAAGGCGCAGCTTCTTCACTGCGACTCAAGCCGGCATGGGCTCCATGCGTTCGCGCACCTCCAGCGACAATGCCTCGAAGGCTTGCGCGTTCAGCCCCAGTTCCTGCAGAGCGTGCGGGCCGTTGGTCAGCCAGTCCGCGTTCTCGGGACGCCCCTGGCAGCCGTCGACGATACGTTCCGCCACCAGCAGGAGCGCCATCACCTGGCGGTGGGAGCGCTCGGGCTGCCCGTTCCAGTAGTCGGTCTCGTGGTGCTGCAGGGCCATCTCGCCGATCAGTTCGGGCAGGCCCCAGGCCTCGGCCAGGGCATGTCCGGCCTGTGAATGGTTGGTTTCGTAGCGCCGGTCCTCGAACGCGGTGAGCGGCTCCTCGGTCGAGGCGTTGGCCTCTTTCAGGACCGCCAGGTAATCGGTAAAGCACAGCGCCATGATGGGGATGCCGCAGTCGCGGAACAGGCCGGTCGCGTAGAGATCCTCCAGCGGCACCGGCGGCTCCAGGCTGCGCCCGACCCACACGCAGACCTCGGCGACGCGCTGGGCCGAGTCCCAGAAACGCTCCATGCTGATTGCGGCCTTTCCGGTCATGGCGCGGCGCAGCTCGTACGCCGAGACGAGATTGGCGATTCGCTGTACGCCGAGCAGGACGACCGCCTGGCGGATGTCGGAAACTCTGCCGCGCATGCCGAAGAAGGCCGAATTCACGGTGCGCAGTACTGCGGCGGACAGGCTCACGTCACGTTGCAGCAGGTCGGATACCTGGTGCAGGTCGGGCTCTGCGTCCTCCATCAGCCGGTGCAGGGCGGTGAGGATGGCGGGTCTGGGCGGGATGTAGCGGTTGCGGCAGGTACGCAGCGCGCGGGAGTGGTTCGGGTTCTGCATTAATTCGTTTCCCTCGTGATCAGCGTTGCGCCTGTTCCTTGCGGTCCCAATCGGCCTTGATTTCCAGGATCTCGTCCATGATACCGAGGAAGCGTTCCACCAGGCGCGGATCGAAGTGGCTGCCGGCGTCCTGCTGCAACGTCTCCAGGGCCTTTTCCACCGGCCAGGGCTCCTTGTAGGGCCGGCGCATGGTGAGGGCGTCGAACACATCCGCGATGGCGACGATGCGTGCGGCCTCCGGGATCTCCTCCCCGGCGAGCCCGTGCGGGTAGCCGGAGCCGTCCCAGCGTTCATGATGCGACAGGGCCACCGTGGCCGCCAGCTGGAACAGCTCGGTATTGCTCTTGCTCAGGATCCTGTGACCGATCTCGGTATGGGTCTGCATGATGGTCCATTCCTCGGGTGTGAGCTTGCGCGGTGCCTTGAGGATGTTGTCGGGGATGCCGATCTTGCCGGTGTCGTGCATCGGCGCCGCCAATTCCAGCAGCGCCGCCTGCTCCACCGGCCATTGGGCGGCACGCGCCAAGGCAGCGGCATAGGCCGCCATGCGCCAGATATGGACCCCTGTGTCGGTGTCATTGTAGTGACCTGCCTCGCCGAGCATGTAGATGGCTGTGCGCTGGCTCTCCTCTAGTTCGCAGGTGCGCTCACGTACCCGCCGGCGGCAGGCGCGGTGCTGGTCGGCCAGTTCCAGGTGGTTGCGCACGCGTGCCCGCACCAGCGCGGGGTTGACCGGCTTGGTGATGTAGTCGATGGCGCCGACGTCGAAGCCCGTCTGCTCGTCTTCAGTCTCGGTCTTGGCGGTGACGAAGATCACCGGGATGTCTGCGGTCTTCGGGTTCGACTTGAGGCGGCGACAGACCTCGTAACCGTCCATCTCGGGCATCATGACGTCCAGCAGCACCAGGTCAGGGCGGTGGTGCTCGATGATCTTCAGCGCCAGCTGTCCGTTGGTGGCGGCGCGGATCCCGTAATCGTCCTTGAGGATCCCCTTGAGCACGTCGATGTTCTCCGGGGTGTCGTCCACCACCAGGATGTTCTGCTTTTCCATTTCTTCAGACATGGTTCTCTTCCTCGTCCCGCGCGATCCGCAACAGTGTCATGTCGTCCAGCGCCTCCGGGCGTTCGGCCCTGTCGGCGATCTCGGTGAGCACCGCCTCGACCGCGTCAGGGGCCTTCTCCAGCATGGCCTTCAGCCCGTCCACACCGAGCATCTGCCCGTCGCGGCAGACGGCCTCGATCGGCCCGTCGCTCATCAGGTAGAGCCGCTCCCCTGCGGCAAGAGTCAGGGTCTGCGGCTGGGCCGGCTCGCCGCTTTCAGCCACCCCCATCGGCAGCTCGCGGGAAGCGAACTCCGTCCAGCTGCCGTCGGCGGCGAGATGTAGCAGGGGCGGCGCGCCGAAGTTCCAGACCTGTATGTCCGCTGCGCCTTTCGGCAGGTATGCTGCCACCGCGGCCATGAAGATGTTGGTCGGCAGCCGTTCCTCGAGCACGTCGTTGATCATCTCCAGGGTCTCGCCGAAGGGGATGCCTCTCGCGGCGGCGTCGTAGAACAGGTGCGCGACCAGAGGGCTCCCGATGGCGGCGGGTAGGCCATGCCCGGTGAAGTCCCCGAGCAGAATCCGGTGGTCCCCGTTGGGGCTGCGCGCGGACAGCACGACGTCGCCGCTGGCGGCGTCATGGGACTTCGAGGCATAGACCAGCTGGGAGGAACAGAAGGCGGGGCTTTTGCGCATCGCCATGATGGTCTGGGCGATCATGGTGCGCTCATGCTCCAGCTGCCGGTTGGCCTCGCGCAGCGCCTGGCGCGTGTTCGCCAGTTCCACCTGGGTGCGCACCCGTGCCACTAGGGTGGCAGGGTCCAGCGGCTTGGTGACATAGTCCACCGCGCCCAGGGCAAAGCCCTTCTCCTCGGCGCCCTCGGCGTCGGTGCCGGTGATGAAGATCACAGGAATATGGCGTGTCGCCTCGTCCGCCTTGAGCGACTCGCATACCTGGTAGCCGTCCATGCCGGGCATCATGACATCGAGCAGGATCAGGGCGGGCAGGGCGTCGTGCGCGAGTTGCACTCCCTTTTCTCCGCGCGTGGTGGCGAGCACCTGGTATTCGCCGCCCAGGGCACCTGCCACGAGGTCGATGATCTCCGGTGAATCGTCGATTACCAGCACCTTCTGGCGTGGCGGCTCTTCGGATGCGTTCATCCCCCTTCCCTCCCCATGGCGGCCAGCATCCCGGCGGCCTGTTCGAAATCGTAGCGTTCCACCTGCTGCCGGATCTGTATCAGAGACTGCCGGGTGGGTTCATCCGTGGTGGCGGCGAGGATTTCCTCGAGGGTGTCGGCGGCCCCGGTGTCGTAGTCGTTCAGCTGT
Source organism: Gammaproteobacteria bacterium (assembly GCA_003696905.1). Taxonomy (GTDB): domain Bacteria; phylum Pseudomonadota; class Gammaproteobacteria; order Chromatiales; family Chromatiaceae; genus MONJU. Next base: position 7,515 of record RFHJ01000227.1, on the reverse strand, counting down.
TCTTCCAGCTTCTGTAGGCGGCGCGACAGTTCGGCCTCGTCCAGCGGCTCTCCCCTGCCGGAGGTATCGAAATTCAGCTGCGCGGGCAGTTGGGCGATGGCATCCACCACCCGGGTGAGTTCCTGGTCGATGTCTGCCAGGAGATCCCCCCTTTCGGAGAGCTGTCCCCGTTTGAGTGCCAGTTCGGCCTCGGCCGCCAGCTTTTGCAGGCGGCAGGCACCGATGCTCCCGGCCGTCCCCTTGAGGGTATGCAGGTGCCGGACCGCGTCCTCGCGCCGCTCTTCTGCAAGGGCGGAGGTCACTTCAGCGATGACCGGACCCTGGTTGTCGGCGAACTTGTGCAGCAGGCGCAGGTAGGTCGGTGCGCTGCCGCCCACCCGCTGCAGGCCGCGGCGGGTATCGATATCCTGCAGCCCGTCGAACACGCCCTGGTGGGCGCTTTCTCCCGAGGATGTAGTGGTTTCGGGCGCCGTGTTGGGCAGGACCCGCCCGGGGCGAATCCACTTGCCGAGGGTGGCGAACATCTCGCGGATGTTGATCGGCTTGGCGATGTGATCGTTCATGCCACAGGCGAGCGCCTCGGTGATGTCGTCCTGCATGACGTTGGCGGTCATGGCGATCACCGGGAGATCACGGAACCGTGCCTGGGCGCGAATGGCGCGGGTGGCCTCGTAGCCGTCCATGACCGGCATCTGGCAGTCCATCAGGACTGCGTCGTAGGTGTTGCGTTGCAGCGCCTCGATTGCCTCCCGGCCGTTGCCCGCAACGTCCACCTCCAGGCCTTTCTCGCGCAGCAGCTCCAGGGCGACCTCCTGGTTGAACTCATTGTCCTCCACCAGCAGGATGCGTGCGCCGCGCAGGCCCGGTGGCGATGCCTCGCTGCCGACCGGCCGGGTCGCTGTCTGCAGCCGCCCCGTGGCGGCGGCCACTTCCCGTACCAGCTCCTGTTCGGTCACCGGCTTGGCCAGGCAGCCGTGGACCTCGACGTCGGCGGACTGCAGGGCGTCGCGCAGTTCGTCCAGACCATACCCGGTGACCATCACCACCGGGGGCATGGCATCGCCCAGCAGGGCCCGGGCCTCGCTAACAAAGCCGATGCCGTCCAGGCCGGGCATCCGCCAGTCGAGCAGGATGACGTCGTAGGCCTTTTCCCCTCCGCCGAGCCGTTTGAGCGCGGAGAAGGGATCCTTGACTGCTTCTACCCGTACGCCATGGGATTCGAGCATGGACGCGAAGATGACCCGCGAGCTGGAGCTGTCGTCGACCAGCAGACAGCGCAGTCCCCCGAGGCCGGCATGCACGGGCGGAGCGACTTCCAGTGCCTCGCTGTCTGCGAGCACGGTAAAGGGCAGGCGGACGTGGAAGGTGCTGCCCTGACCGGGGGAGCTTTCCACCCACAGGGTGCCGTCCATCATCTCCACCAGGTGGCGACTGATCGCCAGGCCCAGGCCGGTTCCACCATAGCGGCGCGTGGTCGAGGCATCCGCCTGGGAGAAGGAGCGAAACAACTTCTTCTGTTGTGCGGCACTGATGCCGATGCCGGTGTCGCGCACCTCGAAGTGCAGAACGACCCGGTCGTCGTCGTGCGCCTCCACCGCGACCGCCAGGGTGACTTCGCCGGTATGGGTGAACTTGATCGCGTTGTTGGCGAGGTTGAGCAGCACCTGCGTCAGGCGCAGGGGGTCGCCTAGCAATGTGGGAGGCACCTCGGGATCGAGTTCGAACAGTAGATCCAGGCCCTTTTCCTCGGCCTTGAATTCGATCACATCGGCGATGTCGTCGAAGACGGCCTGCAGTCGGAAACCGATCTCCTCGATGTCCAGCTTGCCGGCCTCGATCTTGGAGAAATCGAGGATGTCGTTGATCAGGCCGAGCAGGGATTCGGCGGAGCGGTGGGCCTTGTCGATGTAGTTGCGCTGCTTCGGGGTCAGCCCGGTTTGCAGGGCCAGGTGGGTCATGCCGATGATGGCGTTCATCGGTGTGCGGATCTCGTGGCTCATGTTGGCCAGGAACTCGGATTTCGCCTGGTTGGCCTGCTCCGCCGCGATGCGCGCCTGGATCAGCTGCTGCTCGGTCTGGCGTCGAACCTCGATCTCTTCCTCGAGCTTGGCGTTGAGTCGTTCCGCCCCCTGTTTTTCCGCCTGCAGGTCATTGACCAGTGCCTGGTTCTCGAACCCCAGCCGGAGGGCCGAGACCAGGGTCCTGCGCTGGCGCGCCGCCGCGGCGTGCAGGAAAGCGAGGAAGATCGCCATCAGCACCGCCAGGCCCTGGTTCGTGGGGCCGCCCGCCTCGAGCAGGTGGAACATCAGCGGCAGCATGGCGCCATAGACCATGCCGGCAAAGGCCGCGGGCAGCGGAAACTGGGTGGAGGTGGCACCGGCCACATAGGCGGAGACGATCAGCAGCAGGATCAGCTGCAACTCCCGGTCCAGGGTCGGGTAGAAGACGAAGCCGCCGACGCCCCAGGCGATCCCCGTCAGGGTGGCAAGCCAGCGGTACAGCCGGCCCCAATCGTACGGGTCCTGCTCCTCCCGGGCACGGTTGTAGCGGTACATGGCCAGCAGGCGCACCGCCACGACGCCGAGCATCGCCAGGCTCCAGCCAACCAGCCAGGCGGTTTCGACATGTCCGCGGAACAGGTAGTCGATGATGCCGACCAGGATGAGTATGACCGGGAGGGCGGTCAGGGTGGAGGCATACAGCAGGCGGACCTGCTCGGCATGCACCTTGCGATCCGTGTCGTCGTGCTCCATGTTCCGTGGCGTGGTGGGGGTCTCGTTCATGCCTCTTCCGTGTGCCCCGCTCGGGTCCGTAACCCGCGCAGCAGTTCACTGCCGCTGTCGAAGTCGTAGCGTTCCAGGTGTTGCTGTATCTGGCCGAGGCGCTGACGCAGTTGCGGGTCGCTCACGCGCGCGGTCAGTTCCGCGAGCCGGTCCTGGGCCTCGGTGTCGTTGTCCTCCATCAGCTGGTGCAACTGCTCGAGCCGTGCCTGCAGCGCTGCCTCGTCGAGCGTCTTCTGTGTCTCCCCCGGCCCACTGGTTTGCGGTTGGCAGGCGGCGAGTTCGTCCAGCAGGGCGTTCCATTCCGGCTCCAGGCGGGCAATGCCTTCGAGCAGGGTGTCCGGGGCCCGGTCCGCCTGCGCCTCGAGCCGGGTCAGCTGCCTTGTCACGGCGAGTGCGCCGATCGAACCGCACACGCCCCTGGCGGTGTGGAGGGCACGCCTTGCGGCCTCCCGGTCGCCTTCCTCCAGGGCCTGTCGGGCCTCGTGCAGCAGTTCGCGGTTATAGGTGGCGAAGCGTGCCAGCGCCCTCAGATAGGCGTGCCGGTCGCCGCCGAAGCGCCTGAGCCCGTCGCTCGTATCGACATGCTCGAGTTCGGGCAGTTCGGGCGCGTCATCGGGCTGTTTCTCCTGTGCCGGGGACCGATCGTCTGCCGCCTGGTGGTCGATCCATTTCTCCAGGGTGTTCAGCAGGTCGGTTACCTCGAAGGGCTTGCCCACGTGGTCGTTCATGCCGGCGGCGAGTGCCTTGTCAATGTCGCCCTGCATGACGTTGGCCGTCATCGCCATCACCGGCAGGTCGCCCAGGCCGAGTTGGCCGCGAATCACCCGGGTCGCCGCATAGCCGTCCATCACCGGCATCTGGCAGTCCATCAGCACCCCGTCGAAACGCTCGGGATGCTCGAGCAGGATGTCGACCGCCTGCTGGCCATTCTCCGCCACTTCCACGCTGATGCCGTGCAGCGACAGGATCTCGGCCGCGAGTTCCTGGTTGTAGGCATTGTCCTCGACCAGCAGCAGATGGCTGCCGCGCAGACGGCTGCCCACCTCGGGCGGCGGCAGGCAGGCGGCAATTTCCGGGACGCCCTGGGCGGCCTCCCCGGTGCGACGCGCGACCGTCAGGAGATCGCTGCGGGTCACCGGCTTGGTAAGGATGTGCTGCAGTTGCAGGCCCCGTTCACGGGCCACCTCGAAGGCCTCGTCACGGCCATAGGCGGTCACCAGGACGACCACCGGGGGGATGTCTGCGGCGGTCTGATAGAGTCGTTGCAGGCAACTCAGACCGTCCATGCCGGGCATCACCCAGTCCATGAGCACCAGGTCATAGTGCCGCTCGCCCCCGAGGATGCGTTCGATGGCGGCCTCGCCGTTTTCGCAGGTGTCCACCTGCATGCCGATCTCGCGCGACAGACGCCCGAGCACCTCCAGGGCCATCGGGTTGTCGTCCACGATCAGGACCCTGATCGGCGCGATCAGGGTACGGGAAACCACGGGATGTTCCTGTTCGGGTGGCGCCAGCGGCAGATCCAGGGTGAAGGTGCTGCCCTCGCCGGGGCGGCTGTCGACCGAGATGTGGCCGCCCATCATCTGTGCCAGGCTCTGCGAGATCGCCAGCCCCAGGCCGGTGCCACCGTACTTGCGGGTGGTCGAGCCGTCCGCCTGGGAGAAGGAGCGGAACAGCCGGCCGAGGGCCCGTTCGTCCATGCCGATGCCGGTATCGCGTACCTGGAAGCGCAGGCGGATGGTATCGCCGTCGTCCTCGAGCATCTGCACCGAGATCACGATCGAGCCTTCGTCGGTGAATTTCAGGGCATTCGAGCTGAGGTTGTTGAGGATCTGTGCCAGGCGAAGGGGATCGCCGCGGAGCCACACGGGGACGTCCCCGGCCACGTCGAAAAGCAGTTCCAGGCCCTTTTCCTTGGCCTGTATGCCGGCGACGCTCTTGAGGTCCTCGAGCAGTTCCTCGAGGGAGAAATCGGTGCGCTCGATCTCCAGCCGGTTGGCCTCGATCTTGGAGAAGTCGAGGATGTCGTTGATGATGTGCAGCAGCGATTCGGCCGAGCGGTGGATCTTGGTGACGTAGCCGCGCTGGCGTTCGTCCAGGCCGCTCTGCAGGGCCAGGTAGGCCATGCCGATGATCGCGTTCATGGGGGTGCGAATCTCGTGGCTCATGTTGGCCAGGAAGTGGCTCTTGGCCTCGTTGGCCTGCTCGGCCACGCGTTTCGCCTCCGACAGCGCCTGTTCGGCGCGCACCCGCTCGGTAATATCCCGGATGAGTGCGGCATAGCGGGTGGTGGTGCCGACCCGCAGCGGGGTGACGGTGATCTCGATCGGGAACTCGCTGCCGTCCGCCCGTAGCGCATGTACCTGGCGGGCGTTGCCCATGATCTGGTCCCGGTTCTGGTAGTCACCGTCCAGGTATTGGCGGTGCCGGGCCCGCAGCGGTTTCGGGATCAGGTCGCCGATGTTTCGTCCGGGCAGGCCCTGCGGATGGCTGAAGATGGATTCGGCCGCCGGGTTGGAACTGAGGATCCGGCCGGTCTCGTCGGTGGTCAACAGCCCTTCACCCATTCCTTCGAGGAGGGCGCGCTGGAAGGACTCACGCTCTTCCAGCACCTCCACGTTGCGCTCGATCTCTTCGTGCTGCTCCAGCAGCCGGTCGCGCATGTGCCGGAACATCCGGGTCAACTGTCCCAGTTCGTCCCCGCCCGCAGGCGGTATCTCCACCTCGTAGCGGCCTTCCGCAATCCCCTCGGCGCTGCGTGCCAGGGCCAGCAGCGGACGCCGGAAGTGGTATTCGAGGAACAGGAAGCCGAGCAGGCCGAGCAGGGCGATGATGGCGCTCAGGTAGGCCACCACCTCGTACGCGCCGCGCCGGGTGGTCTGGTGGACGGTGCTCCAATCGGTGACCAGGCGCAACCGCCCCAGCCGTTCGCCGCTGAAATCGATGGTGCGCTCCAGGGTGGTGAGGAAATGCGAGGTTGTTGTGGTTGCCTCCCTGTCGGGCGGAAGCAGCGGGTAGATTCGGCGGTCTTGCGCGTCCCACAGTTGCAGCGAGCGCCAGGCGGCGTGGTGGAGTTGCATCTGTTCGTCGAGGGAGGCGATCAGGGCCGCCAGATCGCGCGCCAGCAGGTTACGCCGGATGTCGGTCTGCATCGCCGAGAGAATGGCCTGCTGGCCCTTCAGGAAGTCGGACCGGGCCTGTTCCTGCCGGGCGGGCAGCCACACCAGATACATGGTGGCGGTGAACGCGACCAGGGTCAGCAGTGGAGGCAGCAGCAGTTTCTGGCGCAGGCTCATGGCGTCCCCGTGGTCGGGTCAGCGGCTCTTCACGTAGAAGCGTTCCAGCTTCATGGTCTTGAGGATTTCGTAGTCCTGCAGGCCGGCCCGTCCGATCTTCTTGATCGGAATCTTCGCCAGCAGGGCGGCCCCCTCCGGCGTTTCACCCAACGCCAGCAGGGCCCGGGTCACCTTCTCGGCCGCCTCCGCGGGCACCCGCGGGTGCACCGCGATCGGGTGCGGCGCCACCGGTCGGGTCTTGTGGATGATCTTGAGCGCCTTGCGGATCTGCGGCTGCTGCCGGTTCAGGGTCTTCTGCACGCCGCCGCCGGCATCGGCCTGGCCGAGCAGGACGTTGAGGTACACCGAGTCATGGGTCTTGACGTAGCGGGGCACGATTTGGAGTCCGAACAGGTCGTGCAGTTCCTGGCGCATCTGCAGGGAGGCGCCCAAGGCATTGGGGGCCGGGAAGGCGATGACCTTGCCCTCGAGGTCCTGCATCTTCTGGATCTGGCTGTCGATCCGCACCACCAGGAGCCCGAACAGCTCCCGGCCTACATCGCGCAGGATCGGGCGGTAGCCTTGCTCCCGGTTGGCGACGATCAGGTGGTAGGGGTTCATATAGACGAAGTCGAACCTTCCGGCCTCGAACTCGGTTTCGAATTCCGGGATCGTGGGCGACCCTTCGAGTTTGAAGGTGTGGCCGGTCTTCTGTTGCAGGTAATCGAGGATCGGACGCCAGATCTGGTGCAGGCGGCGCGCTTCGAACTGGGGTACCACGCCGACCGAATACTCGGCCGCGAATACCGCCTGGACGCTCATCATGAGCAGCAGACAGACGGCAATGGACAGTCTTTTCATGGCGGGTCTTGCTCCATGCGTTGGGTGGGGCGGGTCTTCAGCCCGTTGCATCGGCTGAACACGCGCTTACTTTAGGGAAGGTCTGAAAAATTCGGGCCTTCCGCGGCTCAGGGAAGAGCCGCCAAAATCGATCGCCATAAGCGATTGATTTTGAAGCCAGCCGCAAACCGCGTTTGCGGCGCAGCGTACCCTGATAAAGTCAGGGATGGCTTTTATCAGGGTTTCATAAGGGTGGAAAAACTCACCACAGAGGTCACAATGGCGTGCCATTCAAAGAAGACTGCCGGTATGAACAACCGACGGCTGCGTCACCCAGTCGGGTTGAACCCGACCTGCCGCACTGGGCGTGGGTCGGAATTCATTCCGACAAATCGCTGTAGTCCTGATGCAGGGGCTGTCCTCCGGGACCGAGAGGCATCCGAGTTCTCGAGTGCGATTTCGCGGGGCGGGCGGACTCAGAGCAGCGCTTTGATCCTTGCCTGTAGTGCCGGCACGACCTCCTCCTCGAACCAGGGCCGCTGGCGCAGCCAGCGGTTGTTGCGCGGGCTGGGGTGGGGCATCGGCAAAAGGGTCGGCCAGTGGCGGCGCCAGTCGGC
>RFHJ01000226.1 GCA_003696905.1 Gammaproteobacteria bacterium | reverse complement strand
GGCTCAGACCATCAATCGCATCAAGGGCAAGGTAACCATCCTCTTCATCACCCATCAGGTACCAGCAGGCTTGGCGGTGGATCGGGTGCTGGACCTCGGCGACGTCAACCCAGTCAACCGCTGAGACCCGCACCCATGCATTGGCTCACTGACCTGATTGGCTGGCCCTGGTATACCAACTGGTATCCGCTCGTCATCGGCATCCTGTTCTTCCTGTGGCTGTTTATGCTGCTGTTCCGGGTCCTCGAAAGCCACATCCCAAGGGCTCGATGGCTGCTCGACCGGCGTATCCGCTTGCCTCTCGCCCTGGTACTGGCGTGCGCTGTCGTGCTCACTGACGTCATCCAGATCGGGCGCACCGCCAATCGGCTGTGCCGGGAACAAGGGGGACTGCATGTCTTCAGGACGGTGGAGGCGGAGGGGTTCTATGGCTCCAGTAGTATCGAATACTGGTCCAAGTACGGATTCAAGTACGTGGAAAGTGGTCTGACCCAAAATGGCGTGAGCCACTGGACCATGGAGGGTGAAAAGGTCCAGCACCGTTACGTGCCGGAACCCACCGCACGCTACCAGTGGAAGGGCAAGGAAAATCACCGTCCCCTCACACTCCGGCTCTCGCGCTCATCTAGCCATGTCATCGACCGCCAGACCGGCGAGGAACTGGGCACCCTGGTGTGGTTCACCATCTACCCAGGCTGGGTGGATCGGTTCGTACTCGGCCATTTGCCGGGGGAGTTCACGCCCTGGATTTGTGGCTGGGACGCGCCTAACGGCAAAGGCCAGTATTGGCCAGCTAGGAAGAAGTGGGTATACAGTTCCGATGATCTGATCAAAGGAACGATCAAGCCCATCGCACGCAAGGAAAGTGAGTAGTGAAGATCGGCGACTATTACAGATACTCTTGGTTCTCCGACTTGGCCTACGTAGATTGGAGACCGGCCGCAGTTGGTCCGACCGGCAAATCCGATCATGCAATCGAGGATGCTAACGCCGCCAAGAGCATCCCAGGCGACCCCGATCATCCCGGAATCGACAACCTTGGCGATCTAATTTTCATGGAGCCTGGCGATGGCGGCCTCGGTTGGCAAATCACCGCCTTCCATACCAATGCAGAGACCGACTCGGGTTTTGCCGGCTCGCTGTTCGAGAACCCCAACACCCATGAGAAAGTGCTGGCATTGCGCGGTACCGAAACGGGCCTGCTCACCGGAATCGACGACCTCCTGGCCGCGGATTATCGTGACATCGTCAAACTGGGAATTGCCGTCGAGCAGGCCGTGGCCATGATCAACTGGATCAACCGCCTGGCTGCCCCCAAGGATAGCGATGTGAGGGTCCTGACACTGCCGCGCGATCTGGACCTTCTGACATTGTCCGCCCTACCGCGGTCGCTCGCCGCTCCCGGCCTGCTGGCCCTGATCGGCGGACTGGATCGGAATACCCTGCCAAACGCTGGCCTGGGCCTGCTCAGACCGACAGATCATATCACCGTCACCGGACATAGCCTTGGAGGCCATCTGGCAAACATCGCCATACGCCTGTTCCCCACCCTCCTGGACCAAGCGGTTACATTCAACGCTCCAGGATTTGATGCAGCCACGGGACTTGGCCTGAGCGAGGTCTTCTTCGCCGCCCTCAGAGGCAACGAGGTCACCCCCCATGTCACCGATAGTTTCGAAGGTCTGACGATTCATACCCTGCAAGCCGAGAGCAGCGGACCAGAACTCCTGCGCGGTGATGCCGATGTGATTGCCGATCTGGGCATCCTGCCGACTGAACCGCAAGAGGTACTCGTTGAAGTCAGTACTCATTCTATGAATGAGCTGCTCGACAGCCTGGGTGTGCACGCCCTGCTCGAATGGACTGCCGGAGGCGAACTGAACCTCACTGCCAGCAACACGCTGCTCGCGGCCGCTTCCAACCAGGAGGCGAACAGCGCGGAGAAACTGGTCGACGCACTCTCTCGCCTGCTGCTGTCCAAAGATATTGCGCCATTGGCGGTGGGCCAGGGGAGCTATCCCTTCGGCTCTACCGAGTTCCCGGTTCGCTCGGCCCTCCATGCTCGCCTGCTCGAGCTACAGTCCTTCATAGCCGGTCACCCCGGCGCGCGTCTGCGCTCACTAGTGGATATCACTGCCCCGGATCTGGCAGACCTGGCAAGGCAGCACGGCGCACCAGGGCTGCCCTATCGTTATGCCCTTCAGCAAGGTATCCCCTTCGCCATCACCGGCAAGGACGCTGCGGCCACTGCGGCGCTCTACGCTCCACACAATGCCAATCACCGACTGGATCTTTATGACCCCGCCAACCGCACCGGTCTGAGCGATGCCTACCTCGAGGACCGAGCGCGCATGCTCGCCCAATCGATCCAGCGTAATCTGATCGACTCAACGCTGGTGACTGACGGTCCCTACCGGAACGAGGAATACGACGATCTGGCGCAAGGCGTTCATTTCGCCACCGCCGATGTGGCCCAATTCGGCACTGGCCGGTCACCCGAGGCGCGGCAATACGTCTTCGGAACCCGCGATTCGGACAGCCTCACCGGCGGCAAGGGCTCGGACCATCTCTACGGGATGGCGGGCGACGACTTCGTCGATGGCCGAGGGGGTGACGACTACCTCGAAGGAGGCATCGGGCAGGACCAGTACACCAGCAACAGCGGTAGCGGCTTCGACCGGATCTTCGACAGCGATGGCAGGGGAAGGATCGTCGTCGACGGCGACCTGCTCACCGGCGGCCCGCAGATAGGCGACCACCTTTGGCAGAGCACGGACGGCCGTCACGCCTTTGCCCTCGATGGTGACCGGCTCTACATCGATGGCCGGATCCGGGTCGAGGCATTTCGCAGCGAAGCCCTCGGCATTCGCCTCACCCCGGCGACCCCACCGACCACATCCGGCCATACCGAACTGACGGATGCACACGCCGACAAGGTCCTCTATTGGAGAGATCGGGGAGATCACCATTACGATCCCTATCGCGCCACGGGCGGTTCCGGGAACGATCTGATCCTTACCGGACTGGCAGACGACCAGCTCGAAGGCGGCAAGGGCAATGACTGGATGCTCGCAGACGGTGGTGACGACCATCTCGGCGGTGGCGAAGGCAACGATGCCCTTTTCCCCGGTGAAGGCGCGGACATCGCCGACGGCGGTCCAGGCAACGACGTCATCGACGATGCCCGATATCTTCGCTTCGACTCCAGTGGAAGTGAAACCAGAGACATCCAGATCTGGCACGACATCGGCGGCCGGTTCGGTATCGAGGCGGTCCCTTCCCCGCGTCGCGACAAGGACGAAGAGATCGGTTTCAGCTACGGTCTGACCATGCCACAACAGCCCTTCAGCGGGTCGAACGAGCGACAATCCTTTGCCTATACGCCCCTCGGCAAAACTCAGGGGATGGTGCAATACGAGGACGGTCGTCGCTACACCCTGTTCCCCGTCCCCCTGCCGAGCAGTGACGACACCCCCAATCGCTTCTCTGGGGGCGCAGGGGATGACTGGCTGGGCGGCAATGCGGGCAATGACATCCTGAGCGGAGACGACGGCAATGATCTACTGCTGGGGCGCCAGGGGAACGACAACCTGCTGGGCGGTGCCGGAGAGGATCTGATCGCAGGACAGCAGGACCGCGATCTGCTCGATGGCGGCCAGGGAAACGACCGGCTCTACGGCGGCTCGGGAAGCGATCTGATCCATGGAGGCGACGGAGACGACCTCCTGGTCGGCGACAACGACCTTGCCGGTCAGGGGGAGGCCGACGTACTTCTGGGCGAGGCGGGTGACGACCAGCTCCATGGCAATGGAGGAGACGACCGGCTCTACGGCGGCGAAGGCAAGGACAATCTTCGAGGAGAGGATGGTGCCGATTGGCTCGAAGGCGAAGCGGGAGACGACAGGCTCCATGGTGGCGATGACGCCGACCTGCTGTTCGGCGGCCCCGGTCGCGACCAACTCTATGGCGACCAGGGGGACGACCGGCTCCATGGGGGTGCGGGTCAGGATGTACTCAAGGGAGGCGACGGCGACGACCTCCTGGATGGCGGCGCCGATGGCGTGTCCGATCGTCTGTTCGGCGGCAGGGGCGACGATCGTTTCGTCTTCCATGCCCGATCGGGCAGCGACATCGTCGAGGACGCCGCCGAAGACGATCAGATCCTTTTGACGGGATTGTCCCCGGATGACATCACCCTGGAGACCGGCATCGACACCCAGGGCAATCCGCTACTGTTGCTGCGCGTGGACGACAGGAACGCACTGATCGTCAAGGACGGCATCGAGCGAGGCGCCGGCAGCTATCGTTTCGCCAATGGCGAACTCTCCCGTCGCCAGTTGCTGTCCAGGCTTGCGACCCCTCTGGCATATCGCCTCGATGCAGCAGGAGAACTGAGCGGCGGGCAGGCTGCGGATAGGCTTTCCGGCAGCATGGGGGACGATCGCCTGTTCGGCCAGGGCGGCGACGATATCCTTGCCGGCAGTGGTGGAGACGACTATCTCGCCGGCGGCGAAGGAGAAGACCGCTATCTGGTCGGCCCCGGCACTGGAGGAGACAGGATCGATGAGGGCAATGGCGAGATCAGCACCCTCGAACTGCTGCCCGGCGTCGGACTGGAGCAACTCCGATACCATCGTATCGGAGACGATCTGCAGATCGCCTTCTCGGCCGGAGGTGACAGCGTCCGCCTCGTTGGATTCTTCACCCGGGGACAGACCTGGTCCCTGCGCGATTCGGCAGGCCAGGAAACGGTCCTGACCGCAGCCGACATCGTCGCCGATCTGCAACCGACTGCGACCCACCTGACCCTCTCCGAGAGAAAGGACAGCTTCTTTCGCCGCATCGAGAGCGCCTATGGCAACGTGCTGCGCCTCCATGGCTATCGACAGGGCCCGGATGGTCGCTGGCATGGCGAATTCGACCGAGGCTACTCGGTGCGCGAGCGCGCCACCCACCACCTCCGCTATTCGGTGGCATTCGACCCTATCCGGCGACACCAGCCCGAAGGGGACTACACCCGTACCGAGCGCACCCTCGAAACGCACCTGGTCGATGAGTTCCAGGAGACCAGGACCACGCCAATCCCCGACTATGCCCCTGGCGGGAAGCGGGTATCCACCCATGGCAACAGCGGCCGCCTCGTCGATCTGGATGCCCTGGGGCACACCGGGCTCTCCGGTGCTGCCTTCTCCGGTCGGGCGGTACCGGTCCATGCCGATCACACCGAATACAATCCGCTCACCGGCGAGATGGAGGCACCGCTGGACGGCTACCTGCTCTATCCGAATGGCGCAGGCTCGGCCGGCCATCGTATCGAACGCCTTACCCATACCACATCCGTCCTCGAGGCCCGGATCAAGGTGCTGGATCTGACGCTGGGAGACGGCAATGATCGTTTCCGGATCCAGCGCGGCTATTCCTATCCTTTCAACCTGGTGGATGGCGGTGCCGGCGACGACCTGCTCGACGCCAGCACGGGCGATGATCGCTGGTCACGAGAGCCGCCGACCCTTTCGCTCCCGAACTCCGGATCCTGGGCGCTCACCCGTCTGCCAGGCAGTCTGCTGTATGGCAACCTCGGTGACGATCGTCTGATCGGCAGCGATGGCGCAGACGAACTGATCGGCGGCCCTGGTAACGACGACCTGCAAGGCGGGCATGGGAGCGATACCTATCGGGTGGACCTCCACGGCATGGACCGCATATTCGAGGACGGCCACATCTCTTCAGGAAGCGACCGGCTGATCCTTCCTCCCGGTATTACCCCCGACAGCATCCGCTACCAGTGGGGCACCACCCTTGCCCACAATCTCGATCCCGCCGATCGATGGCCCGGTCGGATGACCTCGCTGCATGCCACGGTCACCCTGCGCTGGGGACCGAGCGACGGCGTCACTCTGGTGCTGCCACACAGCGACCAGAACGCCGGCCTGGGGATCGATACGGTGATCTTCGGTGACGGCCAGGCCCTGCCACTCTCCCGGCTGCTGGAACAGTCAGGGATCCACATCGACCAGGATCCTCACCTGGGCGACAACGATCTGCGCGGAAACCGGTTTCTGCATGGCTATGCAGGGGACGACGAACTCACCGGTGTCGCCGAGGCCTATCTCGACCCGAGTGGTCAGGTGCACCATCGCGGCGCCCTCCTGATCGGCGGCGCGGGTCGCGATACCCTGAATGGCAGTGAAGGACCCGATCTTCTCATCGGGGCAGACATCGAGGCCGACTATCGATTCGACTTCCTCACCTCAGTAGGCACCCTTTCCGATGAAGGCAACACCTTCGCCGGAGGACCAGGCACCGACATAATCTGGGCCACCTCCGGCAACGACCTGTTTCTCTTTGCGCCGGGTGATGGCCGCGACATCATCCGCGACCAGCTGCACATGGACAGGAGCGGCGCCGCCTTCTCCCTGGGCCGTCGTGGCGGCGCCCTGAGGACCGGTGCAATCGCGGATCCGCTCTATGCGACGGAGGGCGAGGACCGACTGCGCTTCGGCGGCGGCATCGAGCCGGAAGACATCCAGGTAATGCGCACACACAGGCGGGGCCCTGGTGGCGACGCCCTGGTCTTCGCCCACCGCAACGGCGAGGACAGCATCACCTTCGAGCACTGGTTCGACGCCGGACGCAACCAGCTGTCCCGGGTCGAGTTCGACGATGGCTATTTCTGGGACAGGACAGACCTGGAGGCCCTGTGGCAGGGTCGACCCGCCAACCAGGCCCCGTTGGCCCGAGGCGAGATCGGTGAACTGGCCGCAGCCCCTGCGGGTCGCCCGCTGGAGATCACCCTGCCGGAGCTGTTCAGCGATCCCGAGGGTAGTGCAATCGCCTATTCGCTCGAGCAATCCGCGGACCCCGCGTTGCCCGATTGGCTGTCGTTCGACGCCATCAGCCGTACCCTGCGCGGCACGCCGCCGCTCGATGCAGTGGGTGGGCTTGACCTGAAGCTGGTGGCGCACGACGATCGGGGCAAGATCGGCAGGCTGGGCTTCCAGCTGGAGATCGTGTCTCCACCGGAAGACGGCCAGGCCCTGCCATCGGACGGCAGCGATCGGGCAGAGGTAACGCCGGGGGCCACGGGAGAGAGCGGTCTTGATCCTATCGACAGCGGTACTGCCGCGAGCGACACCGCAAGCCCTCCCCCATCGGCCCCGGCCGGGTTATCACCGAACGATGGCGCGGCCATGAGCCCGACCGAGAGGCATGAGGGCCCGACCCCGCTACCCCTGTCCGAGGCGGACGCCTCGTTGCAGGCCGGGGTTTCCTTGGTGCCGACACCTCCCCCCTCCGCCGCGCCGGACCATGCCGACCCTCGAGCCGCGCCGACGCCCCTTGCGAAGAATGGCCTGGAGGATCCGGCCCCATGGTCGTCCGACCAGGCCTGGCCCACGGAATCGATCGCCAGGCGAGAGCCGGTTTTGGTTGCGACAGAGACATCTCGCCCGCACCGGCCGGTGACCGGCCCGAGTCTTTCATCCCGTTGGCTGCAACTGCAACGCGCCCTGAAGTCATTGGACGACCAGTGGCAGTCTGCCGAAGAGCAGGATCGCACGGTCCCCCTTGGTGCCGGGTCGGAGGCTCTCACCCCGCTGCCCACCACCTCCGGAACGACATTGGCCGCGCGCCCCGGCGGGGCCATCGGGTTGCTGGCGTCCTCGCTGCCGCCCTTCCAGGGGCTGACAGAGGGATTTCGCCCCCACACGCTTTGACACCCAACGCCAACGACAGGAAGTCGATGCCATGAAACAGGAAGATTCCCACTCGTACCATCCGGCACTGATTCGCCTTCAGCAGACCCCACCGAGCCCCCTGAGGCGCCACCTGCTCTGGACGCTGTTGCTCCTGCTGCTGTTCGTTATTGCCTGGATGGCCATCGGCAGGCTAGACATCGTTGCCGTGGCCCCGGGCCAGCTGGTGCCCAGTGAACGCATCAAGATCATCCAGCCGGCGGAGGCCGGCATAGTCCGCAGGATCCTGGTGCGCGAAGGCCAAAAGGTGGCCAAAGGGCAAGTGCTGATGCAGATGGAGGCGCTGGAGGCCGAGGCCGACATCGAGACCCTCCGGCACAAGGTCGCCCGCGAACGCCTCGCACTGCGGCGCCTCCAGGCCGAACTGCAGGATCGTCCGATGCAGGCATTGCCGGAGGACCCTCCTGCCGACTTCGCCGACGCCGCGGCGCGGTGCGAGGCCAACCGCCGGGCCCACGAGACCGCCCTGGCCGAGGCGCACAGCGAGCTGCGCAAGGCCAAACGGGAACGGGCCGTCGCCCTGCAACAGCAACAGGCCATCGCCGCGGTATTGCCCTCCTACCGGGAAGAGGAAGAAGCCCTGGCGCAACTCGCCGCCAAGGGACACACCGGCAAACTGCAGGCGGCGGAGAAACGCCGCAAACGCATCGAGCAGGAACAGCAGCTGGCCACCCAGCGGGCGCTGGTATCTGCCGCCGAGGCCGGTATCGAACTCTGGCAACACCGGATCGAACGCATCGCGGCAGATCACCGTCAACGGCTGCACGAGGAGCAGGCGCAACACCAGACCAGACTGCTGGAGCTGGCTCGCCAACTGAAGAAGCTGCGCAATCGACGGGAGCACCTGGTATTGCGCGCCCCGCAGGACGGTATCATCAAGGACTTGGCCACCCACACCGACGGCACCGTGGTGCAACCGGGCACCATCCTCGCCACCCTCGTGCCGGAAGGGGACGACCTGGAGGCTGAGGTCTGGATATCCAATGCCGATATCGGCTTCGTGCATCCCGGGCAAACCGTCCAGCTCAAGCTGGCCGCCTACCCTTTCCAGCGATACGGCATCTTGCCGGCCACCCTGGTACAGGTCAGCGCCGACGCCAGGCGATCCGCCGAGGACGGCACGCCGGCAGCGATCACCGATCGCGAGCCGGCCCGTTACCGGGCCCTGGCCCGACTGCACAGCCAGCAGCTGGCCTCCGGCGGAACCCGTCATGCCCTTGCCCCCGGAATGCAACTGCAGGCCGAGATAATGCTCGGCTCGCGGAGCATCGCCGACTACCTGCTCTCACCGGTTCAAGCCGCCTGGCAGGAGGCGGGGCGAGAGCGATAACGGCAGGGGTCGAGCGGTCATCGATGCGGTTCATACCTCACCGCATCCTACGTCATCCTCCGACTTCGTAGGATGCGTTGAGCCTCGCGAAACCCATCGAACGCGGCCTGAAGCGGTGGGTTTCGCTACGCTCAACCCACCCTACAGCCTGCGCCGATCGTAGGGTGTGGTGAGCCTCGCGAACCGCACCAGGAAAGGTGCCCGGATCCGTTATTTCAATCCTAATCCGTGCGTCCTTCGCGGTTGTACTTGTCGTCGAAGCGCACGATGTCGTCCTCACCCAGGTAGGCACCCGATTGCACCTCGATGATCTCCAGCGGCAGATGGCCCGGGTTCTCGAGGCGATGCGCAGTCCCGATGGGGATGTAGGTCGACTGGTTCTCGGTGAGCAGGAAGGTCTCGTCACCACGGGTGACCTTGGCGGTACCGCGTACCACGATCCAATGCTCGGCGCGGTGGTGGTGCATCTGCAGCGAGAGGGTGGCCCCCGGCTTGACCGTCAGCCGCTTAACCTGGAAACGGTGTCCTTCGTCGATGCCCTCGAAGGTGCCCCAGGGGCGATGGACGCAACGGTGGAACTCATGCTCGCCGCGATCCTGTGCCTTCAGCCGCTCGGCGATCTTCTTTACGTCCTGGGCATGGTCCTTGTGGGCCACCAGCACCGCGTCGGGGGTCTCCACGACCACCAGGTCGTCCACGCCCACGGCGGCCACCATGCGGCTCTGGGCGAACAGCAGGTTGTCGTGGGCATTCTCGGTGAGCACATCCCCGTGGACGGCGTTGCCGTCCGCGTCATGGTCGGAGACCGCCCAGAGCGCCTCCCAGGCACCAATATCCGACCAGCCGGCATCCAGGGGCACTACCACACAGGCATCCTCCTCGCGCGAGAGGGGTTCCATCACCGCATAGTCGATGGAGTCGGCCGGGCTGGCCGCAAACAGCGCCTCGTCCGCCCGATAGAAGTCCAGATCCTCCTTGCCAGCCGCATAGGCCTGTTGCACCGGCTCGAGGATATCGGGCCGAAAACGCTGCATCAAATCCAGCCAGCGCTGCGCCGACAGCATGAAGATGCCGCTGTTCCAGAGGTAGCCACCCTCGGCCAGCCAGCCCTCGGCAGTGGCCCGATCGGGTTTCTCGACGAAGGCATCGAGGCGAAACGCCTGGTCGCCCAGCGGCTCGCCCTGACGGATATAGCCGTAACCGGTGTGGGGCGAGTCGGGTACGATGCCGAAGGTGACTACCCGCCCCTCGGCGGCATGGCGGGCACCCTCGGCAAGGGCGGCGCGAAAGCGCTCCTGATCACGAATCACATGATCGGCCGGCATCACCAGCAGCAGCGGGTCGTTGCCCTCGCGAATGGCATGCAGGGCTGCAAGGGTGAGCGCGGGGGCGGTGTTGCGGCCCACCGGCTCGAGCAGGATGCCGTTCGGCTCTATCTCGCAGTCGAGCAGCTGGTCGGCCACCATGAAGCGGTGTGCCTCGTTGCATACCACCATGGGAGCCAGGATGTCGCAGCCCTCCACCTGGTCGCAGCGGCGGGCAGTGGCCTGCAACAGGGTCAGATCGTCCACCAGGGCATGGAATTGCTTGGGGAAGGCACTGCGTGACAGCGGCCAGAGGCGGGTGCCGGAGCCGCCGGAAAGGATCACAGGCTGCAGGGCAGGGAACATCGAAACGACTCCTTGTTGATGATTGCGCGATGATACTCAATGTTGGCGGTTGGAGTGGCCGGTTCTTTAGCCCGTTACCGGTAGTGTTCGAGCCATTCCGGTCTCTCCTCCCAGACGATGCCACTGGCCGGCTCGTCCGGTTCTCTCGGCCCGACTTCACAGGTCCACAGATCCCCAATGGCCACAACCCGATCGTCCACGAACACCAGTGGCAGCAGCGGCCGGCTCCAGGGCGGGATTCCTCTCTCCTGGCAGAGCTTGCGCAGGCCGCGGGTCCCTTCCCTGCCCGGCAACCGACAGCCAATGCCCTCGACCTGCCAGCGCACGACCACCCTGCCCTCGCGCCAGCAGCGATCGGGGATGCCATCGGCCGCCGGTACCCGGCGCAACTTGCCCAGTCCCGCCGGCAAGGGGAGCTCTTCATGATCCGGCCAGGGACAGTCCGCCGGCGGCGACGGCAGTTCACGTGGCAGTAGAAAGAGCCGGTCACGATAACGCCGTACCGCGAATCGATCCCACTCGACCCGTGGCGCCGCACCCGGTGCCGCCTCCAGCGCCTGTCGTTCGATCTCCTCCAGCCGGTGCTGATCGGGAACCGGTGCGCCGCGTAACCGTACCCAGGCGCGCAGTGCCTCTGCCCTTGCCTCGGGTTCCAGCGCGGCCCAGGCGGTGATCGACAGGGCCGATCCGACCTGGCAGCGTTTCAGGTCCTCCTCGATGCATTGGCGCAGGATCGCCAGGCTGGCGGCCAGATGGCCGGCGCTGCGCGCGATGGTCTGCGAGGCCGCCGGCCAGCGCTCGCGCAGCAGCGGCATCAGTTGCCGGCGAACGAAGTTGCGGTCGAACCGCAGGTCCTGGTTGCTGGGATCCTCGATCCACTCCAGCCCCTCGGCCCGCGCCCACCGTTCCAGGTCGCTGCGCGAAAAATCCAGCAGCGGCCGGGCCTGCCAGCCACCCTGCCAGGGCCGACAGCGTGCCATGCCGGCCAGCCCCTCGATGCCGGCACCACGCAGCAGCTGCAGCAACAGGGTCTCCGCCTGGTCGTCCTGGTGCTGGGCGAGCAACAGCATCTCGTTCGGCTGCAGCCGCTCACCCAATGCCTGGTAGCGCGCCTCACGGGCCTGGGCCTCGAGGCTTTCACCGGGGACGGGCTCCAGTGCGAGCCGCACCATCTCCAACGGCACCTCGAGCCGGTCGCAGACGCGCCGGCAGTGCTCCGTCCAGGCCTCGGCATGGGGCAGCAGGCCATGGTGGACATGTACCGCGCACAGCGGCAGGCCCACCCGGTCGCGCAGTCTGGCCAGGGCAGTGAGCAGTACGGTCGAGTCCAGGCCGCCGCTAAAGGCCACCCGCCAGCCGCTCGGCCGGGGCAGTCGGGTCAGGATCTGGTAAAGGGTGGTTTCACTGAAGGCCACGGGGGCATGTCATTCGCCCTGGGCGACGCCGTAGGACATCAGGCGCTCGTAGCGGCGTTCGAGCAGGCGATCGAGAGACTCGGCGGTCAGATTGTCCAGGCTCTCGATCAGGGCATTGCGCAGATTGCGGGCCATTGCATCCGGGTCGCGGTGGGCCCCGCCCAGCGGCTCGGGAATGATCTCGTCGATCAGTTCGTGGGACTTCAGGTCCTTGGAGGTGATCGCCATCGCCTCGGCCGCCAGGGGCGCCTTTTCGGCGTCCTTCCACAGGATGGAGGCACAACCCTCCGGCGAGATCACCGAATAGGTCGCGTATTCCAGCATCATCAGCTTGTCGCCGACACCGATCGCCAGGGCGCCACCGGACCCGCCCTCGCCGATCACGGTGGCGATCAGCGGTGTACGCAACGCCGACATCTCCCAGAGGTTGCGCGCGATCGCCTCGGACTGGCCGCGCTCTTCGGCGCCGATGCCGGGATAGGCGCCCGGGGTGTCGATGAAGGTCACCACCGGGATGCGAAAGCGCTCCGCCAGCTTCATCAGGCGCAGGGCCTTGCGATAACCCTCGGGCCGGGGCATGCCGAAGTTGCGATAGATCTTCTCGCTGGTATCGCGGCCCTTCTGATGGCCGATGATCATCACCCGGCGACCATCGATCCGCCCCAGCCCGCCGACGATGGCATGATCATCGGCATAGGCGCGGTCGCCGTGTAATTCCTCGAAGTCGTCCACGATGCGCTCGACGTAGTCCAGCGTATAGGGCCGCAGCGGATGCCTGGCCAACTGCGAGATCTGCCAGGGGGTGAGCTTGGAAAAGATCGACTCGGTCAACGAGCGCGACTTGCCCTCGAGCTTTTCGATCTCTTCCTGGATGTTGATCTCGTTGTCGCTGCCGACCAGGCGCAGCTCCTCGATCTTGGCCTGCAGCTCGGCGATCGGCTGTTCGAAGTCGAGAAAGTCGAGGTTCATTGGGTAGATCCGAACAGGGGAGACAGGGCGTATCTTACAGACGCGGACCGGTGGGGACCAGCATGCGACCGGCGCCGCAGAGGGGAGCGGCAGACCGGGTCAGCCGTTGTTTTCTCTGAATAACGGCGTCACCTCACAGATTCCGGACATAGTGGTGGAACAGGTCCGGTTCCAGTTCCTTCAGGCGGGCGCGCCGTTGCACCGTCTTCGCGTCGCCCGGCCGATCCCGGGACAGGCTCCTTTGCAGGGCGTGCAGCAGACGATATTCCTCCGGCTGCCGGTCGTCAGGCTCGGGCAGCCATGCGGCCATGCGCGGCCGCACGATCAGCAGCCAGGCGGGAAACTGCGGTACAGGCAACTCCGGCTCCAGGTCGTTGAACCGCTCCCAGGGTCGTGGCAGGTCCAGTACCCCCTGGTCCAACACCGCCGCCGCCTCGTGCGGGAAATGCCAGCACAGGCGAAACAGGTCGGCCATCACCGACTCGGTCTGGCGCAGCTGCTCGGCGGCCCGCAGATGGCGTCTCACCAGCACCGGCTGCCCAGGCCAATCGGACACCGCCTCTACCGCATCGACCACCGCCGCCCAGTCGCGCATCCGCATGGCGGTATAGCTGGCATGGCAACGGGGCCGTGCCGGATCGAAGGGTGCCTCTTGCAGGGCCTGGTGGATCACTCGCCACAAGGGCATCAGAAAGTCCCGGCTGTCGGCGCCCAGCAGCTCGTCGGCCAGCGGCAACCACTCGCCTTCCAGGCGCTGCAACGCCGCCTCGGGGTCGTCGGGCACCGCCTGTGCCTGCTGCGCCACCGAGACGAGCCGCTCCAGGCCACCGAGGCGCGGGTTGCCCGGATCGGCCTGATGCAGCGCCTCCAGACAGCGCTCGGCCTCCGGGAGATCACGTCGCCCCAGCGCCAGCGCCACCCCGTTGGCCAGGCTGCTGCCCGCCGTGTCCATGAAGAGGTCCATCTGTGGCCTTTCGGGTGGTTTCACATAGCCCTCTTCCAGCACCGCGGCGAGCCGCTCGTCCCGGCTGAGAGGTAGCGGGTCCTCGCCGCCCCAGGCGGTATAGCGAACCGTCTCGGCCACCAGGCCCAGCGTCCGGGCATACTCTGCCGCCTGTCTCAAGATACCGAGGATCTCGTCCCGATCGCCGAACAGCAGCTCATCCAGGGCCTCAGCACCGCCGCTGCGCCACTCCTCGTAATCCGGGTACATCAGGCGCCCATCGAGCATTAGATACTCGATCGGTCGGTATTCCCCTCGTTCCAGCAGCAGCTGATCGACAGCGGCCATGACAGCGGCAGGGATTGCCATGCAGTTCCTCCTAGCTACCCAGCGGCGCGAAAAGGGCGTCCAGGTCCATATCGTCCCAGGGCGCCATCGCCTGTCCCCGCGCATCGTACAACCGATCGGCCAGGGACTGCTTGCGCGCCTGGATCGCCTGGATACGGTCTTCCACGGTCCCCTCGGCGATCAGTCGGTAGACGAACACCGGCTGCTCCTGGCCGATACGATGGGCGCGATCGGTGGCCTGGCGTTCGGCCGCCGGGTTCCACCAGGGATCGTAGTGGATTACCGTGTCCGCCGCGGTCAGGTTCAGTCCAACACCGCCGGCCTTCAGGCTGATCAGAAACAAGGGCACCTCGCCGTTTTGGAAGCGAGCGACCCGCTCGCCCCGGTCACGGGTCTGGCCGGTAAGCATCAGATACTCGATACCCTGCTCCGAGAGCGCCTGCCCGATGAGCTCCAGCATGGTGGTGAACTGGGAGAAGACCAGGATGCGCCGGCCCTCCTCCAACAACGCCGGCAGCATCTCCGTCAACAGATCGAGCTTGGCCGAGGTCTCGACCGGTCGGGCCCGCTCCAGCTTCACCAGGCGTGGGTCGCAGCAGACCTGGCGCAGCTTGAGCAGGGCATCGAGGATGAACAGCCGGCTCGCCTCCATCCCCTGCTCCGCCACCGCCTCGCGCACCTGCTCGTGCAGGGCGAGACGGATGGACTCGTAAAGATCGCGCTGTGCCCCTTCCAGCCGCACCCCGCGCACGATCTCGGTGCGTGGCGGCAACTCCCGCACCACCTCGGCCTTGGTCCGCCGCAACAGGAAGGGCCGTACACGCCGTTTCAGACGCTCGGCCGCCAGCCGGTCCCCTTGCTGTTCGATCGGGGTGCGGAAAACCCGGCGGAAGGTCGCTTCGTCGCCCAGCAGACCCGGCATGAGAAAATCGAACAGCGACCACAGCTCGCCCAGATGGTTCTCGACCGGCGTGCCGCTCAGACAAAAACGCTGTCGCGCCTCCAGGGCCCGCACTGCGCGTCCCGCCTGGCTGCGCGGATTCTTGATCCATTGCGCCTCGTCCAGGAATACCGCGTGATACCGATGGCGCTCCAGGGCCGCCCGATCCCGCACCACCAGCGGGTAGGTGGTCAACACCAGGTCGTAATCGGGGATTCGATCGAAGCAGACCTTGCGTCCGGGACCATGCAGTACCAGCACCGACAACGAGGGCGCGTGGCGTCGGGCCTCGTCACGCCAATTGCTCATCAGGCTGGTGGGGGCGATCACCAGGGCCGGCCGGTCGAGCCGCCCCTCGGCCTGCTCCTGCGCCAGATGGGCGAGGCACTGCACCGTCTTCCCCAGCCCCATGTCGTCGGCCAGCACCCCGCCCAGGCCATGCGCCGCCAGGAACTGCAGCCAGCCCAGGCCTTCGCGCTGATAGTCCCGCAGGCTCGCGCGGAACGAAGCCGGCGGCAACAGAGGCACGGGGCGTGCGGCCTCGGCCAGACAGGCACGCCACTGGGACAGCCGCGAGGCACCCTCCCCGGTGAATTCATCCTCCGCGAGTTCGCCAAGGCGCAATAGTTGCGCGCGCGCCAGCGGCAGGCGACCGTCAGAGTCGAGCGGACGGCTGCGATAGAGCTCGAACAGATAGTGGCTGATGGTGCGCAGTCGCTCCATGGGCAATGCCAGATGGCGGCCGTCCTCCAACGGCAGCCAGGCGGTCTGCCCTTCGTCGGATGTCGAGGCCAGGCCGTGCTGGCGCAGATAGGCCACCAACGCCGGCAGCAGAGCCAGCTCGCCCTGGTCGGTGCTCGCCCGGACCTCCAGATGGGACAACTCGTGATCGAGGACCAGTTCCCACCCATCGAAGCGAACCAGACCATGCCGAAAGGCCGGCTCCAACCGGATCTGCCAGCCCCGTGCCTCGTATTGTCGGATCCAGTGCTGCTGAAAGGCCAACCAGCCCTCAGACCCGTCGACTGGTCGCAGACAATCGCAGCCGAGCCGGGCGCTCCAGTCCTCGTCACGGACCATGCCCGCGGCCGCCAGTTCCTGCTGACAAGCCGCCTCGGCCGCCCGATTGCGGCGGCCCTGCACCACCTGCTCCCCCTCCATCCACACGGGCTCGCCCTGCCGCCCCAGACAGCAGGGGCCATAGACGAAGCGCAGGCACAGCAGATCCACCAATCCCGCCTCTTCCGTCTCCAGGGTGTCGAAGGTCAGACGGGGCACGGGTGAGAGATCCTCACGGGATGCCACCGCCAGGGCGCGCGGCAACAGAGGCGCGCCACACCCCGCGGCAATCAGGCGCTCGCGCAGGCCCTCCGCCGCCCCGGGCGGGACGGGGGCCTCGGTGAGCTCGACGGCGATCGGGTCGGGGAGCGGTGTCGCGAGACGACCACAACGGCCACGTTCGGGGTCCAGATACCAAAGCGCGTCCAGGGCCAGGACCTGCACACCGGAAGGCAGCCCCCGCCATTGCACATGCTGCCGACCCCGATCGTCCAACTCCCAGGCCAGTCCGACCTCGATCCGTTCTCCCGCCCGCAGCACCGGGCCGCTCGGGCGTTCGAGGTGACATCGGCCGGTCGCCAGGATCGCGCGCAAAAGGCCCTCCTCTCGCAGCCTCGCCCCCGACCGGCGTCCCGGGCCCGACACCAGCCGTCCCAGGATGTCCAGGTCTGCCGCGTTGAGGAAAGCGGGCGGCACCGCCGAGCCGGCCGCCGCAGGATAGAAGCGACTGGCGTCGCCGTAGCCGCCATCCGGGCGACGCTGCACCACCTGTAGCTCCAACCCCAGCCGCCCCCTTGTCTGCGGCGCCAATAGATAGACCAGACAACGATTCCGGTCCGGCGAAGTGGTGGCATGCCGCCGAGGCGCAGTCTGTTGCGCGCCGTCGTCCTTTTCCAGCGCCCACAGCAATACCGCCACCACATGGGCGCAGGCACCCTGGGTGCGACAACTGCACTCGGGTCGAATCGCCACCTTCTGCCCCGATACGCGATCGATGCGCACATAGACTCGTCGAGAGTCCTCTGTCCCCGGCACGATCCCGGTGACCACCGCACCGCCGCGGGCGACGTTGAGCCGGTCGATCTCCCGGTCTCGAAGCAGCTGGCGGGCGCTATCGAGCAGGTCCTCGCCGAAGGCCTGTTGCAGGTCTCGAATGGAGTACAGCATGGAGGAGATACCATCTGATGCAGTTCGCGGGGCTGGCTGCATCCTACAACAACGCGAAGATGGAAACGCGGGGGAGCATCGGGGCGACCCGCACTCGCAGATACCTCGCTCCTGTCCGTTGAGTGTGTATAATGCGCAACCCGAAGGGTCGGGATCTGATGCAACTGCCGGAGGTCGTCGATGCGGTTCGTACCTCACCGCATCCTACGGCCTGTACCAATCGTAGGGTGCGGTGAGCTCCGCGAACCGCACCGGAAACATTGCCTAGCAACGCATCTCCACCCCAAGTAAGACTTCCCCAGCCATGAGACCATTCGCGCAGGTATGGGCGCAATGTGTAGTCCATGCCCCGGATCAGGCCACCGCCTGGGTCAGCGCTCGGGAGCGTCCAACCCCAGTTCGTGGCGCAGATGCGGGACATCTGGCGCAAAGGGCTGGCTGGGATCCGCGTTGCTCTCGAACTCCATCAGCAGGGTCTCGAGGCGTCGCCGGCCCTTGGGTGACTTCGCCGCTTCGCGTGGCGTCTGCCCGTGCAGCGCCGGGAGTGGCACATCCGGCCACTGCTGCCAGTGCCGGCGCGCCATCTCTTCGATCTGAGCACGCACCTCCGGCAGCTGCATCAGATCCTCGCCCTCCTCCGCCGCGGCAGCCGGCCGCGGCCGGTTCTGCATCTCCTCGAGCATCTGTTCGGGCGACTCGATCACGGCCCGCTCGAATTCGGCACGCCTGCCCAGGCGGCGCGTGATCTTGCGCCGTATGGCGTCGGCGCGCTCCTGAGAGTTTACATCGATGGTAAGACGATCGCCTTCGATCCGGAGGTGACCGAGCACCGTGTTGTCCATGCCGGCCACCTGTTTGTTGCCCTTGCGCAACCAGGGAAACCCGATGGCATGGAGTTCGCCTTCCTCGTCGAATTCGGCGATATCCAGATAATCGTCCACGGTGTCCAGCGAGAGACTGATCAACGCCTCCAGCGCCTCCCGCGGGGTGCACTTCAGGCGATACAGCAGCTTGGTCGGCTGCAGCCGTTCGCCATCGGTGTTGTGCAACACCGGCAGCTTGGGTTCCTGGGATTCTTCGCGGAATTCGTGAAACAGATCGCGCAGTATCCAGTCCAGTCCACGCAACCGATCGATGTCGAGAGGGCCGTAGTCCTCCTCCATCACCTCCCTGACCTCGAGGAGATCCATGCCATAGCGAGGGGGGAACACGAAGGGGGCCCCACCGAACATCACGGTCAGGCCATCGACGGTGATCACCCGGGTGAACAGGATCTGGCCACGTCGCAGCGACTGTGACGCCTGGCGCTCGGCCACGGTCACCCGGCGATCGAGAAACAGATCCCTCAGACGCATGCTGTGGCCGGGCTCCACGCCCTCGACGACGAAGAAACTGTAGGGCTGCGCACAGGCCTCCTCGATGAAACGCCGCTCGTAGGCCGAGAACTGCTCCGGGTGCTTCTGCAGGTAGTGACGGGCAATGGGCGACTCGGGATAGTCACGCTCCCGGTCGTCCACGAAGATGTCGTCCGGCACCCAATTGAACAGGAACCAAGGCAGAAAGATGGTCTCGAATTCCGGTGGCGCCTGCTCGGGTTCTCCCGGCAGCTCGGCCTCTTCGCCGCAGAATTCATCCCACGCCTCGGCAATGGCGACCGGGTAGTCTTCCATCACGCGCTGGAACAGCCGTATCACCAGGACGCCCTCGGTCTTTCGCAGACGGGCGAGTTCCAGTTCGGACACCTCGCCGCGTCGCAGACAACACTTCTTGTACTTCCTGCCACTGCCGCAGGGACAGGGATCGTTTCTACCGATCTTGCTCATGCAACCACTTCCGTTTCTTCCCGTTCCGGCGGCACCACCAGCCGCTCCAACGCCAGCCACGCCAGACCGAGCCCGGCCGCGGTCAATGGCGTAGACCGGCCTCCATCCCCCTGCGCGCCGTTCGACCAGATCAGATAGTCGACCTCGCCGGCGGG
>RFHJ01000225.1 GCA_003696905.1 Gammaproteobacteria bacterium | reverse complement strand
GCGAAAACCCGCCGTCGGACACCCTGCTGCTGCTCACCCTGCCCAAGCTGGAGCGTGCGCAGCAATCGGCGAAATGGTTCAAGGCGATTGACAGCCTTGGTGCCGTGATCCAGGTGTGGCCGGTCGAGGCCCGACAGCTCCCGCAATGGCTGGAGCGGCGCATGCGCCAGGCCGGCCTGCAGCCGACCCGCGAGGCGGTCCAGCTGCTGGCCGATCGGGTCGAGGGCAACCTGCTCGCCGCCCGCCAGGAGATCGAAAAGCTGCGCTTGCTGCACGGCGAAGGCCCCCTGGATGCGGACCAGCTGCGCTCGGCGGTGGCGGACAGCGCCCGCTACGACGTCTTCGAGCTGGTGGACTCGGCACTGCGGGGCGAGACCGCACGCGGGCTGCACATTATCGAAGGCCTGCGCGGCGAGGGCACCGCCGCCCCGGTGGTGCTGTGGGCGCTGCACCGCGAAATCGCCCAGCTCGCCAGCATCGCGGTGGAAACCGCCAAGGGCCTGTCCCCCGACCAGGCCATGCAACAGGCCAAGGTGTGGGACAAGCGCAAGCCGCTAGTGCGCCAGGCCCTATCGCGTCTGCGCCCGGCCCAGTGGCTGGGCCTGCTCGATCGCTGCCACGAAGCCGATCGGGCCATCAAGGGGGCCGCGCCGGACGACCCATGGCAGTGCCTCGAAGAGATCGTCGCACGCATGGGTGGCATCGCTGCTGGGTGACAAAATCCATGAGAATCAGCGAGCGCAACGCCATGCCCGTGTTTCTCCGTCCTTTTGCATCCACCGGGTCGAGACTATAGTCAGCTAGTGCACGGTACTCTGGAGGATCGGGGATGGGTCATCCCTATCAAGAACACTACACCATAGAAGACTATAGACAGTGGCAGGGTGATTGGGAGTTGATTCACGGCATGCCCTACGCCATGACACCCTCCCTGGGTGCAACACACCAACGATGTGTCACGCTGCTCGCCCGGGAACTGCTCGACGGCCTCGAAAAGTCACCAGAATGCGCCGAGGAATGCACTGCGTTGGTAGAAATGGATTGGGAGATCGGTAGCGACACGGTCATCCGGCCCGACCTGCTGGTCACCTGCCAACCGCATGACGAACGCATCACCCGCACGCCAGAGCTGGTGATCGAGGTCGTCTCCGCCTCGAGCGGAAAGCGCGACGAACACATCAAATTCGAACTCTATGCCCAGCAAGGGGTCAGCTGGTATCTGCTGGTCTATCCGGATCAGCAGCTAACCCGCGTCTTTCGAAACGAGTCGGGCCGCTTCGTGAAACACGCCGACGTGGGCAAAGAAGCCATCGAGATACCCCTGGAGGCCTGCCACCTGTCACTCGATTTCGGTCGGGTCTGGAAGGATTGAGGAAGGACCCAGGCCAGGGGTCGGAGTCGTTCGGCACCGCCAGAGCCGGCGCCGACCCCAGTTCTGCCCGTAACGACTCCGACCCCGCGGCAGCCCGAGCCACCTCAATCGCCCGCCCTACCGCCGCAACGGCCTCGACCACCGGCGCGAAGTTGGATGCCCTATAATCAGCACCCTGTGTCTCGAAGAGAAGGCCAACCATGCAGAACACTGCCACCATCGACGACGTCACCGCCTACATGAACGATGTCGGCGCCCGCGCCCGCGCCGCCTCGCGCCGCCTGGCCGCCGCGACCACAGCGGAGAAGAACGCAGCGCTGAATGCCATCGCCGACGACCTGGATGCCCAGCGCGAGCACCTGATGGCAGAGAACCGCAAGGACCTGGAGGCCGGCAAGGCGAAGGGCCTGGACGCGGCCCTGCTCGACCGCCTGGAGCTGACCCCGGCGCGCATCGATTCGATGATCGAGGGACTGCGGCAGATAGCGGCATTACCTGACCCCATCGGCGAGATCTTCGACATGAAATACCGTCCCTCCGGCATCCAGGTCGGCCGGATGCGGGTGCCGCTGGGCGTGGTGGGCATCATCTATGAGTCACGCCCCAACGTGACCGCCGATGCCGCGGCGCTGTGCCTCAAGTCGGGCAACGCCACGGTGCTGCGCGGCGGCTCCGAGGCCTTTCATTCGAACCAGGCGATCGCCGCCAGCATCGGCCGTGGACTGGAGGCGGCCGGCCTGCCGGCGGACGCGGTACAGGTGGTCGCAACCACCGATCGAGCCGCGGTGGGTGCCATGATCACCATGCCCGAATACATCGACGTGATCATCCCGCGCGGCGGCAAGGGCTTGATCGAGCGCATCGCCAACGAGGCGCGGGTGCCGGTGATCAAGCACCTGGACGGCATCTGCCATGTCTACATAGACGACGAGGCCGACCCCCAAAAGGCCTTCGATGTGGCGCTGAACGCCAAGACCCAGCGCTACGGCACCTGCAATACCATGGAGACCCTGCTGGTGAACGCCACCGTGGCCGAGGAGATCCTGCCGATGCTCGCCGACGCCTATGTCGAAAAGGGCGTGGAGCTGCGCGGCTGCGAGGCCACCTGCCGAATCCTGGGCGAGCGCTGTGTGCCCGCCACCGACGCCGACTGGGACACCGAGTACCTGGCGCCCATCCTGTCGATCCGCGTCGTGGAGGATCTCGACCAGGCCATCGAGCACATCAACACCCACAGCTCGCAGCACACCGACAGCATCGTCACCGAGAACTACACCAAGGCGCGGCGGTTCCTCAACGAGGTGGACTCCAGCTCGGTGATGGTCAACGCCTCGACCCGCTTTGCCGACGGCTTCGAATACGGCCTCGGCGCCGAGATCGGCATCTCTACCGACAAGTTCCACGCCCGCGGCCCGGTCGGACTCGAAGGGCTGACCTCGGTGAAGTGGATCGTGCTCGGCGACGGACATGTCCGGACCTGAGTCGATTTACAAACCGCCAAGGACGCAAAGGTACGCAAAGTGATCGATTGCATCGGCCTGATCATCGAGTCGAGTAGCCAGCCCGAGGGACTTTGCGAACCTTCGCGTCCTTTGCGGTTTACAGCTCGACGATGATCGGCATCCTCGGCGGCACCTTCGATCCTATCCACCATGGCCACCTGCGCATCGCCCTGGACGCCGCCGAGCTGCTGGGGCTAAGCGAGATCCGCCTGATACCCCTCGGTCAGGCGGTGCATCGCGACCAGCCGATCGCCAGCGCCGAACAGCGCCTGGAGATGCTGCAACGGGCCACCGCCGGCCACCCGGCCTACCGCATCGACGACCGCGAGATCCGCCGTGGCGGGCCGTCCTACATGATCGATACCCTCAAATCACTGCGCGCGGAATTGCCCGACGAGAGCTTCTGCCTGCTGCTCGGCTCCGATGCCTATGCAGGCTTTCTACGGTGGCGCGACCCCGAAGGCATCCTGCAGCTGGCCAACCTCGCCATCCTGATGCGGCCGGGCGACGAATATCCGCAGGACGAACGCCTGGGCGCCTTCACCATGC
This sequence comes from Gammaproteobacteria bacterium, assembly GCA_003696905.1. Classification (GTDB taxonomy): domain Bacteria; phylum Pseudomonadota; class Gammaproteobacteria; order Chromatiales; family Chromatiaceae; genus MONJU. The sequence continues at coordinate 1,529 of RFHJ01000225.1, read as the reverse complement.
CCCGCCTGTATCCCGCCGAACTTCTCGCGAGCCAACCCGCCGGCGCCATCGCCGAGGTGCCCGTCACCCAGCTGGACATCAGCGCCAGCGACATCCGCCGGCGCATCGCCGAAGGACGCGACCCCGCCTGGCTGCTGCCCGGTACGGTCGTCGACTACATCGAGCAACAGGGCCTGTACCGCCAATCGCGCTAGAATGGACCCATCCCAATCCCATTTCGGAGTCCCATGGAAGTAGAAGCACTGCGCGACCTGGTGGTCGCCACCCTCGAAGACCTGAAGGCCAACGACATCACCGTAATCGACGTACGCGGCCGTACCGTCATCGCCGACTACCTGGTGATCGCCTCCGGCACCTCCGAACGCCACGTCAAATCCGCCGCCGAGGCGGTCGCCTTCAAGGCCAAGCAGGCCGGGGAAAAGCCCCTGGGAGAGGAAGGCGTGCAGGAGGGCGAATGGGCGCTGATCGACCTGAACGGCGTCATCGTGCACGTGATGCAGCCCCGGGTACGCGACTACTACCAGCTGGAAAAGCTCTGGGAGCTGGACCCGGCCGAGGCCGAAAAGCTGACGCGGGAGCGGGAATCGAAATAGTACCCACCGTGCAAGGAGAGACATGGAAGGTCCCAAACCCCAGGCACCAAGCTCCACTGTAGACACCCCACAGGCCGTTGCCCACCTCCGCCAGGACGAGGAGGGACAGTAACAGGCACACGCGCTGACCGAACACCTGACAGGCACCGAGAGACGCTGGCCGCGACATTTTGCGCGGATCTTCGCCGGCGAGGCATGGGCCGCGCTGGCACCGGAATTCCTGCGGAGACTCTCGAGGCGGAAGCACCCCCTCTTGCCATACCCGGCGGCAAGGCGGGCTTCGCCCTGTGGCTGCGGATGTTGTTCTCCTGCCTGGTGGACGCCGATTTCCTCGATACCGAGGCCGTCATGGATGGCGGCAACGCCGGGCAGCGCGGCGCCTGGCCGGGGTGGACTCCATCGCCCAGGATGCACCTGCGGCGACCAATCTCGTCATATAGACACCGTCAGACGGGCTACAATGGTCATATCAATCTGACCAGTAGGAAGCAATCATGGAAATCACGGCAACCGAATTCAAGGCCAAGTGCCTGAAACTGATGGATGAAGTGGCCAAGACCCACGAAACCATCGTCGTCACCAAACGCGGCAAGCCGGTGGCCAAGCTGGTGCCGGTGGAGCCGGAAGAAGACCGTTCCTGGTTTGGCTACATGGCCGGCACCGCCAAGATCACCGGCGACATCATGGCGCCCATTGAAGGCGAGGACTGGGAGGCCTGCCTGGGCGAGGAGGCGCATTTTTACGAAGGGCTGGGCGTCGCAGAGCCGAAGCCCGAGGATGAGAAGAAGAAATGACGGGCGGCTATCTTATCGATACCCACGTCTGGCTATGGTATGGCCTGGAAAACCCGCGGTTGAAAGCGCCTGCTCGCGAAGCGATCGAGCGCGCCGTAAAGGCCGGGGGCCTGGCGGTTTCCATCATGTCCTTGTGGGAGAT
>RFHJ01000025.1 GCA_003696905.1 Gammaproteobacteria bacterium | reverse complement strand
TTGATCTTCGCGGTGGCAGAATCGCTCTTGCCCTGGTTGTCGGTCCAGGCGATGGAGACGGTATCGCCCTTGGCGCCGCCGCTGAACTTGAAGGCAAGATAGGGGTTCTTGGAGATGCCCCCGCTCCAGTTCGCCGTCAGCACCTCGGTGCCGTTGTGCTTGGCCACCACGTCGGTGATGAAATGGGCCGGGATCAGTTTGCCGGTCTTCTTGTTCTTGCGCAGACCGGTCTCCATGGGGTGGCTGATCAGGCACTTGACGGTGGTGACGCCACCCTTTGCCTTTGCGCGGATCTTGATTGAGCTCTTAGCCATTGGGGTATTACCTCGAATTCAGTTGAGCCTTGTGTGTGGTTGAGCGCGATCAGCCGCCGCAGCCGCCGATGGTGACCTTCACGCCCTTGCGGTTGGCATACAGCTTGCCGCCGGCCTTGACCACGGCGATCACGTCGCCGGTCTTGGCCATCTTGATGCGGCAGGAGACGTCGGCCTTGGTGTTCTTGCCGAGGTTGTAGACGGCCAGCAGGGGGGTGTTGTTGGCCGACGACAGGATGGCGATGTTCTCCACCCCGGGCAGGTCGCTGCTCACGGTGACGGGCACTACGGCACCGTTCTCGGCGATGTCCGGGGCCTTGATCTTGATCTTTTCCGAGGCCTCGGTCTTGCCGGAGCCGAAGGCGGCGCTAAGCGCCTTGTCTGCTTTCTTGGCATGGAAGGCCTTTTCGTTCCAGGCGGCCAGTACCGTCTGCGGCGTGAGCAGGCCGGCGGAGACCGCGACACCCAGGGTGCCAGCGGCCAGGGAACCCTTGAGGAAGGTTCTACGATGCAATGTGTGGGACATGGTTTCTTGCTCCTCAAAAATTAGTAACGCAGGGAGGGGGCGACGACGGGATAGCCGTTGGACAGCCCGGAGAGGAAGACCTCGAGATCGGTGTATTCCTTGCTTCCCACCTTCAACGGCTGGACGCCGGAGTTGCGATTGCACTCGGTGAAGCGGACGTGCAGCGACTGGATCTCGTCCTTCACCCGGTAGGTCGGCCAATGGGCTGCATCCCCATAGGGCGTGGTGGGCGTCTGTCCCCGCAGTTTCTTGCCGGCGAGACTCACGTGACAGGTGGCGCAGGAGAAATTGGTCCAGCCGCCGCGCTGGGTGAACAGCTTCTTCCCGCGCTCGAAGGCCGCCTTCAGCTGTGGGTCCGAGAGATCCACGTTGAGCGGCATGCCGTTGCTGAACGAGGCGATATAGATCGAGACCGCGCTGTTGTTGTGGCTGCCATTGAGCAGCTTCTCGCCTTGTTTGGCGGCGCAGCGTTCGATCATCTCCTCCAGGCCCACCACATGCCCGAGTTTCGCATCGTAGTGGGGATAATGGTTGGCGCGCAGCCCGGTGAGGTCGTTGTCCTTCGCGCCCAGACACTTGGCGAACTGGCCATTGGCATTCAGACGCTCGTAGATGGCCTCGCCTTCGTCCATGGCGATGTGCCCGCCGTGCAGGGCCTCGTTGACCGGTGGGTCGTTTTCCTTGGCATTGAGCTTCCAACGCTCCTCCGGCGGCAGGGTGGCGGCGTACTTGGCCACCGTCTCGCCATCCTTCCAATACTTGTAGGAGCCGCTGAAGTCGTTCTGCACCCCGGGCTCGAGGCCGCCGGGAGGCAACGGTGTGTACTCCCGATAGGGAGCGGCCTGGGTGGTGGTTGCCGCGCTCAATGCAAGGCCGATGGCGAGCGATACCGCTGTAATCTTTTCGATCCCGTTTTTCATCATTGTCACCTCAAATCGTCTTCAAGTAGGCCACCAGGTCGAGCAGTTCCTGCTCGCTGAGGTATTTGTTGGTGCCGTAGGGCGGCATGATGGTCACCGGATTGTGGACGCGGGCATCGAAGACCTGCTGGTAGATCCAGGTGTCGTCCCGCCCGAGCTTGTGATAACCCACCAGGGACGGGCCGCCGGTACCGAACTGGGTCTTGCCCGGCAGGCGATGACAAGCGACGCAGTTGCCTTTCTTCTTGTTGAAGGCCAGCTTCTTGCCGCGGGCCGGATCGCCTTTGCCTTTCGGTAGTGCCTTGACGGTGACGGGGCGGTTGGCATCCCGCGTCTCGGCGTAGCTCAGCGAGACCCAACGGGAGAGATCCTGGCGGTGGTTCTTGTAGCTGAGTTCGCCCGAGCCCTTTATCGGCTTGGGCCAGATGGTCCCGGTCTTGGTGGACGGGTCATAGCTGAGGTTGTCGGGCAGGGCGCCGGCACAGGCGATTTCCCCTCCCAGCATGGCGATCGCCATGCCAATCATGATCCGCTTCATGTCGTTTCCTCTGGTGTTGGTTCAAATGAATGGTTATCGTTGGTCGAGGGGCGATCGGTGATGCCCCCGATTCACATAAGCAGAAATCGGGCCAAGGGGATCGAGCGGAAAATCAACCCGTTGCAGCGGTGATCTGGGGCGGAACGCCCACCCGACCCGGGCCCGCTGGGGCAAAACGCCAGAGTCCGGCCCGCGGACGAGTGGCTCAGGCCGGGACTGCCGTGACCGGCACCAGCTGACGTCCGAGCAGGGCCTGTCCGCGGGCGCTGGCGAGAAAATCGAACAGCGGTTGCATGCGGCGGTCCTCCCATTCCCGGAAGACGACGCTGAGGGGGCCCTTGAGAGGGTATTGGCCCGCCCGGATGGCGGCCGGTGTCGGTGGCGCGCCGTCGACATGCAGGGCGCGCAGCCGGCCCGTGGCCAGCATGGGGGCGGCCAGCACCCGGCTGACCAGGCCGATGGCGCCGGGGAAGCGGGCCACGGTATCGACCAGTTGCTGATCGGTATCGACCCAGAGCGATCGGGGGGACCAGGCCGGTCGGCCCGCGAGCAGCAGGTCCCGCACCGGCTCGAGCTTGTCCGGGCAATGGCGACGCACCACCAACGCGACCGGCCTGTCTCCGGCCCCCAGATCCCCCCACCGCCGCACCGCACCGCTGGCGATATCACGGAGTGCCGCCAGTGACAGCGTCCGCAGCGGCAGATCGGGATGCACCACGGCGACCTTGATGTCCCAGGCCAGCTGGCGCCAGGGAAGGTCCCGGGCATGGGAGCCGGCCACGGGACAACACATGCCGCCGAGATCGGCGCGGCCTTCACGCACCGCGGCGATGCCGTCGTCGCAGCCGCCACCGGTGACCAATAGTCGCCCGCCCTGCGGGCTGCGGTATTCCCGCCCCACCGCCTGCAAGGCACCGTAGGTGAGGATATGGGTGCCCTGGTAGGCCAGGTCGAATGGCCCCCTCACCAAGGGCACCGAACCGCCCCGTGGGGCGCGGCAGAAACTGCCGGTCGGCAGTGAAGGCCCTGGGTTGGCCCTTTTCCCCGCGGCGAGCGCCACACCCCCGGCCACGAGGCCTTTCAGAAGATTTCGTCGATTCATGGGGCAGCCCTCCCGGAGGCCGTACCCTCCATGCGCGACAACGGCATCCGCACGATGATCTCCGCACCCGGCCCCTCACCCAGTGCCATGTCCCCCCCATGGGCCCGCGCGATGGCCAGCGCGCTGGCCAAGCCCAGGCCGTTGCCGTCCGCCTTGGTGGTGTGAAAGGGTTCGAACAGGTGTTCCCTGGCCTCCGGTGAGAAGCCCGGACCCCGGTCGCGCACCCGCAGCTCGGCCTGGCCCTCCTCCACCTCCAGATGGACCTCGATCGGCTCACCGGGTGCCGCTTCGGCGGCGTTGTCGAGCAGGTTTTCCAGCAACTCCTCGAATTGTAGTCGGTCCAGCAAGGCAGGTGCCGCGGTCTCGGCCCGCAAATCGATCGCCGCTGCATTGCGCGATGCCCAGCGCCGGCAGATATCGGCGACGACCTCGCGCAGGTCGCAGTCTTCCAGACGCGGCTTGACCGGGCGTCCGTATTGGAGGAGCAGTTCCACCGTGTGGATGGCCCGGTTGCTGTGATGAAGTATGCTTTCGATATCCTCGCGTTGGGTGTCATTGGCGGGTTGGCGCTGCATCAGCCTGGCCAGATTGTGGATCACCGAAAGCGGGTTGTTGATGCTATGGGCGACCCGGGCTGCCACGCGGCCGATGGCCGACAGCTGCTCCTGGTGGCGCAGCCGCTCTTCCATTTCGTGGCTACGTTTCAGGCCTTCCGCCATCCGGTTGAAGGCGTCGATGAGTCCCGCTATTTCGCGGCTTCCGGTCGCTGCAAGACGGGTGGAGAAGTCGCCCCGACCCACCCTTTCCGCGGCACGATGGAGTGCCAGCAGGGGACGCAGCTGCCAGCGCAGAAAGGATACGAAGATCAGCATCATCAACAGGCCGGAGAGAGCCAGGACCTGTCCGACCAGCCGCTTCACCTCGTTCAGGGCGGCGCCGGCGGTGTCCGGTACCCGAACATCGACGAAAACGTCTTCCCGCCGGTCGAGTGCAACCCGCAGGTCTCCGGCATGCGGCGGGCCGTTGCCGGCAAGACGCACCTCGAATTCACCTGCGTCCCCGAAGCGCTGGTCCAGCATCTCCTGCAAGGGCCGGGCGAGGCGCAGCCAGGCGATATCCACATGATCGCGGGTCAGAGGACGCTGCGCGGTCAGCCAGACGGCTCCGGAGGCACGCGTCAAGCCGTCCCCGGCGCGGCGCGGCGCGGCGAAGGCAACGTCCGCGCCGTGATCGACGATAGGGCGTCCATCGGTTCGCCAAAGCTCGATGCGGTCCAGATCGAAGGCCTCTGCGGCGCGCTCGATGGCGGCCCGGGGATGGGCGCGTTCACCGGCAAGAAAGAGGTGGTAATAGGTACTGTTGCGCAGTTCGGTGTCGTTCACCAGCAGTTGCGTGATCCCGTCCAGCCGGCGGCGTTCCTCGGCCACGGCCGTCTGCACCCGCTCCGCCAGTCGTAGCAGCCGCTCCTGACGCAGGTCATCGAATTGGCGGGTAATGAAAAAATCGATGCCGATGAAGAGCGCGCCCGTGGTGGCGAATGTGAGGGCAACCACCACCAGGGCCAGGCGCGCCAGCAGCGATTGATGCATGCCGGCCAGAGGCTGGAACAAATCGGACGGGCGCATTAGGCTCTCAACGGTTCGCTACGCTATGGAATTGTTCGTCGATGAATACCGCCGTGGAAGAGCCGTTAAATGTCGCACCCCGCATCCTGATTGTCGAGGACGAGGTCGATGTGGCACGCACCCTGGCGCGGGTGATCGAGGCGTGCGGCGACTACACGGTGGAGGTGCAGTGCGACCCCCGGCAGGCCCTGGACTGGCTCGCCGCCCAACCCCCCGACCTGATCTTCACCGATCTGATGATGCCGGGAATGGACGGCTTCGAGGTCATCCGCCGGGTCCGCGCGCTGGATGCCGATCTTCCCATCGTGGTGGTCAGTGCCTACGCCACCCTCGAAAACGCGGTGGAGGCGGTGCGGGCCGGCGCCTTCGATTTTCTCGCCAAGCCCTTCACCCCGGAGAGTGTGGAGTTGATTCTTGCCAAGTTGTCCCGGGATCTGGAACTGCGTCAGCGGGCGGCGCGGGCCTGTCGCCAGGCCCAGCAGGTGGATGCCGATCTCCGCGCCTTGCAGGGCGACAGCCCTGCCATGGTACGGCTGCGCCAGTGGATCTGCCGGGTTCGTGACACCCAGGCGGCGGTGTTGATCGAGGGCGAGAGCGGCACCGGCAAGGAGTTGGTCGCGCGGGCGCTGCATGCCGGTCGAGGGCCCTTTGTCGCGTTGAACATGGCGGCACTGCCCGACGAATTGGCCGAGGCGGAGCTGTTCGGTGCGCGCAAGGGCGCCTTTACCGGTGCTGACAGTCATCGCGATGGCTTGCTGCTCGAGGCCAATGGGGGGGTGCTGTTTCTGGACGAGGTCAACGCCACCAGTCCCTCTCTTCAGGCCAAGTTGTTGCGGGTACTCCAGGAACGCAAGGTGAGGCCGCTGGGCGGGGGTGGCGAGCAGGCGGTCGATTTCCGTTTGATCAGTGCGGCCAATCAGTCATTGGAGGATTTGATCGAGCAGGGTCTCTTTCGCCGTGACCTCTACCACCGTCTGAAGGTGCTGCGGATTCTCATCCCGCCGTTGCGCGACCGGCGCGGCGACATCCCCTTGCTCGCGAGCCATTTCCTGAACCGTTATGCGCGTGCCCACGGGCGCCGGGTGCGGCGTATCGAGCCGGCGGCGCTGAACGCACTGCAGCAGGCGGACTGGCCAGGCAACGTACGCGAGCTGGAGAATGTCATCGAACAGGCGGTCATTCTGTGTCCGGAATCGGCCACCGAACTGCCTCTGACGCTGCTCCCACCGGAGTTGGGTGGCGACGGGTGGTTCGAAGGGATGGGAGCGCAAGGCGAGGGGGTGGCCAGGAGCCTGGCGGAGGTCGAGTGGCAATATATCCGGCAAGTCCTGCAGGAAACCGGTGGCAACAAGGCGGCGGCTGCGCGAATCCTGCAGATCGATTACAAGACACTGCTGCGCAAGATCTCACGGCGGGGGGACGAATAGGACCCCGTTTCCTCCCTTCTCCGGTCCCTCGCTCTTCTCACGCCCGGTCCGGCGGCCGACGATGGAGGGCGGCTGTGAGATTCTGGCTGGGCCGTAATATTTCGTGTAACTTTCGCCGCCTCAGTGTTCTCCTGCCGAGAGGTGTTCGCCGATGCGTGCGTCGCGCATGAAGCTGCATGGGTTCAACAATCTGACCAAGACCCTCAGTTTCAACATCTACGATATCTGCTATGCCGCCACACCGGCCCAGGTGCGCGAGTACATCAAGTACATCGACGAGGCCTATAACGCCGAGCGTCTGACCCACATACTCGAGGACGTGGCCGAGATCATCGGTGCGACCATTCTGAACGTTGCGCGCCAGGACTATGAACCCGAGGGCGCCAGTGTCACCATGCTGATCGCAGAGGAGGCGGTGGCGGCGCAGGAGATCTCCAATACCGAGGCACCCGGCCCGCTGCCCGAGGCGGTGGTCGGCCACCTGGACAAGAGCCACCTCACGGTCCACACCTATCCGGAGAGCCACCCGGACAACGGCATCTCCACCTTCCGGGTGGACATCGACGTCTCCACCTGTGGGCGCATCTCGCCCCTGAAGGCGCTGAATTACCTGATCCACAGCTTCGACTCGGATATCGTCACCGTGGACTACCGGGTGCGTGGTTTCACCCGGGATGTCAACGGCAAGAAGCACTATATCGACCACAAGATCAACTCGATCCAGAACTTCATGGCCCGTGATACCCGGGAGCGTTATCAGATCATCGATGTGAACGTGTACCAGGAGAATCTGTTCCACTCCAAGATGATGCTCAAGGAGTTCGATCTCGACAGCTATCTGTTCGGCATCGATGCTGAGGACATCCCGCCACGGGAGCAGCGCGAGATCACCGAAAAGCTCAAGCGCGAGATGCTGGAGATCTTCTACGGACGGAACATCGCCCGGGGCAAAAGGATCACCTGACGCATCTCAGTCGCCGTCGAGCATCCGGCCCAGCCCGCCGAGTACCGAGCCCTCACCCTTGTCGCTGCCGCCGGCCGAGGGCGCGTTCGCCAGGATGCGGTCGGCCATGCGCGAGAAGGGCAGGCTCTGCAGCCAGACGGTGCCATGGCCGCTCAGGGTGGTGAGGAACAGGCCTTCCCCGCCGAAGATCATCGACTTGAGGCCGCCGGCACGCGTGATGTCGTAGTCGATGTCCCCGGCAAACCCCACCAGACAACCGGTGTCGACCCGCAGGGTACCCCCCGTGAGTCGCTTCTCGATGACGGTGCCGCCGGCCTGGATGAAGGCCATGCCGTCGCCCTCCAGCTTCTGCAGGATGAAGCCCTCTCCGCCGAACAGGCCCGCGCCCAGCCGGCGATTGAGGGTGATGTCGATGCGGGTGCCCAGGGCGGCGCAGAGGAAGGCATCCTTCTGACAGATCACCCGCCCGCCCAGCTTCGCCATGTCCAGGGGTACGATGTTGCCGGGATAGGGGGCGGCGAAGGCGACGCGGGCCTTGCCGCTGCCCTCGTTGGTGAAATGGGTGGTGAACAGCGACTCGCCGGTGAACATGCGTTTGCCGGCGGAGAACAGCTTGCCCATCACGCTCGCCTCGGCCTCCGAGCCATCGCCCATGCGGGTATCGAAGGTGATGCCGTCTTCCATGTAGGTCATGGCGCCGGCCTCGGCGACCACCGTTTCACCGGGGTCCAGCTCGATCTCCACCAGCTGGAGTTCCGCTCCCTTGATCTCGTAGTCGATTTCGTGGCAACGCATGGCGGGCCTCCTCAGGCGAATTGACGGGGATCCTGGGCGCCGGGGCAGTCGACATGGGCCGGTTCGGGGGTCGGGGAGTCGAGCCGCAGCAACGTCAGCGCGCCGCCCCAAAGGCAGCCGGTGTCGATGCCCCAGACATTGTTGCGCGCGGTATAACCCAGGGTGGACCAATGGCCGAAGACGATGCGGGTACCGCGGCTGGCGCGCTGCGGATGGTCGAACCACGGCATGGCGCTGGTATCGCGGGCCGAGCCGGGCGGCCCCTTCTCCTTCAGCAACAGGCGGCCATCCGGGGTGACGAAGCGCAGCCGGGTGAAGCAGTTGGTGATGAAGCGGAGGCGATCCATGCCCTGCAGGCCGTCCGACCAGCGCTTGGGCTTGTTGCCGTACATCTCGGCGAAGAATGCCGGGTGCTCGTCGCTGCGCAGCACCTTTTCCACCTCACGGGCCCGCAGCAGGGCCTGGGCGGTGGTCCATTGCGGGGGCAGTCCCGCGTGCAGCAGGGCGAACTCCAGCCGGGGATCGTGGTACATCAGGGGACGGTGGCGTAGCCAGTGGATCAGTTCCTCGTGATCGGGTGCCGCCATGACCTCGTCGAAGGTGTCCTTCTCCCCCGGCAGCTTGCGGCCGGCGGCCAGCGCCAGCAGGTGCAGGTCGTGATTGCCGAGCACCGTGACCGCCCGATCACCCAGATCGCGCACGAAACGCAGCACCTCCAGCGATTTGGGCCCGCGATTCACCAGGTCACCCACGAACCATAGCCGGTCGTGAGCAGGATCGAAATCGATCCGATCGAGGGCGGTGCGCAGCTCGTCGTAGCAGCCCTGGACGTCTCCGACTGCGTAGGTTGCCATGGGTGCGATCAGTGCAGAGTGCGGGGAATGGAGAGGGTAAAGCGGGGAATGGGTGCGAGAAAGGTCCGACCATCGTCGGTGATCATCTCGTATTCGCCTTCCATGGTGCCCACCGGGGTCTCGATGACCGCCCCGCTGGTGTACTGGAAATATTCGCCCGGCTGGATGTGGGGCTGTTCGCCCACCACCCCCTCGCCGCGCACCTCCTGCACCTTGCCGTTGGCGTCGGTGATCACCCAGTGGCGGTTGAGCAGACGCGCCGGGGCCTTGCCGGTATTGCTGATGGTGATGGTATAGGCGAATACGTAGCGATCTGCCCCCGGTTGAGACTGGTCCTCCACGTAGCGGGTCTCGACCTCGATGGCGATTTCGGGAGTATCGGTGACGTTCATGTCGGGTAACGGGATCCTCGGGCGACGACGGTGATGACCCGCTAAGCTAAGCGCCACGGGCGGTAAAAGCAAGGCGAGGATAAAGAATGCCCGCCCGGCGCCGATAAGAGGGGCATGCTCGAGAGACTGCAGAACCGATCCTCCACCCTGCCCCTGGGACTCCTGCTGGCCTTCCTCCTGCTGGGCAGTGGCGCCCAGGGCGCCGATCCGGCGGGGCAGCTGCTGGCCGCGGTCGGTGCCGGGCGGGTGGAGGCGGTCCGCGATCTGCTCGCCTCGGGCGCGGAGCCGAACGCCAAGACCACGGCGGGCAGACCCGCACTGGTGGTCGCGGCCGCGGCCGGCAATCTGCGCACCGCGCGGGCGCTGCTGCTTGCGGGCGCCGACGTCAATGCGGTCGATGCCGGCGGCAACAGCGCCCTCATGGTTGCCAGCGCCTATGGCCACAGTGAGGTGGTCGCACTGCTGTTGCGTGCCGGGGCCGACCCCAACCTCAAGAACAGCGCAGGCAAGAGTGCCCTGGCGCGCGCCACCCTTGCGGGAGAGGCGGCCATCGCCGAGCAACTCAAGGCGGCGGGCGCCGTCGAGGAATCCGCCGAGGACAAGGAAGAGAAAAAGCAGTAGGCGGTGTCCTCACCTCTGAGAGCCGTGCCTCCTTTTTCGCGTGACCCGCATCCAACTCCGGCAAGGCATTCGCTCGCCAAAGGGGCGGATGTGAGAACGGCACGGATTTTTGCCGCCGCGGCGACCATACTGCAACCATCACAGCAGTCGTTGAGGTGGTCCCATGAAACAGCCCGGTGCGCCGATCGGCAATGGTCCCGACCTATTGGACGTGGTGGTAATGGTGGTACTGGTGGCCTTCATGTTGACCCTGGCATCCCAAGTGAATGCCGCCGCAATGCCGGTGCAGGCTCAGAGAGCGGCAGCGGCATCATCCTGTATTGGCCACGCCAGGCTCGTCGATCCCCCTCTCTCGATCGTCTCGCCCCTCTCTTTCAGGTCACCCGCTCTCTTCGACATGTGGCAAACCCCTAACTGCGATGAGTTCTTGGCTACACCCCTGACCCTGGCAAAACCGGGTAGGAAGGGTTTAGCTCCGCGAAACCCATCGAACGCGGTCTGAAATGGTGGGTTTCGCTAGGCTCAACCCACCCTACGCAGAGCGAATCGCATGCCAACATCGGGTATTTCCACCCTAACTTCCATGAGGCCTTGGCTGCACCCAAGATCATGGAAGATGATTGCGGGGTGCGGGGCGACCTGGGGCGAAGTCCGGCCAATAC
>RFHJ01000224.1 GCA_003696905.1 Gammaproteobacteria bacterium | reverse complement strand
GTCCTTATCCGCTGATGACATTCCCTGTCGGGGGTTACTCTAGCGCGACCGGTCGATTCGGTTCAACGTTCCACGGCAGCAGGGCTTCGATCTGCTCCAGCGTCTGCGCACCTCCGATGTGCCGCAGCACGTGCTGCAGGTAGGCCAAGGGCTCCAGCCCGTTGGCCTTGGCGGTCTCGATCAGGCTGTAGACGGTGGCGCTGGCCTTGGCTCCGCGCGGGGTATCGGCGAACAGCCAGTTCTTGCGCCCGATGGCGAAGGGACGGATGGCGTTCTCCGCCAGGGCGTTGCTGATGCGCAGCTGGCCATCGGCGAGGTAACCGGTCAACAGTGCCCACTGGTTGAGGGTGTAGGCCATGGCCTTGTAGGTGAGGCTGTCCTTCGGCACCCGGAGGGTGTTTTCCACGAGCCACGACTTGAGGTCCTCAAGGACCGGGGTGGCCAGCTGCTGGCGCTGCCGGGTCTTCTCCTCCGGCGGCAGTTGCTCGATGCGTTGTTCGATGGCGTACAGCTTGCGGATCTTGCTGATGGCCACGTCGGCCTTGCTCACCTTTTGCCCCTTCTTCTTCGGCGCCGCCCGGCTGGCCTCGACGAACTTGCGCCGCGCATGGTCCCAGCAGCCGATGCGGGTGATGTCATTCTCCCGGCATACCCGGTTGTAGCCGGCATAGCCGTCGGTCTGCAGAACGCCTGTGAAGCCGTCGAGCAGGCGCACAGGGACCTCCTCGCTGCGCGAGCTGTCGTATTCGAACAGTACGACGGACTGGCCCGGTGGTCCGCCCCGGATCACCCACATCCACTTGTCCGAGCGGGCCGACTTGCCCGTTTCCTTGAGTACCTGAAGTCGGGTCTCGTCCGCCTGCAGGTAGTCACAGGCCAACTGCCGTTCCCGCAGCAGGTTGATCAGCGGTTGGAAGACCTCATCCAGGCGGATGACCCAGTTGGCCATCGTGGTACGGCTGACCCGGCCGCCATGGCGCTTGAGGATGCCCTCGAGCCGGTACAGCGGCAGGGCGTCGGCATACTTGGAGGTCAGGACCCAGGCCAGCAGGTCGGTGCTGGCCAGACACTTGCCCAGTGGGTGTACGGGACGGGCGGCGCTCACGATCCGTTGGGTGCCGTCCTCCTGGTCGAACACCGCCTTCTCCTGCCAGTACTCGATCACCCGCACCTGGGCCGGGACGATGTCGAGTTCTTCTTTCACCTTGGCAAAGAAGGTTTCCCCGGCCCCGGCCTTCTCGTCTTCGTCGAGGGTGAGATGCACCTGGATGCGCGGCAGGTTCTCGTTGAAGCCATCGGGCTTTTTGGAGCGAGGCTTGCGCGGTTTCTTCTGCCGGGCTTCTTCCTCGGCCAGTTCCTTTTCCACGTCCTCGAGCGAGACCTCCAGCTCGGCCTCGTCGAACAGCTCACGCTGGAAGGGCAGCTTCTCGCTGCGCGTGCCGAACTTGCGCAGCCGCGCCAGGCGCAGCTCCTCTTCCATCAGGCGAAGCAGTTTCTGCAGCTCGGCATTGGCTGCTTGTTGCTCAGCAAGAAGGCGGTCTTTTTCTTCGATGATCTGGAGCAGATCGGCAGGGGCAAGGGCGGCTGGAGAGGCAGGGTTCAGATCCGTGTCCAGCACCTTTTTCATGGGGCTTATTCTAACATTCTCAGTCACTTACCGCATCAAAAACTCGCCTCGTAATGCAGCTTTTTGTGCCCTTTCATGGCGCCCAGGTCATAGCCGTCGAGCAGCCAGTTGATCTGCTGTCCTGTCAGGGGCAGCACCTCTTCATCCCCCTTGGGCCAGTGGAACTTCTCCTCGGCCAGGCTCTTGTAGTAGAGCACGAAGCCGTTGTCCTCCCAGTAGAGCAGCTTGATCTTGTTGCGCCGCCGGTTGGTGAAGGCAAACAGGGCGCCGTCGAAGGGGTTGTGACCCAACGCCTGCTCGACGATCGCCGCCAGGCCGCGGAAGCTCTTGCGGAAGTCCACCGGCTCCCGGTACAGGTAGATGGCCGGCATCCGGGGATGGGGACGCAACCGGTAGTTCATGCCAGTACCTCCAGCAGTTCCCGCACCAGGCGCAGGTGCGCCTGCTCGATGCCGCGGATCTCGACCCCGCTGGGCAATGCCAGGCTCAGACCCATCGTGTGGGGTTCCGCCAGGGCAACTGGCACGAAGCCCGCCGAAGGGGGTGGCGCTTCCGCCTCGCGCAGCTTGCGCACCCAGTAGCCGAAGGATGAATACCGCAGTCCCTGTTCGAGGCAGTAGGCCTTCCGCGTCAATCCCGAGGACTGCCAGGCGTCTACGTGCTGTTGCCAGAAGGCGGTACGGTCGGTCAAAAGGGTTGGTGCCATGGGGTTCTCCTGTGTTGCGAAATCACAGGCGCAAGTCTGGCAGGGGGTTATCCGGGGGGACAGGTGTCGATTCTTGGGCGCTTACGGAAGAGACGCTGGAGCAGGTGCGCGCCCTGTGCGAGCCCGTGGAGCCGCCGAAGGACACCCGGGCCTATCTGCACTACTTCTGCGCCGCCGATACCGCCGACAAGGAGGCGCTCAAGGACAACGAGCCGAAGCGTATCGCGCTGTACAAGGCAGTGGCTGCCCTGCTGCGCGCCTTTGCCAACCTGGCCAACGAGATGCCGGAGGCCGGCTATAGCGAAGCGGACATCGAGCGCATCCGGGAGGAGGTGAACCACTACGAGCAGGTCCGCGAGGAGGTGAAGCTGGCCAGTGCGGACTACCTGGACATGAAGGTCTACGAGCCCGCCATGCGCCATCTGCTGGACACCTATATCCAAGCGGACGAGAGCCGCGTGCTGTCGGCCTTCGACGAGCTGGGCCTGGTGGACCTGATCGTGCAGCAGGGACCCGAGGTAGTGGAGAAGAAGCTGCCCGAGGGGCTGCGTGCCGACCGCGACGCCATGGCCGAGACCATCGAGAACAACCTGCGCAAGCTCATCATCGACGAGCAACCGGTGAACCCGAAGTACTACGAGCGCATGTCCGAGCTGCTGGACGCGCTCATAGAGGAGCGGCGTCAGCAGGCGCTGGCCTACGAGGAATATCTGCAACGACTGGTGGAACTGTCGAAGAAGGTCAAGAACCCGGCCGGCGCATCGCACTATCCGCCCAGCATCAACGGTCCGGCCCGCCGTGCCCTGTACGACAACCTCAAAGACAGGTCGGAGCTCGAGGCCATCGCCGCGGAAACCCAGATGGTGGCAGACAACCCGGATGTGGCCGAGCACTTGGCCTGGGCGATCGACGAGGTGGTGAGGAACACCAAGAAGGCCGACTGGCGCGGCAATCGCTTCAAGGAGCGCGAGGTGCGCAACGCCATTGCCGAGGTGATCGGCCCGCATACCGAGCTTGTGGACCTGCTGTTCGAGATCGTGAAGAACCAGGATGACTACTGAGCGCCACTTCATCGAGGTGAGTGGCATCCAGGTGGAGGTGGTGCGCAAGGCGATCAAGAACCTGCACTTGGGCGTCTATCCACCCGAGGGCAGGGTACGGATCGCCGCGCCGCTGCGATTGGACGACGAGGCCGTGCGTCTGGCGGTGGTAGGGCGGCTGGGGTGGATACGCCGGCAACAACGGCGGTTCCGGGAGCAGGCGCGCCAGAGCCAGCGAGAGATGGTCACCGGCGAGACCCACTACGTCTGGGGCCGAAAATACCGGTTGGAAGTCGTCGAGCAATGGGGCCGCCAGAAGGTGGAGCGAGCCCCCGGCCGACGCCTCCGGTTGACGGTCAACCCAGGCGCCGACAGGGCGCGCCGCGAGCGGGTGCTGAACGAATGGTACCGCTCCGAACTCAAGGCCCGCATTCCCGCCCTGATCGAGAAATGGGCGCCCAAGCTGGGGGTGCAGGTCGCCTTTTGGGGCGTCAAGCGCATGCGCACCCGCTGGGGCACCTGCAATTCCGACAGCCGGCGTATCTGGATCAACCTGGAGCTGGCGAAGAAACCACCCGAATGCCTCGAATACATCGTATTGCACGAGATGGTGCACCCGCTCGAACGCCACCACAACGAGCACTTCCGCCAGCTCATGGACCAACATCTGCCGCAGTGGCGAGCGTGGCGGGAGCTGCTGCAGAGCGAGCCGCTGGGGTATGAGGATTGGGGGTATTGAGCGATTTTGGTGAGGCAGCGCCTATGCCGGTGCTACGGACGTTCAACCGGGTCTTTTGTCTCCTTAGGTCAAAAAGATGGAGTCAATATCCTGAAGGGCTACATGGAATCCGGTGAGTTCAGCCGTGGCAAGGAGAGCATCCGAGCCGACGGTTCCGTCGTGATGATTGGTAACTTCGATGTCGATGTGGAGCACCAGCAGCGCATCGTCCACCTGTTTGGACCGTTACCACCGGAGGTGCGCGACGATACTGCCTTCATCGATTGCATCCATGCCTAACTGCCTGGCTGGGATGTGCCCAAGATGCATCCGGGGCTGCTGACCGATCACCTCGGCTTGGTGAGTGACTACCTGTCCGAATGTTTTACCCAACTTCGGAGCCAAAGCCGGATTTCCGCATTGCAGGGGCGCGTGTTTTTTGGTGGCGCCCTCAGCGGGCGTGACATCAATGCCGTCAACAAGACGGTGAGCGGACTGCTGAAGCTCCTCTATCCCGGTATGGATGAGAAGGTGCCCGATGAGGAACTGGAGTGGGCGGTCCGCTTGGCCCGGAATGCCCTGAAGGGTGGGTCAAAATTGTTGGCCGTAGGTGGGCCAGAATAGATGGCCATTAACACCGCGACCAGACAGCTGCCATTTTGTATTGCGTGCAAAACGCTCGTAAAACTTCTATCGCATCCCCTTGGCGCACGACCAGTGGTTGCCCAGTCTTGCCAGGTCTTGGCGCAGCGAGTTGATAAACTCGCGTGCGAATGCTCAGTGCCATCCCGACATGTCGGGTTGATCCCAGAGCTCCGGTTCCACGATATAGAGCGGGATCAGCGGGCCGGAAAGTGCGGCTCGGTGGAGTGGTGCGTGATCCCGGATGCGGAGGTCACGCTTGAACCAGACGATCTGCGTCGCTGCGTCAGACCGCGAGGGGTTCGGTCTGTGCTGACTCGTGCTGCGCGCTGTCGTCGAGCACCTTTCTGACTAATTCGCCGACCGGTATGCGTGCGCGGAGGCGGTTGAGCAGCAAGTACAAACCGCCGAGCTTGCGGTGCAGGAACAGCACCTGCGGCGGCGGCATGCGCGCATACCGGTCGCGAGCCCGCATCTCCACCACCAGGTCCTTCATGCGCCCGGCAAGGTCGGATCCTGCAAAGGCGTAGTCGCCGTCGATTCGCACGGGCTCGGTGGCGGTGCGCAACAGGGCGTTGACACTGTTTTGGTACCCGGGAGGGTCGGACGGATCCGTGTAACCGACGGCCGCGGCGCGGGAGTTCACATCCTCATCGCTGCCGTCGATGCAGGCGCGGAGGAGGTCGCGCAGCCTCTCCCGAAACAGCTGCTCGTAGCGCCGTGTTGCCCCGAAATCAAGGAGCTGAATGCGTTTGTTGTGCGCGTCGTAAAGGTAGTTTGCGAAGTTGGGGTCGGTCTGCACAAGGCCCCATTCGAAGACCTCGCGCAGTGCCAGTTCCACCAGTGCGACTGCTGCCGTGTTGCGCTCGGCCGACGGTGCCTCAGCGAGCGACTCTACCGGTTGACCGTCGAGGAACTGCATGCACAGAACCTGCTCGGTGGTCAGCGCATCGACGACCTCGGGCACCTCGAATCGTCTGTCATCGGCAAGATGCCCGGCGAACGCCTTGAGCGCCACGGCCTCGCACTCGTAATCCGCTTCCGTATGCAGCTGGGCCTTGGCCTCGGTGAGGAGCGGCGCAATCTCCAGTCCTTTGGGCAACAGCTGCGAAAATCGAAGAAGCGTTGCGACATTGTCGACGTCGCTATCTATGCTGGCGCGGATGCCGGGATACTGGACCTTTATAGCGAGACGGCGCCCGTCTTTCAGGACCGCCTCGTGGACCTGCCCAATCGACGCGGCCGCCAAAGGCGTGAACGAAAATCGGCTGAACTGGTTTTCCCAGCCTTCACCCCAGGCGTCCTTGAGGACTGCGGCGACTTGGCCCAGCGGCATCGTATGCGCATCCTCTCGCAGTCCGGCGAGCAGCTCGCTGAGCTGCGGGGGAAGGAGCTGACCGCTATCCATGGAGAGTAGCTGCCCGACCTTCATAGCCGCACCGCGCATCTCCGACAACCGGTCGCTGAGTCGTTTTGCGTTGCCTGGCGTCAGCAGCATGTCACCGATCGATGGCCTTTGACCGCCGGCGATCTGGCGAGCTCCCTCGGCCACGGCTCCACCGGCAATACTGCCGGCTAGTCGGCCCAGTTGGGACAGGCGACCCATTCGTGAGGCGGTTAAGCTGCGCTCTTTAGGCATGACTGCTGCTCCTCGTCATGAACCACCAGATAGGCCCGCTGCTCGCTGTTTAATGGGGTCGGCTCGATCCCCGGCAGCGCGAAGGCACCGTCCCCTTTGCCTGCAGTAGAGACTATGTGTTTTTGGCTGCCGCGACTGCCAATATAGTCCGAGATATGGATGATGTCGGCCGACTCGTCTGTGCAGGCTAGCAGCAGGGGTGCAAGGCTGTGATTGATCTCGTAGGGCACTCCAACATGCACCCGCATCATACGCGCCATCACCCGGTGCAAGGGCATGTCGTTGTCGTCGCTTAACCACTCCGACACGTCGTGCACGATGCCGCGCAGGCGCGGGTAGCGTTCGAGGATCCGCAGGATGAGCTGCTCCACGTCTTCCCGCCTATGGAAGTCGCAGCGATACAGGTCCGCGCCCAGCTGTTCGAGCTCGTCGAGACTATCGTAGCGGGTGCGAAAAGTGCCGATGACCGGCATGCCTCGTTGCAGAAAGGACTTGGCCAAGTGATAACCGGTGCGTTTACCGGCGACGGTTATCAGCGTCGGGTCGATGTTCATGGATTGAGGAACTCGGCCCGGGTATGAATGTTTTCGCGGAAGCAGCCGCCAAGAGCCGTGGTGCTGGTCTGTGAGTTCTCATCCATGACACCACGCGCTTTCACGCAGTAGTGGGTGGCATCGATACTGACCGCGACATCGTCGGTACCCAGCAGGGTCTGCAGTGCGACCAGTATCTGACGGGTCAGGCGCTCCTGAACCTGTGGGCGCTGCCCGAAGAAGCGCACGATCCGATTGATCTTGGACAAGCCGATGATCCGGTCAGCCGGGATGTAGGCGACCTTTGCAACCCCGTCTATCGTGACGAAGTGGTGTTCGCAAGTGCTGATGAGGTCGATGTTCCGTATCTTCACCATCTCATCCGCGCCCATCTTGTTTTCGATCAGCGAAAGCCTGGGAAAGCGGCTGTAGTCGAGGCCGGAGAATATTTCCTTCACGTACATCTTGGCGATGCGCTTGGGGGTACCCGACAGGCTATCGTCGCTGAGGTCGAGTCCGAGGGTGCTCATGACGTCGCTCATCAGGTGCTTGACGCGCTCGAACTTCTGCTCGTTGCTCAACCCGTTGTCGATCATCGGGGTTTCCAGCCCCTGCTCGATCAGGGTGTCGCGCACCAGTATGGCTTCGGGGGTCAGCTCAGGCTGTTTCGCTAAACGAACGGCTGTGTTTTCCATCTTTATCCTCATTTCCCGATGTCGGTATTGTTCGGTCGTATTCCATGGAGAGTGACACCGAATCTGCAAAGCGCAGCGCATGCGGCTTTTGCACCTCGACACAGGCTTTGATGATAGCCGGATCCCGGCTGCAGATTTCGACGATGTCGTTGACGAGTTTTTCCAGCAGCAGGAATCGTCCTTCTTCCACGTGCCGGATAATCGCCTTGCTGATCACCTTGTAGTCCAGGGCCCCGCTGACATGGTCATTAAGGGCCTCTGGACTGACCTGGTGCTCGATTGAGGCATTGATAACCACATCCTGCTGCTTGGCCCTTTCGTCCGGGTTGAACCCGATGTACGTCCGCAGGCGCAGATTTACGATGCGGATAGTCGCGAGACCGGCCCTCATCTCAGGCGGCGTAGGAGCCCAGGCCGACCGCAGCAGCCCTCGACTCGTTGGCAACGACGCGCTTTTCCAAGCCCCGTTCGACCAGGTCCTGCAGGGTTATATCGGCGACGAAACCGAAAATCTGCCCGCTCAGGTCTTCCCACAAGTTGCGCGCACTGCATTCCTCGTTGGTGGTACTGGTCGGTCGGGCTCTGGCGTGGGTGTACTCGACCCATTCGTCTACTGAGCAGATGATGTCGGCAATCGAGATTTCGGTGGCATCCCGGCCGAGATGGTAGCCGCCGCCCGGCCCCCGCACGCCACGCACGAGCCCCTTGGCGCGCAGAGCCGAGAATAGCTGCTCGAGGTAGGACAGTGAAATGCTCTGTTTCTCGGAAATCTCCGCCAGTGGTATTGGGCTATGGGGGCCGCTGAGAGCCAGGTCGAGCATCGCTGTGATGGCGTAACGGCTTTTAGTGGTCAGTCTCATGTTCATCCCTCATTTGGCGCCTCGTGCGCTTTTTCCGGATTTCTCTGGGCTGCGTAGAAACGGGTTTCGACGCCTGACACCAAGAAAAATGGTTACGAACTTAAGATAGACAAAGACTGAACAGATGTCCAATTAATTTCAAGAAAAGATAGACAAAGAAAGGACATATGTGTCCACGTCAGGATTTGTTGCGGTCTTCTAGCTCTGAGTAAGGTGCCATATCCGGCCAATGTGAACCATTTATCGGCAAAACCAGGACCGCTCCGGTGCGAATACCGGGTTCGGTGTCGTCCTGTCCTCGGCTTGAATGGAGATCTCCGCCGGAAGATGGATCCGCCCTTGAGGAAAATTGAGGGGACGTCCTCTCGAACTGGTCTGGAGAGCGCAGTTGACCTTTTCTTGGGTAAACGGACCTCGAGCTGAATCAGTCGCCGTCGGTAAAAATAATCTGTTTCGCAGCGCGGTATCGTCCGCGCGCGGATGGTAGGAATACAAAGGTCGTCACCAACAGCAAGAACGGGGGTGCGCCGAATAAAGCGATCCGGGGATAGATGTCAAGCATGTCTGATTCTCCTGACTGAGCTCGGTCTGAGTCGGTTCACGCTTTGGCCTCGCAAACGGGGGAACTTGCCACAGCCGCAACGGCCGGTGGAGTATTCACTACGCATCGATCACTCCGTCCTGGATAACGATCTGGCGTGAACAGCGAGCGGCAATCTGGTCGTCATGCGTGGAGATTAGAAAAGTCGTCTGGCTTTCCGCGTTGATGTCGGCCAGCAGTTCCATCACCTGCAGGGCGCTGGCTCGGTCGAGATTGCCGGTCGGCTCATCGGCGAGGACAAGTTCCGGTTGGTTCATCAACGCCCGCGCGATTGCTACCCTTTGTTTTTGCCCTCCAGAGAGTTGCGTGGCACGGTAGTGCAGGCGGTCGTCCAGCCCAACCAGGGTCAAAAGAGCAGTGCCACGTTCTTTTGCGGTGGTGCGTTCGCGTCCCTCCCGCACTGCAGTTGGAAAAACCACATTCTCCAGGGCAGTGAACTCTGGCAGCAAATGATGGAATTGGAAGACGAAGCCGATGTGATGGTTGCGAAAGTCGGTCAGAGTCTCATCGTCGGCATCCGTCAAATCTTTTCCCAGCATCATGACCTGGCCGGCGCTGGGCCTTGCCAGGGTGCCGAGAATATTCAGCAGGGTGCTTTTCCCGGATCCGGATGCACCGATCAAGGCCACCATTTCACCACGGTAGAGTGTGAAACTGATCCCTTTCAATACATGCGTTGCGGTTTCTTCGCTGCCAAAGACCTTGTGGACGTCTGTGACCACCAGCAGTTGGTCGTGATTTTGGCTCATTGTTGAATCGCATCGACGGGATCGAGCCGCGAAGCCGAGCGCGCAGGCAGCAGGGCTGCTAGCGTTGCTCCCAGCGTCGTCAGCAAGACCGCCAGTCCGATGGCTCCTTGGCGCAGGTCCACCGGCAGTTGGCCGGGTTGTACTTGATCGATCGGCGGAAAGGGTGACAAAGCAGCGATCGCCAAGACTGCGCCGGCCAGTCCACCTGCCAGCCCTATCAGGCTGCCCTGCAATACGAAGACATAGAGAATGAAGCGCCGCTTTGCGCCAAAGGCGCGCATGATCCCGATTTCCGAGCGACGGCGAAAGGTGGTTAGCATAAGTGCCGAGGCAACCCCGATAACGACCGTGATCATCGCAAACACCTTCAGGATCGAGCCGGTGTTTCCCTGCGCCTTAAGCGCCTCGAAAAGCTCTTCGTTGGTATCGGTCCAGGGTGTGGCATCGAGCCCCGTCGCGGCATGGATACGGCGTGCCATGGCCGGTGCGGCATACAGGTCCGCAAGACGAATTTCGATCACCGAAACCCGACCAGGCCGATCCAGCAGAGCTTGGGCCGTGCCCATTTCGATGAAAGCTGAATTCTCGTCCAATTGGCTCACCCCCAGGCTGAAGAGGCCGCTCACGGTCAAAGAGGTTTCGTTGCCATCGTCGGCACGCAAGGTCAGTGTCCGACCGACCCCGATTCCCAGGTCATCGGCCAGCTTCTTCCCTATTAGCAGCCCATCACCCCGCAGCAGGGCGCTGCCGGCGACCATGCCGCGATCGAAATGGATAATCGAAGACTCGTGGCCCGGCCGAAGCCCGTTGATGGACACCTGCCGGGTGACATCGCCTCGTATCAGCACCCCGCCGCCAACTAGTTTTGGAGCGATGGTCTCGACCTCATGGAATTCCCGCAGTATTTTCTCCCAAGACGCCGGGGCAGAAAGACCGAGCCTGGCCCGTGTCGATACTTGACGCATCGCCAGGACTTGCCGCCCAGGTTGTTGGACCAACACCGGCAGCGCACGATCGGGAGCCTCGACCGAGACATGTGCGAGATTCCCAATGGTGCGATTGACCAGCAGCTCTGCAAGACCCCCGATCAATGCGCTCATGAAGATGAAAATGAATACCGCGGCTGCCACGCCGGCGATCAGCAGAACCGTTTGCCCTGGACTCGACCACAAGTATCGCCATGCCATCTTGGCGCCATAGAGCATCGATCAGGGCCCCTTGCCAGCAGATTGTGAGGTTGTTTTTACCGCTTCGCCATCGGTGATCTTTTCGGGATTCAGAATGATCAGATCCCCTGCTCGGAGTCCTTCCTTGACTTCGACACGATCGGCCGGCCAGTCGACGATTTTGATCGGTGTCAGCACCGCCTTGCCGTCACGCAGTTTGAAAACCGCCGGCCCGGCGCGCGCGACCAAGGCTGTGCGAGGGACGGTCAGCGCGGCCTCGCTGCTGGCGGTGACGACATTCACGATCGCAGTCAAGCCGGTGGGCGCGATCGGGATTTGATCGAAGGCAATCCGCACCGGAACCGCGCCGGTGGTCGTGTTGACCTCCGGCTCTATCAATGAAACCCGGCCCGGTAGCGTATCATCCCGTCCTGCCAGTCGAATCAGCGCCTTCTGGCCGGCCTGGAGGGATGCGGAATAATCTTCGTCCACTTCGATCTCGGCATACAGGTGCGAGAGATCGGCGATGCGCAAGACGACACTGCCTGCCTGTGTGAACTCACCCGGTTCGACCAGGCGATCCAGGAGCGTACCGGAAAAGGGCGCGACGATTCGATAGTCGGAAAGCGCGATCTTGGCTCGCTCCAGCGCAGCCGAGAGTCGTTGGACCTCCAGTTTTGCGGCGGCGAGCGCTTCGGCTGCACGAGTCCGTTCCACCTGGGAAATGGCTGTACCGAGCGCCCGTGCCCGATCGAAATCCTCCTGGGCGCGCTGGCGGCTTACGACGGCGGAGTCCAGTGCGGCCTGGGCCTCACGCACGTTGAGTTGGGCAGGCTCCGCATCGAGTTCAATTAGGACCTGATCGGCCTTAATCCGTGCACCTTCCCGGGCAACGGCCGTGGCGACGGTGCCGGACACTGCGGTCCGCAGGTCGGCCTCCAGTTCGCTTCGGGTCCGACCGGAAACGATCAATACGCGATCGGTCGGTGCCGGCGCGACGCGCTCGACCGAGACAATCGGCCGGTTGTCGGAAAAGTGGGCGAAGTAGATACCCGTGGCCGCTGCGAATGTGAGAACCACCAGGGCGAGCTTAAACTTCAGGCCTCGGCGGTTCTTGCCAGGATCTGCGGCTGTGCTGGGTGATAGGGAAGACGGCCCGCCTGTGGCTGGCAAGGCCTTGGCAGAGCCGGCCGAAGCGGGCTGTGTCTGAGTCAACGAACCTGACCTTTTGGTGGACGACGATTTTCATTGGCTGGAGTCACCCCTTGGGCTCGTCGAAACCCTTGGGACTGGCCATCGCGTGAGAGCCTCACCGGTAGTCGACACCTTGGTGGCGTTGTAATGCTACAGGTTTTTGAGATAGCCCAGATGAGCACTGTCGAACGGCTTGGCCGCGATGCCGAATTGGGAAAACGCCTCGTCTGAACAGATATTCCCCTCCAGTAGCATCTTCAGCTGATCGCGAGTGAGGGGGAAAGACTCGAACCGATCGAGCAGGGCCGCTGCCCCTGATACGCCTGCGGCAGGCACCGGCAACATCATCTTGCGCCGTCCCAGTGCGTCCGCAATAATGCGCAGAATCTCGCGCCAGCTCAGTGCCTGTGGCCCGCCCAGTGGCAGTGTGCGGCCATGCAGATCGGGTCGGGCGAGGGACTGAACAAATGCCTGCGCCACGTCGGTCACATGTACGGGCGAAAGGGCGAATTCCCCCGCCTTCCAGAATGCCATCCTGTCGAAAAACAACGGTGCCGGCAAGGGTGGGACTACGACATCCCGGGCCAGTTGGGTAGCGAACTCGTTGCGGCCACGCGGGTCGCCGAAGATCACAGAAGGGCGAAAGACGGTCCAATCCAGCCGGGTTTGTTTCAGGTACTCCTCCGCCTTGAATTTCGTCACCTGATAGGCGGTTCCCTCGGCGCGCACACCGTTGGCGCTCATCAGCACAAAGCGCCTGACGCCCGCTCCCTCGGCGGCCTGCATGATGCGTACTGGTGCCTCGTAATGCATCGCCTCGAACGTGATTCCACGCGAAGGGAACTCGCGCAGCAACCCGATGTTGTAGATGGCAGCATCGGCGTTTCGCAACACGGCATCCACCGTTTCGGCGTTCTCGACATCGCCAGGTACCATCTCGCAGTGGTCGGGATGCCTGAGCCGTGCCTCGTGGCCGGGGCGGACCAGTGCAACCGGGGCCATGCCGGCTTCGACCAGCGCATCGACCAGGTAACTGCCGACGAAGCCGGTGCCGCCAAACAGGGCGATGCGTTTCATTTCGATTTCCGGTTTTGTAGGTTTGCGCGGCCTTGGCCGGGATCGGTAGGCGATGGACGATCCTCGATCCGCACCAGGCAGGGGGAGTACGTCGAGCCACCGGCGGCCTGGACACAACGTCGCCGCAGGCGCCAGCGCGTGAAAAGCGTATAGGCTCGGTCGAGCAACGGCAGGCCGTGGGTCTTGCGCAGGATCGCGGCCAGCCAGCGATAACGCGGCAGCTCGGACCAGATCGCGGCAAAGGCCCAGGCCCCGGTCTGCCATCGAGCGTTGGCGTCCAGAACATGCAGGCGGGCCATGGCCGCTGAGCGATCCAGGCCGAAGTGCCCGAGATGTGCTTCCGCGTCATCGATATCGATCCACTCGAGGCGGTCTCCGCCAGGCAGGCGTCGGTAGTGGTCGATCTCTCGACGGCAGAGGGGACACCCTCCATCGTAGAAAACCTGGGCGACGCCTTTATCCGGCGGCCGCCCGGATGGCCGAGTCGGCTGAAGCGTGTCGGCTTCCCCGTCCGCTGCATTCAAGGTCTCTTTCGTTTTGCCTTCATTGGGGCTGCCGTTCATCTTTGCTTTCCACCCGTGAGGAATACTTGTAGAAACCAAGCCGCCCAATGCACAGATCCGCGTTGAACTCGCGACCGATGGCGACGATGCCGATGCGCTTCAGGCGTGCGGGGTCGAGCGGCGTGCCGGTGCGATAGCCATCGAAGCTGTCAAAGGGCAGATGTATCGTCTGCCAGGTGCGTTCGGTGGCGAAGCTGGCACGGTAGGCCTGCCAAGGCAGCCAGTTGTCCTTGCTGCGCAGATGCGCGCCATAGGTTTCACCGTTGCCATAGACATCCAGTACGACGCCCCGATAGTGGGGTAGCGCTGCTGCGGTGGAAGTATCGATCTCCTGAACCACCTGCAGGAATCCGCCACCGTTATCGAGACTCACTGTGCCGCGGAGACGGACACAGGGCCGGCCCTCCTTCACGTCCGTGACCACGCTCCCTTGCGACCTGCCGCCCATGACGCCGTCGCTGATCATGCGCCAGGGACGGTGCGGTTGAGCGGGTGATGCGGCATCCCAAAGGGTTTGCTCCAAGGCAGCCTCATCGTTCATCGCAGGCACGCTCCTGGCCAGGCAGGCGCTGGTCAATACCGCCCAGCCTAGCCGCAGTCCGTTGCGGCGACGCCAGGCGCGTGAACGGTGCGGTTCGCGTGGCGATCTCAGGCACCGCATTTGGTTCCCCACACCGCATAGACAGGATCAGACAGGGGAGTCTCGTGTGCATGGGGATCGTTGGCCGGGCGGGGCCAGCCACGCGAGGAGAGGGTATTCAGTTCGCCGAAGCCGGCGCGCTGCAGCCATTGGGTGACCAGCCCGAGCCGCTCGAATTCGTGCAGTTCGCTCCAGATGCGGATGGCCTTGGTCGGGAACCAGCGATTACTGAAGGCGACAACCAGGCGGCCCCCGGGGCGCAGGATGCGCCGCGCCTCGCGCAGGACCGCGACAGGATCGACCAGATACTCGATCGAGGCGGTACAGACCACGCCATCGACCGAGTCGCTTGGCAGATCTATCAGCGGTTCGGCGTTCAGATCCTGTGCCATCCAGTGCCCGGCCATCGGATTCGCGGCCAGCTCTTCGGCGTTGAGTCCGAGCACCGTCAACGCTGCCGGGCGCGCCTCGTCCAGGTGCGAGTCGAAGCTTCCCATGAGGTCGAGCACGGCGGCACCTGCTGGCAACAACTCGGCATAGAGGCGCGCAATGGTCTCCAGGGCCCGGGTATCGAGGTGTTGCACCATGCGTGGGCCTGTGTAGAACAGGCCGTCATTCCGCTCGTCCAGCCGCGCCATTCCGTCACCGCTGTCGCCATAGTCGGTGGGCGCGCCATTGGGTAGGGGAGAAGCCATCCCAGGGTGTCGCATCAGATCATGCAGAGGGTCAATGCAGCGACCGCCTCGCCGGTCGCTGCCGGGGAGTACCTCATCCACATGCAGGCTCACGTCCACCGGATAGGGCGCCAGGGGATGGTTGAGGTCCACGGTGATGTGTTGTGCATCCAGGTCTAGGACGCGCGCGGGAAGGACGGTTTCTCCAAAGACCTCCGGCAACCCGCGAAAGAAACCCTGTGGGTAGAAGCGCCCTATACGCGGGCGAACTCCCAGACTGCGGATGCTGGGGTGATCGAAGGCGGTGCGTTTGACGGTGACCACCCTGCTCTCGCTCCGTTCGCCGGTCAGTCCGCCTGCGGCCACGTGCGCATGCGCCACCTCCCCTGCACGCATGCCCGGCAGGCGCTCGCCAATGTCGGGCGGCAACAGGTCCGACTCGCGCCATACGCTGAGTCGCTCGACATGCAACTCATCGCGATGATGTGCAAGGTCGTCTTCCCATTCGATGGTGAGGGTGGCACGCGCCAGCCCTTGGGCCTCGAGAATGGGGCTTTCGCCGATGTGTTCGATTCCGTGGATGGCACTCATGCGACGGCTCCTTCCTGGCGCTCCGATGCCAGGATCAGGTGATCGGGATTGACGCACAGCCGGTTGCCGCAGCGCTGGCGCACGATGTCGTCCCGCTTCAGGGGGCCGACATAGGCCAGATAGCTGATCCGATGGGCGCTCTCATGCAGGGTGTGCCCGCCGTTCGAGATCATCATGCGGCCGTAGCCGCTGTTCGAGACCTGCCGGTTCCACAGCCAGCAGCCGGTATCCGGATCGGTGACCGAGCAGCGACGGATCTCTCGCTGCAGTTTGAGTTGTAAGGGATGCATAGTGACCTCCTCGTGGGATTTAGACCTGGGCGCGCAGCGCGAGCTCACCGGGGTAGGGCTGTAGATAGTGCTGCGCCTGCAGGTAGTCGTTGGGGTGTTGGCGCAGGTGGTGGTCTATCAGCACCAGTGGCGTGCTCAGTGGCGTCTCCTCGCGCCGATAGGACTCGAACACCGCGAGCAGTTCGGCCTTGTCCTGCGGGCCGAGCTGCTGTTTGAAATAGCCCATCACATGCTGCAGCACATTGACGTGGGATCCACGCCTGACCTTGCGTGCGAGGGTCTCCATGAACAGCGGGATATAGGCGGCGCGTCGCTCCGCCAGGGTCGAGCGGGTGACCCCGGCGACGATCCGCCCGAGGGCGCGGTAGGCATCGGTGCCGCGGGCGAGCAGGTTCAGCTTGTGCGAGGCATGGAACGCGATGAAGGCCGAGACGTCCTCCGGGTCGAGATGGAGCCAGCGGTCGTAGGCGTACACCCGTTCCAGAAAGTTCTCGCGCAACACCGGGTCGTTCAGCCGCCCTTCCTCCTCGATGGGCACCAGCGGACACTGCCGGGAGAAATGTTGCACGAACATCCCCACGCCGGTCCGCAGCGCCGGCACCCCCTTGCCGCGAGAGACCGGCACGCGCTCCATGCCGCAACTCGGCGACTTGCGCTGCACGATCAGGCCGGCGATCCGCCCGTCGAGGCGCCGTGCCTGGGCCTCCGCCACCGCTTGCATGCGCTCGGTGTGGTCGATGCTGGGATCGTTCGACTGCACCAGGCGCACACCGTCGGGGGTTTCGCGCAGCTGAATGGTGGGCCTGGGCGTCGGCATCCCGGCCAGCTGCTCGGGGCACAGCGGGATCAGGTCGGCCACCTTCGAGAGCCTGTCTTTAACGAAGCGGTCCTGCTTGTGTCCGCCGTCGAAGCGAACCGGCAGGCCAAGCAGGCAGGCGCTGACGGCGATGCGCGGGCGGGGAAGGAAGGTGGTTTTCATGGGTGATTTCCTTTGGCGAGGTGATTACCGTGCTTTGTCGAGATAAAGACTAGACAAAACCGCGTCACTAGTCAATACTTAGCTAACAGAAGTTAGACGACGTAGCGTCCATTCGTTCTTTGCGGTACACGATACCTGGTCAATTGGAGGATCTCAGCATGCGCATTACGACCACCGACCCCATGTCACTCAACGATGTGACCGATCTGGAAAACGCCCCTTATCTGGTCGAAGGACAAGGAGATCAAGCGATCAAGATCTTTTTCGAAAACGAGCAGAACCGACAGGAGTATCTGGAGATGGAGATGCACGGCTCGGGCGATCTCTCGGGCCTGAATCACATCTTCGATGCGATGGCGGACAATCCCAACACCGGCTCGATCAACTAGTCGCCATGTCGCTACTGATCTGGTTTCGTCGTGACCTGCGTGTCCAGGACAATCCTGCCCTCTGGCAGGTGGTCCAGGACGCCCGGGAGCAGGGCCAGGCGGTCACCGCCCTCTATGTGTTCGATCCTGAGGGTGTCGGGGCCTGGCCGCCGGGCGGTGCCAGCCGCTGGTACCTGGAGCAGTCGCTGCGCTCGTTGCAGCAGGCGCTGGCGCAGCTGGGTGTACCGCTGCGGGTGGAGCGTGGGCGCATGACCGATTGGGTACCGGTCGCGACGCGCAGGCTCGGCGCCACGGGCGTCTACTGGAACCGCCTGGTCGAACCCGGCCAGGCCGCCCTGGACGAGGCGATCGCCCAGTCGCTGCGCC
>RFHJ01000223.1 GCA_003696905.1 Gammaproteobacteria bacterium | reverse complement strand
TGGATCGGACATGCTCGAGGAGTTCGATTGATATGCGGTATCCGACCTCTGCCATTGCCTGTACTATCTGTGCGGCATCGTCGATCCACCCTTTTTGCTCGGCAGTCCAAAGCAGACGAACGGTGCCCACAATGGCAATTCCCCGAGAGAGGGCATAGCGTCTCGCCAAGCGATCGTCCGCGACCAACAGGCTTCCGGGTTGCTCCAGGGCTAGGTAAATCCCCTCTGTTTCTCCCGCTCCAAGGCTTGGTGAGATTGGCGCGCATTCGGACTGGGGTTTATGAACGCGAAGCCACCTCTCTTGCAAAGCGGCCTCGATGCGGTCTCTGTCCGCACCCGCTCCAGCCAAGCACTCGCTGCGCACAGCGGGGGGAATCCACAGCTCGCCAAACAAGCGGCGCATCAGGTCCAGGCGATCGATGCACGCAAAGGCGATCAGTGGCCCGGCGTCACAAATTACTGGTCCAGCCATGGAGACAGATCCGTGGTCTCTTGGTCTGTCGTTTCGTCGCTTCGGACCAGTTCGATGCCCAGTTCACCAAGGTACCGCACAAAATCGGAAAGCGTCATGTGACTCAGCCGACAGGCAGCGCCAAGGGAAAGGACCCCTTCCTTGAACAGCGCGGCAGCCAATGCGGGACGTGCGGAGGCCTCTCCTTCGGTGATCGAGGCATCCAGGTTCACGATCAGTGCAGCGGGCTCGTCGCCTTTCAGGACGAGCACCGGCTCTTCCTTCGCATGGCGGAGCGCCGCGGATGGGTTCTTTTTCAGGTTACGGACATTGGTGGCGTGCATGGAGGCCTCCGGGTGGCGGCTATGGAGCGTGGACTACGCAGTGTAGGCTACGGACATTGAGCCGTTTGTGTCAAGAACGAAAAAAACGGGGACAGGCCCACTCGTTGAAAACCGTACAGGATGGACCAGGGTCCTCGAAACCAATCGGCCGCCGTGCGCGGTGGTGGGTTTCGCGGCGCTCAACCTTACCCTACGAGAGATCGCCTGGAGGGATCTCGAACGAACAGGAAGCGGGCTGTTGATCTGTAGTTGCCTTTCTCCTCTTTGGGGTCCTTCGCGTCCTTTGCGGTTAGAGGTTTTTCCCAGCTACTTGCGAAACAACCATGCCAGCACGGTCAACACCAGGCTGATCAGGATCATGGTGGTGATCGGAAAATAGAACACGAAGTTCTCGCGCTCGATCACGATGTCGCCGGGCAGGCGCCCGAAGGGCAGGTGCTTCAGCCAAGGCCAGAGCAGCCCAAGGGTCAGCAGGGCGGTGCCGGCAATGATCAGGAATTTCTGCATTCGTTCAGCGCCTGTCGCAACCGTTCAACGGCCAGATCCAGTGTCTCGGTGCGGGTATGGAAATGGGGTGAGAAGCGCAGATTTCCACCCCGCAGGGCGCAGACCACGCCCGATGCCATCAGCCGCCGATAAACCTTATCCAGGTCCACCCCCTCGATGCGGAACGAGAGGATGCCGGCGTGTCGCGCGGCGGGCTCCGGCGTAACGAAGGACAGTCCCGGGATCGCCGACAGCTCGCCCCGCAGATAGCCCACATTGCCGCGCAGATGGCGCTCGATCTCGTCCATGCCGATCTCTTGCAACAGGGACAGGCTCGCTTCCAGGGCATGGATGCCCAGCATGTTGGGACTGCCGCACTCGAAGCGGCGCGCGCTTGAGGCCGGCTGCCAGGGACCGGGGTCGTAGTCACCGGCCTGCGCGCGCATCGCCCAGCCGAACTCGATCAGTTTCATGCGATCTCGGATCGACGGATTGACATAGAACAGTCCCAGCCCCTCGGGGCCGAGCATCCACTTGTGGCCGTCGGCCACCACGAAGTCGGCCGGAATCTGTCGCAGATCGAAGGGGAGGGCGCCCAATGACTGAATGGCATCGACGCACAGCAACACACCCCGCTCGCGACAGGCAGCGGCCAGGCGGGGCAGGTCCAGCCGCAGGCCCGTGGCGAAGTGGACGCTGCTGACCGCCAGCAGCCGGGTACGGTCGCTGAAGCGATCGAGCAGGGCCTGCTCCGGATCCTCGGCCGTGTTGATGTCGACCGTTTTAAACACCACACCCTGCCCGCCGAGCGCCTCCCAGACCACCCGGTTGGAAGGGAAGTCGTCGGCGATCCCGACCACCTGGTCACCGGCTTTCCAATCCAGCCCGGCGGCGACGAACGACAGCCCCTCGGAGGTGTTCTTGACCAGGGCGATGTCTTCGGGTGAAGGGGCGCCGATCAGCCAGGCCAGGCGCTCGCGCAGGCGTTGTTCGGTCTCCATCCAGCGGGGATAGTCCCGGGCGCCGCGGGTCATGTTCTGGTAGGCGAAGCGCTCCACCGCCTGGGCGGTTCGGCGTGGCCAGGGCGCCACTGCCGCGTGATTGAGGTAGCAGAGGTCGGGGTCCAGGGAAAACTCGGCGGGGAAGTAGTGCATATCGGGAGATCGGCGTTGGCAACGGGGTCGAAAAGCGTGACAGATTTTGCGGCCCTGCGCTATAGTGAACGAACGTTCATTCATTTGATGAGGGATCGGCATGGCGGCAGTGCGAATCGAGGACACCGGTGCCCGGCTGCTCGAGACGGCGATCACCCTGTTCAGCGAACGGGGGTACAACGGCGTCTCCATGCGCGATCTGGCCGGCGCTATGGGGATGTCGGCCGCCGCGATCTACAACCACTACCCCAACAAGCGGGCGCTTTACGAAGCGGCGGTGGAGGCGGCCTTCGACGGCAAGGCGCAGCGTCTGCTTGCCGCGCTGGCGGAGGAAAAGGGGCCGCGTGAGCGTCTGCGTGACTTCGTGCATGCCGTGGTCAGCGAGATGAGTCGCACGCCGGAGTTCACCCGCTTCATCAACCGGGAGCTGCTGGACGGGGATTCGGAACGCCTGGCGTACCTGGGGGAGAACGTCTTTGCCCGGGTGCAGGGGCCGTTCATGGCGCTGCTCGATACGTTGCGGCCGGGGTGCGATGCCTTCCTGATCTCGGAGATGCTGTTCGGCATGCTCAAGCAGCACCACGACATGGTCTCGTTGCATGAGCACCTGCGGGGTATTGGTGACCCGCAGCGCTCACCGGAACGGATCGCCGACCAGGCCCTCGCCATCGTCGAACCCTATCTGTGTGGAGAAACCTCGTGACTCGAACCTTTCTAACGGCGCTGTTTCTGTTCACTACAGCTATGGGGCTGCCGCTCTCCGTTCTCGCGGAAGGGGAGGGCGCGGCACGCGCCACGCCCGTCACCACGGTAAGGGTGGAGGCGGCCGACCTGCGCGAGGTCACCCATGTGCGGGCATCGATCGAATCGGTGAACGCGCCGACCCTGCACGGCAAGGTGGCGGCCGAGGTGGTGGAGATCCTGGTGGACGAGGGCGATCCGGTGAAACGCGGCCAGGTGCTGGCGCGCCTGGACGACGAGGGTTTCCGGCTCGACAAGGAGGCGGCGGAGGCGGACATCGCCCGCCTGGAGGCCACCCTGGCGAACCAGCTGCTCACCCTCGAGCGCGACCGCAAGCTGTTCAAGAAGGGGCTCATCCCCGACGACAAGCTGGATGCCTCGCGCACCGCGGTGAAACAGACTCGGGCGTCCATCGTGCATGCCAAGGCGCTGCTCAAGAAGGCCGAGTATCAGCTCTCGCACACCGTCATCGAGGCGCCGCTGGACGGCATTGTGCAGGCCCGCATGGTCTCGGTGGGGGACTACATCAACCCCATGTCGCCGGCGAGCAAGCCGCTGTTCCAGATCGTCGATACCCGCCATCTGCGCGCGCGCCTGTACTTTCCCGACATCCTGGCCGCGCGTCTGCGGCCGGGGCTGCCGGTCACCCTGATCCAGGGGGCCGACCGCGTCGAGACGCGGATCTCGCAACTGCTGCCGATGATCGATGACGCCAGCCTGGCGAAGATCGCCCTGGCCGATTTCGACAACGTCCGGAACTGGCCGCCCGGGCTGCATATCAGCGCGGACGTGGTGCTGAGCGAGCACCACGGCGTCCCGGCGGTTCCGGAAGGCGTGTTGGTCAGACGCCCGTCCGGACTGGTGGTCTACCGGCTGGCGGCGGATGGAGAAACGGTGCGAGAGGTTCGGGTGAAGGTGGGCATCCATGAGGGCGGCCGGGTGGAGATCATCGACGGTCTGCGGCCGGGGGATGAAGTGGTGCTCGACGGCGCCGCCTACCTGAGCGACGGCGTGAAGGTGGCCCCGACCACCGCAACGGAGCCGGCCCGATGAACCTGCCGGGCCTGTCGATCCGCCGGCATGTTCTGACCCTGATGCTCAGCCTGGTGCTGATCCTGTTCGGCGCCATCAGCTATGAACGTATCGGGGTGGACCGCCTGCCGCGGATCGATTTCCCCATGCTGTCGATCGCCACCGCGCTGCCCGGGGCGGACCCGGACATCATCGACGCCTCGGTGACCAACGTGATCGAGTCGGCGGTGAACAGCGTCTCTGGCATCGAGAGCATCCAGTCCTCGTCGCTGCCCGGCGTGTCGGTGGTGATCATCCAGTTCGAGCTGGAGAAGGACATCGATGTCGCCTTCAACGAGGTGCAGGCCAAGCTGAACGAGATCCTGCGCAAGCTGCCGGACGACGCGGACACCCCGGTGCTGAAGAAGGTCGAGGCCGGCTCGCAGCCGATCATGTGGCTGGCCCTGCGCGGGGACAACACCCTGCAGCAGCTCAACCTGTATGCCCGCAACGTCATCAAGAAGCGCCTCGAGACCATCAGCGGCGTGGGTGATGTGGTCATCGCCGGCGAGCGGCCACGCACCATCCGGATCGATGTCGATCTCGACCGGCTGGCCGCGCTCGGCATCGGCGTGGACGAGCTGGTCGGCGCCTTTGGGCTCGAACACGTCAAGCTGCCGGGGGGATTCGTGACCTCGGTACGCCAGGAGCGCCAGCTGAAGCTGGACCTGGAATTCCACCAGGCCGCCGATCTCGAGGACCTGATCATCGCCGATCGGGGCGGGCGGCCGGTCCATCTGCGCGAGGTGGCCCGCGTCGAGGACGGTGAGGCCGACTTCCGGCGCTTCGCCGACTACAACGGCGAGCCGGCGGTGGGTCTGGGTCTGGTGCGGATCTCGGGCAGCAACACGGTGGCGATCATCGAACAGGCCAAGCAGCGGCTGGCCGAGGAGATCCTGCCGCAGCTGCCGCCGAGCATGCGCCTGGACATCGTGGTGGACGATGCCGACCTGATCCTGAAGATCGTCGAGGCGCTGCAGTCGCACCTGCTCGAAGGCACCCTGCTGGCGGCGCTGGTGGTCTGGCTGTTCCTCAAGAACCTGCGCTCGACCCTGATCGTCGCCACCGCCATTCCGGTCTCGCTGCTGGGGGCGATCGCCGGGATCTATTTCGCCGGCTACACTTTCAATGTCATGACCCTGCTGGGCCTGCTGCTGCTCATCGGTGTGGTGGTGGACGATGCCATCGTGGTGCTGGAGAACATCTATCGCCACATGGAAGAGGACCCGGAAGGCAAACCGGCGGTAT
>RFHJ01000222.1 GCA_003696905.1 Gammaproteobacteria bacterium | reverse complement strand
GGATGATGTAGGATGCGGTGAGGCACGAACCGCATCGATGACCGCCGACCAGGCTTTTCCATGATCAGGGGTGTGGCCAAGAACTCATGGCAGTTAGATCTGGTCCTCAGGACGGTTGGGCGGAACTCAACCCTTCCTGCATCTTTCTCATCACTACGGATTTCAATCGACGAGGAGACACCATGCTTGCCCCGCTTGCACGACTCAAGTACTCAACACTCGGTATCGGCATGGCCACGATGCTCCTGGCCAGCACATTTCCCGCTTCGGCAGGGGCCTCCGGCTGGGGCCCCTGGAACAGCGGTCGCAGCTGGAACTGGCACACCCCGAAGGACGACAGTTTCTTCAGCTGGGGCACGGGCCGGAGCGACAATCCCTGGGACAAATGGGGCCCCTGGAACAAGCGCAAGCAATATCCCTGGGAGAGCGACCGTTGGGACAAGCTGCCCTGGTCCGGCAACCGTCCCTGGGACCGTGGCGGCTTCGATATGCCCTGGAGCAAGAAAAAGGCCCGTAGAGAACGCCGCAAGGATTACCTGGAATACCTGAAGGAATCACGCCAGAATCGACTGCGCCGCAAGCTGCGGTATTCGCGGCCTCCTTACCCCCCTCCCTATGGCTATGGGTATGGGTATGGCTATGGTTACGCGCCCCCCGGCGGCTTCCCAGCCCCGGTGCAGTCGGCTCCGGCGCCTGCGCCAGCGGTAACGCCCCGGGCAAAACCCGAAGGAGCCACCCAGGCGCCCAAGGCCCAGAAATCGGACACCAAGAGCGCCGGGCAGTAGAGCCGATCACCCCTACCCGGGCGACAAGGCACGCGGTTTCAAGCTGGGTGACAGCCGCGGCGCCTTCACCCTGAGCAAGGAGCTCTGATCACATCCTCCAGGAGGGACGGCCGAGCCGTCCCTGCCATTCAACTCAACCAACCGCCTTCCCGAATATCACCACGAAGGCCAGCAACAGGCCCACTACGCCGAGCGCAGTCCTGCAGCGCCAACCGACACACCCTGCCACCCGGCCGCTGATCTGCCAGGCGAGCAACGTCTGTAGCAGGTAGTACAGGGCGAAGGCCCGCGAGGCGAGGCTGATGATCTCGAACAGGTTGGCGCTCCAGACCAGCGCGATGGCCAGGGCCGCCACCAGCGGGTAGGCGTGGCGATCGATGACCCGGTGGCGCGACTCCTCTTCGACCAGTCCACCCGCCCCTACCGTGTCGGCCACCGCGGCACTGAACTGGCTCATGATCGCCGCGAGCACCAGCATCGGACCGAGAATCCAGGCTGCGTGGGCCGCCAGATCGATAACCGCCGTCTCGTCGACATGGCTGCCCTCGATGAAGCCCAATAAAGGCGTGGCCAGCAATACGAAGACGACATAGATCCCCCCGGAGAGCCACTGCGCCCAACGCATGGTGAGAACCCGTAGCTCGGCGTCGTAGGCACTGCCGAGGTAGCGGGAGGTCTCGAAACCCTGCACCACCAGCAACAGGCCTGCCAGCAGGCGCATCACCCCCCAGGTGTCGGTCTCGCCGCCAGGCGCCTGCGACAGATCGAAGCCTTGCTGCCAGTCAAACACAGCCAGACCCAGCAACACCGCCGCGATCACCGCCAGCTTGACCGATACCGAATACTCCTCCAGCCGCTCCAGCGCGTCCAGGCCTCGCCACCAGCCGACAATGCCAATGAAGGCAAGGATCAGCGTGGTGAGCAGATCGGCTGCCGTGCCATCGCCCAGGCCAATTCCGCGTAGTGCAAAGGCCGAAAGCAGGCGCAGATAGAAAGCCACCGAGATCACATAGGCGAGCGAAAGCGCCATATTGGCGAGCCGCTCGGTCCACAGCGCCCCGGGTGCGAGATCACCCTTCTCCAGCCGCGGTTCGGCATGGCGGATGTTGAAGCGGATCACCGCGCCTATCGCGTAGGCGAGGATCACGATCAGCAGCATGCCCAGCACCGCGCGCGTACCGAGCAGATGGCCGAGGATTGGGGCCACCACGAGGAAACCGCTGCCAATGATCGATGCCAGCGGCGTAACCGTGGCGCGCCAGGCGACGTTGTTACGGATCTGGGGGAAGAACAGTACGCCTACCACGATCAGCGCAACGATGGGCAGAATCAGATTCGACATGTTCGTTCTTGTTCGTCTTGTAGGAAGGCCGGACTCCCGTCCGCCGTCACACCCATGCAGTCGGCCTCCAAAATAGCGGCAGAATGGGCCCAAAACAGAAAAGGCAGGGAGAACCCTGCCTTTTCTGTTATCGAGATACAACCCTGATTCAGTCGACGATCTCGGCGTCGATCACCTCGTCCTCGCCGGCGGTCTCCGGCTCGGCGGGGCGAGCCTTCTTGCCGAAGGTCAACTCGCCACCCTGGACGTCTACCACCACGATGTCGCCCGGACCGTACTCGCCGGCCAGAATCCGCTGTGCCAGCGGGTTCTCCAGATCCGCCTGGATGGCCCGCTTGAGCGGACGAGCCCCATAGACCGGATCGAACCCGGCCTCGCCGAGCTTGTCCAGCGCGGCCACCGAGATCTCCAGATCCAGGTCGCGCTCGACCAGCCGCTTGCGCAGGTGCTCGATCTGGATCTCGGTGATCTTGCGGATCTGCTCGCGACCCAGCGGATGGAACACCACCGTCTCGTCGATCCGGTTGATAAACTCCGGCCGGAAGTGCTGTCCGACCACCTCCATCACCGCGGTCTTCATCGCCTCGTAATCGTTGGTCCGGGCCATCTCCTGGATCAGGTTGCTGCCCAGGTTCGAGGTCATGACGATGACGGTGTTGCGGAAGTCCACCGTGCGTCCCTGGCCATCGGTCAGGCGCCCGTCGTCTAGCACCTGCAACAGCACGTTGAACACGTCCGGATGGGCCTTCTCGACCTCGTCCATCAGCACCACGCTGTAGGGCCGGCGCCGCACCGCCTCGGTGAGATAGCCGCCCTCTTCATAGCCCACATAACCGGGCGGCGCCCCGATCAGACGGGCCACCGAGTGCTTCTCCATGAACTCGGACATGTCGATCCGCACCATGGCCTCTTCGGTGTCGAAGAGGAACTCGGCCAGCGCCTTGCACAGCTCGGTCTTACCGACACCGGTGGGCCCGAGGAACAGGAAGCTGCCATTGGGCCGGTTCGGATCGGCCAGGCCGGCGCGGGAGCGGCGAATGGCGTCGGAGACGGCGCGCACCGCCTCTTCCTGGCCCACGACGCGCTTGCGCAGATTCTCTTCCATGCGCAGCAGCTTCTCGCGCTCGCCCTCGAGCATCTTGGAGACCGGAATACCCGTCCACTTGGAGACCACCTCGGCGATCTCTTCCTCGGTGACCTTATTGCGCAGCAGATGGGTCTCCTTCTGCTCCGCCGCCTGCGCCATCTGCAACTGCCGCTCCAGTTCGGGAATACGGCCATATTGCAGCTCGGACATGCGCTGCAGATCACCGGCGCGCCGCGCCGCCTCGAACTCCACACGCGCCTGTTCCAGTTCTTCCTTGATATGGGTGGCACCTTGCATGGAGGCCTTCTCCGCCTTCCAGACCTCTTCCAGCTCGGAGAACTGACGCTCGAGCTTTTCGATCTCTTCCTCGAGCAGCTTGAGGCGTTTCTTGGAGGCCTCGTCGGTCTCCTTCTTCAGTGCCTCACGCTCGATCTTGAGCTGCACTAGGCGCCGGTCGAGCTTGTCCATTTCCTCTGGCATGGAGTCGATCTCCATGCGGATCTGCGAAGCGGCCTCGTCGACCAGGTCGATCGCCTTGTCCGGCAGCTGCCGGTCGGTGATGTAGCGGTGCGACAGGGTCGCCGCGGCAACGATCGCCGGGTCGGTGATCTCCACCCCGTGGTGCACCTCGTAGCGCTCCTTGAGACCCCGCAGGATGGCGATGGTGTCCTCCACCGTGGGCTCGAGCACCATCACCTTCTGGAAGCGGCGCTCCAGGGCCGCGTCCTTTTCGATGTACTGGCGATACTCGTCCAGGGTGGTGGCACCGATGCAGTGCAACTCACCACGCGCCAGGGCGGGTTTGAGCATATTGCCTGCATCCATGGCGCCCTCGGCCTTGCCCGCACCAACCATCGTGTGAATCTCGTCGATGAACAGGATGATCGAGCCCTCCGCCTTGGCGATGTCGGTGAGCACCGCCTTGAGGCGCTCCTCGAACTCGCCACGGAACTTGGCGCCAGCGATCAGGGCCGCCATGTCCAACGACAGCAGGCGCTTGTGGCGCAATCCCTCGGGCACCTCGCCGTTGACGATGCGCTGCGCCAGGCCCTCGACGATGGCGGTCTTGCCGACGCCGGGCTCACCGATCAGCACCGGGTTGTTCTTGGTCCGCCGCTGCAGCACCTGGATGGTACGGCGGATCTCGTCGTCGCGACCGATCACCGGATCGAGCTTGCCCTGCTCGGCCTTCTCGGTGAGGTCGATGGTGTATTTCTCCAGCGCCTGACGCTGGTCTTCGGCATTGGGGTCGTCCACGGACTGGCCTCCTCGAATATTGTTGATCGCCTGCTCGATGGCCTGCTTGCTGGCACCGGCCTGGCGCAGGATGTCGCCCAGAGTACCCTTGTCCTCCACCGCCGCCAGCACGAACAGCTCGGAGCTGATGTACTGGTCACCGCGCTGCTGGGCGAGCTTGTCGGTGATGTTGAGCAGCCGACCCAGGTCGTTCGAGACATGCACCTCGCCCTCGGCCCCCTGCACCTGGGGCAGGCGGTCGATCGCCTGGCCGACTGCCGAACGCAATTGATTGACGTTCACCCCCGCCTGGGTGAGCAGCGGCCGCACCGTGCCGCCCTCCTGGTCGAGCAGGGCCAGCATCAGATGCACCGGCTCGATGAACTGGTGGTCGCGCCCCACCGCCAGGCTCTGGGCGTCGGCCAGGGCCATCTGAAACTTGCTGGTCAATTTATCCATCCGCATGGGTTCTTCTCCAAATTCTTGGCTTCAACTGGAACGGATATGGGGGATATGCAGAGAAATGCAAGATGAGAGGATGGAAAAACCAACCGCAAAGAACGCGAAGGTACGCAAAGATTATTTTGGTGTGAGTGACTCATTCACCGTTGTGGGTAACTCCGAGTAGCCCCACTCACGCCCCGGACCTTGTGCATTCCGGAACCCGCTGCTCCGCTGTCTCCGATCGGAATCGCGCAGCGAAGAAGGCGCCCTCTCTCCTGCGCTTGGGCCCTATTCGAGGGCAGGATGAAGGCGCCGGGGTTGCACAACCAAAAGAGATAACTTTGCGTACCTTCGCGTCCTTTGCGGTTAACCTTTCTTGGATTTCCCGCCTTTCTGGTAGACCTTGCGACGGAACAGGTCGGTGCGGCGGCTGACCACCCGGTCGACGAAGAGGATGCCGTCGAGGTGGTCGATCTCGTGCTGGGCAGCGCGCGCCTCGTAGCCTTCCATGTCGAATGCCAGCGGGTTTCCCCAGGGATCGAAGGCCTCCAAATGAATGCGGGTGGCGCGGATCACGTTGCCGGTGTAGTCGGGCACCGAAAGGCAACCCTCGCGGCCCGCCTCGAAGCCCTCCCAGTGGGTGATCTCGGGGTTCACCAAGATCAGGTGACCGTGGTTGGGCACCGGCTTGCGGGTCTGGCTACAGTCGATGATCACCACCCGCTTGAACACGCCCACCTGGGGCGCCGCGATACCCACCGCTGCCGGCCCGTTCTGCCGGGTCTCCTCCAGGTCGTCGATGAAGGCACGCAGGGCGTCATCGAATTCGGTGACCGGCTCGGAGACCTGCTTGAGCCGGGGATCCGGCAGCTTGAGGATTTCGAGTACTGCCACGGGTTCTAACCGATATAGGTATCGACAGGCACGACATTCACCGAGATACCGGTGTCACGAATCGCTGCGAGGCGCTCCTCGATGCGTTCCACCGGCTCGACCGCAATACCGCTGATCTGGATGATGTAGAGGGGCTCGCGGGGTGTCCCGGCTACGTCCGACTCCAGGTCGAGGATATTGAATCCACCCTCGGCCAGCGCACTGGTGACCTGCGCCACCATACCGGTCCGATCCGGACCGCTGACCGTCACCTGGACATTGGGGACCAGGTGCTGGTGCAGTTCCGCTTCGATGGGATCGATGTGCAGACGCAGCCCGCGCTGCTCGACCACCGGCGCCAAGAGCGAGCCCAGGCGCTCCTCGTCCGTGTCTCCCGAGACCATCATCATCACCGTGAAGTTGCCCCCCAGGCGCAGCATGGAGGTCTCCCCCAGGGTAATGCCGGCCTTCGCCAGGGCACGGGTCACCGCGGCCACGATGCCGGGGCTGTCCCTGCCGATCAGGGTCAGCATCCACCACTTGTCACTCATATCGCCTCCTCGATCCAGATCAGGCTGGCCATGCGGCCGGTGCGCCGTGATCGCCGGTAGGAATAGAACATTTCCGGCTCACTGTAGGTGCATCGCCCGCCGCCGTAAACCTCGCCGATGCCCGCCGCGAACAGGCGCAGTCGTGCGAGGGCATAGATATCGGCCAGCCAATGCCCGGGGCGGGCCGGACGAAAACAATGCACGGCCTCGGCCTGCCCTTCGCAAAAGGCGGCGCGCACCTCGTCACCCACCTCGAACGCCCGGGGGCCGATCGCCGGCCCGAGCCAGGCGATGACCCGGGACGGGTCTTCGAAGCGCGCCAATGTGGTTTCCAGCACCCCGCCCGCCAGCCCTCGCCAGCCGGCATGGGCGGCGGCGACCTGCCGTCCATCGAGATCGGCGAATAGCACTGGCAGGCAGTCGGCGGTCATCACCGCACACACCACCCCGGGCGTGGTAGTGAAACTGGCGTCAGCCTCGGTCCCTTCGCCGGCGCGAGCGGCATCCACCAGGTTCCGGCCATGCACCTGGGACAGCCACAGCGGTTCGGCGGGCAGCCCCAGGGCCTCGCGCAGCAGGGCACGATTGTGCCCTACCGCAGCGGGATCGTCACCCACGTGCACGGCCAGATTGAGCCCCGCGAAGTCGCCCCTACTGGTACCGCCGACCCGCGTCGTGGAGGCGGCCTGGATCCGCGCGGGCACAGGCCATGCCGGACGGAGCACCCGGACCGGTTCAGTCATCCTCGTCGATCTCCCATCCCTGGTCGCCCAGGGCGGCAAGGAAGGCCGCCTCGTCGATAGCCGCCTCCCCGGCCCTTTCTCCCGCATGGGCACGCAGGGCCTCCAGCAATTCGGCCATGTCCGGAGGGATGGCGGCGTCGAAGCGCATCTCCCGGCCACTGACGGGGTGTTGCAGAATCAGTCGACGAGCATGCAGCGCCTGCCGTCGAAACCGGCGCATCAAGGTCTTCAGCGACTCGTCTGCCCCGGCCGGCAGCTGCAGGCGGCCACCATAGACCGGGTCGCCGAAGACCGGATGCCGGATGTGTGCCATGTGGACCCGGATCTGGTGGGTGCGGCCACTCTCCAGCTGCACGCCCAGCAGCGTATGGGATGCAAACCGTTCCAGTACCCGGTAGTGGGTCACCGCCGGCTTCCCCAGCGGATTGACCGCCATCCGGGTACGCACCGTGGGATGGCGGCCGATGGGCTGTTCGATGGTGGCCCCGCTGGCCACCCGACCGACCACCAGGGCGCGATACTCGCGGTGGATCTGACGCGCGGCAAGGGCACTCACCAGGCGCTGGTAGGCCAGCGAGGTTCTGGCCACCACCATCAGGCCGGTGGTGTCCTTGTCCAGACGATGCACGATGCCGGCCCGCGGCAGCCGCGCCAGGGTGCCATCGTGGTAGAGCAGCGCGTTCTGTACGGTGCCATCCGGGTTGCCGGCGGCCGGATGCACCACCAGGCCAGCGGGCTTGTCGATCACCAGCAGATGCTCGTCCTCGTAGACGATATCCAGCGGTATCTCTTGCGGCAGGCACTCTACCCGATCCTGCTCCTCGGCCTGCAACGCGACCCGATCGCCCTCGGCCACCTTGTCGCGCTGGGCCGCAGGACGGCCGTTGAGGGTCACGCGCCCCTCCCTGATCCAGGCCTGCAGGCGGCTGCGCGAGTAGTCGTCGAACAGCCGTGCCAGCGCCTGGTCGAGCCGCCGGCCCGCGAGCTCGGGGCCGATTTCAGCGCTCAGGTGGATCTCCCGACCCTCATTCGTCATGCTTCATCTTCATTCCTGAATTGCCTATCCGCTATACTCGCGGGCCAGTCTTCCAAGGATTATCACCCATGCGGCGTCTGTTCTGGTCACTGTTGCTCGCCCTGCTGCTCGGCGGCTGCTCGTCCATCTTCGGCGAAAAGGACGAGACCAAGGGCTGGAGCCAGCAGAAACTCTACAACGAGGCCTCCTCGGAGCTGGCCGCCGGCGGCTATGAAAAGGCCATCGAATACTACGAGAAACTCGAGGCGCGCTACCCCTTCGGGAAGTATGCCCACCAGGCACAACTGGACGTGGCCTATGCCTATTACAAGGCCGACGAACCGGAGTCGGCGCTGGCCGCGGCCGACCGCTTCATCAAGTTTCACCCCGGCCACCCGGCAGTGGCCTACGCCTACTATCTGAAGGGCCTGGTGAATTTC
This sequence comes from Gammaproteobacteria bacterium, assembly GCA_003696905.1. Taxonomy (GTDB): domain Bacteria; phylum Pseudomonadota; class Gammaproteobacteria; order Chromatiales; family Chromatiaceae; genus MONJU. The sequence goes on along the minus strand of RFHJ01000222.1, from coordinate 17,227 downwards.
AATCGCTCGCTGGGATTCCTTTCGCGCTACCTGCCAACCGATCTGTCACAGCGCGATGCCGGTGCCGCGGTCGACTCCTACAAGGATTTCGAGCGGGTGGTGCAGCAATTTCCCGATTCCGAGTATGCCGAAGACGCACGCAAGCGGATGCTCTATCTGCGCAACAACCTGGCCCGCCACGAGGTCCATGTGGCCCGCTACTACATCAAGCGCGGCGCCTTCGTCGCGGCAGCAGACCGTGCCAACTATGTGGTCGAGAACTACCAGCGCACACCCGCGGTCAAGAACGCGCTGGAGATCATGATCGAGGCCTACACCCGGCTCGGCCTGGACGACCTCGCCGCCGATGCCCAGCGCGTACTGGCGGCGAACCTGGATAGCGGCGCCATCATTCCCGACCCCCGCGATCTGGAGGAAAAGGGCTGGACCCGCAGGCTCTGGGACTACTTCGGGTTGGACAAGAACTGAGCGGCACCGGACGCAATCCCGAAGCCATCCCGGTGCAGGGCAACGTCATCCAACTGTAGCGGAGCGAGCCGTCTGCCCCGAAAAACGCCGTAAATACCCCCCTAAGGCTCGACGGCGGCATCCCTGCCGCCGACGTTTTCCGGGCAGAGACCCGCTCCACTTTTCAACAGTTTACGAATTTAGATGACACGACCCTGCATCTCGGTGGCTGTCAGATAGCATCCTTGCCCTGCTCACCCGTGCGTATGCGCACCACCTCTTCGACAGGGAGCACAAAGATCTTCCCGTCACCGATCTTGCCGGTACGCGCCGAATTGGTGATCGCCTCGATGCACTCGGCCACTTTCTCTTCGTCTATCACGATCTCCAACTTCAGTTTGGGCAGAAAGTCGACCACGTATTCAGCGCCCCGGTAGAGTTCGGTATGCCCTTTCTGGCGTCCGAAACCCTTGATTTCAGTCACGGTCATGCCGGTGACCCCGATGGCCGAGAGCGCCTCGCGCACATCATCCAGTTTGAAGGGTTTGATGATCGCCTCGATCTTTTTCATGTTGCTCCCCTCGTTGTCATTATCGATATCCTAACTGCCATCAGGCCTCGGCCACACCCTTGACTATGGAAAAGTATCCGCAGCCAGAATCTCATTTACCACAGAGGACACAGAGCACACGGAGTTTTCCCATAGCAGATCCCTATGAAGAACGACACGCGGCTGGATAGCGTGCCTTTCTGAACCGGCTTGTCATCCCTATCCAAGCCCCTTCGCACCATGGCCCTCTGTGGTCTCTGTGTACTCTGTGGTGAGTTTTCCATAGCGACTCAGCATAGCGCCACGAACTCGCCGCTTACAAGCAGCCATTGACGATAGGGTAGCGCCAATCGCGCCCATAGGCCCGTGCGGTGATCTTGATGCCGGGCGCGGCCTGGCGGCGCTTGTATTCTGAACGGATGATCATGCGCACCACGCGCGCCACCTCGGCACGATCGAAACCGCTCTCGGCCGCGATCTCCTCGACCGATTGATCCTGCTCCACGAAACGCTCGATGATCTCGTCCAGCACCTCGTAGGGCGGCAGGCTGTCGGTGTCCTGCTGGTCGGGCCGCAACTCCGCGGAGGGAGGACGGGTGATCACCCGCTCGGGGATCACTTCGCCGTCCCGGTTGCGCCAACGTGCTAGGGCATAGACCAGGGTCTTGGGCACGTCCTTGAGCGGGGCGAAGCCGCCGTTCATATCGCCGTACAGCGTGGCATAGCCCACCGACATCTCGCTCTTGTTGCCGGTGGTCAGCAACATGCGTCCGGTCTTGTTGCTGATGGCCATCAGCAGCAGGCCGCGGATGCGCGCCTGCATGTTCTCCTCGGTGACGTCCATGGGCAGCCCGGCGAAGGGCTCGGTCAGCATATCGAGCAGCGTCTGAAAGGCGGGTTCGATGGGGATGGAGAGGTACTTCACACCCAGGCGCCGCGCCTGCTCGGCGGCATCCTCGTTGCTCATGTCCGCCGTGTAACGGGAGGGCATGGAGACCACCTCGACGCAATCCGCCCCCAGGGCGTCCACCGCGATCGCCAGGGTGAGTGCCGAGTCGATGCCTCCGGAAAGCCCCAGCACCACACCATTGAAACCGTTTTTGTTCACGTAGTCACGGATACCGCAGACCAGCGCCTCGTAGACTTCCTGGACCGGCTCCAGCCAGGGCGCCAGGGTGTCTGCGTGCGGATTGCCGCCCGCATCCAGCGTCAACCACCAGATGCCCTCCCTGAACTGGGCGCAACGCAATACCACCTCGCCCCTTCGATCACAGGCGAAGGAGGCGCCATCGAACACCAGCTCGTCCTGACCGCCCACCAGGTTTCCGTAGACCAGCGCCACCTCGTTACGTGCCGCCAGCTCCGCCACCAGGCGCTCCCGTTGCTGTGCCTTGCCCCGGTGGTAGGGCGAGGCGTTGAGCACCAGTACCACATCCGCGCCCGCCTCGGCACTGTCGGCCACCGGACCGGCAACCCACACATCCTCGCAGATGGTCAACCCAAATTGGATGCCCGCCTGTTCGAACAGGGCCACGTCCTGCCCGGGGACGAAATAACGTTTCTCGTCGAAGACACTGTAGTTGGGCAGTTCCCGCTTGCGGTATTCGGCCAGGATCTCGCCATCACGCAATGCCACCGCCAGGTTGTAGCGCCGCCCGTCGCGCATCGCCGGCATACCGATCACCAGAGTGATACCGGTCACCTCTTGCAGAATCAACTGCAGGGCAGCATCCACCCGCGCCTGGCATTCGTGACGAAACAGCAGATCTTCCGGCGGATAACCGATCAGGGTCAGTTCCGGGAACAGCAGCAAATCGACATCCAGCCGTGCCTGCTCCTGCGCGACCTCGATCACGCGCCAGGCGTTCTCCTCGATCGCACCGACCTTGAGGTCGAGCTGTGCGATGGCGATTCTCACACCCGAACCCGTGTCAGGCGAGCGCGTCGGCCATCGCCTGCCCGATATCGGCCGGCGAGCGTACGGTGCGCACCCCGGCAGCCTCCAACGCCGCGAACTTGCCCTCGGCGGTCCCCTTGCCACCACTGACGATGGCCCCGGCATGGCCCATCCGCTTGCCCGGCGGGGCGGTCACGCCGGCGATATAGGCGACTACCGGCTTGGAGACATGAGCCTGAATATAGTCGGCTGCATCCTCCTCGGCGGTACCCCCGATCTCGCCCACCATGACGATGCCCTCGGTCTGCGGGTCTTCCTCGAACAACTCCAGGCAGTCGATGAAGCTCATCCCGTGGATGGGATCGCCGCCGATACCGACACAGGTCGATTGCCCAAGGCCCGCCTGGGTGGTCTGGTGTACCGCCTCGTAGGTGAGGGTGCCCGAACGCGAGACGATGCCCACCCTGCCGGGCTGGTGGATGGCGCCGGGCATGATGCCGATCTTGCACTCCCCCGGGGTGATGACGCCGGGGCAGTTGGGGCCGATCAGACGCACATCACGCATGCTGTCCAATGCCGCACGCACCTTGAGCATGTCCAGCACCGGAATCCCCTCCGTGATACAGACGATCACCCGAATGCCGGCATCCGCCGCCTCCAGCACCGCATCCGCGGCGAAGGCGGCGGGCACATAGATCATGGTCGCATCGGCGCCGGTCTCCGCCACTGCGTCGTGCACCGTGTCGAATACCGGCCGGTCCAGGTGCGTCTGGCCGCCCTTGCCGGGCGTCACCCCACCGACCAATTGGGTGCCATAGGCGATGGCCTGCTCGGAATGGAAGGTGCCCTGCCGGCCGGTGAAGCCCTGGCAGATCACCTTGGTATTCTTGTCGATCAGGATGCTCATGCCCGGCCCTCCGCGGCGGCCACCACCTTTTGTGCGGCCTCCGTCAGGCCGGAAGCCGTTTCCAACGCAAGACCGCTCTGATCCAGCATCGCCAGGCCCTTGTCAGCATTGGTGCCCTCCAGCCGCACCACCACCGGCACCTCGATGCCAACCTCCTTCACCGCCTTGATGATGCCTTCGGCGATCAGGTCACAGCGCACGATACCGCCAAAGATGTTCACCAGGACCGCACGCACCTTGTCGTCGGAGAGGATGATCTTGAAGGCCTCGGCCACTCGCTCGGCGGTCGTGCCGCCACCGACATCGAGAAAATTGGCCGGCTCGCCACCATGCAGCTTGACCAGGTCCATGGTGGCCATCGCCAGGCCAGCGCCATTGACCATGCAGCCGATGTTGCCGTCCAGCGAGATATAGTTGAGATCGTGCTCCGCCGCGCGCGCCTCCCGCTCGTCCTCCTGGCTGATGTCGCGCATCGCCTGCAGGTCCTTGTGGCGGTAGAGCGCGTTGTCGTCCAGATTGATCTTGGCGTCCAGCGCCAACAGATCACCCGCCCCGGTCACGATCAGCGGATTGATCTCCACGAGGCTGGCATCCTCGCGCTGGAACAGCTCGCTCAGTCCACTCAGGATCTTGTGGAACTGCTTGCGCTGCTCGGCATCCAGCCCCAGGGCGAAGCCTAGGCGCCGCCCCTGCCAGGGCTGCAGTCCTGCGGCAGGATCGATCCGACTGGTGAGAATCTTCTCGGGCGTGTCCGCGGCGACCTCCTCGATGTTCATCCCTCCAGCCTCCGAGGCCATGATCATGACCCGCCGGCTGCCGCGATCGACCAGCAGACTCAGATAGAGTTCACGTTCGATGTCACTCGGCTCTTCCACCAGCACATGGCTCACCGGCAGGCCTTGCGGACCGGTCTGCCGCGTCACCAGCCGGCTGCCGAGCAGGCGGCGGGCCTCGGCCTCGACCTGCTCGGGAGAGTCGACCAGCACGACCCCCCCAGCCTTGCCGCGGCCACCGGTATGGGCCTGTGCCTTGACTACCCATCGGTCGCCTCCCATCGCCTCGGCCGCTTCACGCGCCGCCTCGGGCGTATCCACCGCCACGCCGTAGGGGACGGGGATACGATATCCCGCGAACAGACGCTTGGCCTGGTATTCGTGCAGATTCAATGTTCGGTCCTGTCTCTGGTGTGGAAGATGCTATTCTGCTCGACGGAGGTCGGGCGACGCAAAAACTATCACATCTGACGCCACCCGCGGCAGGCAGTTGAAAGTATCGATCTAGCCAGGATGGACAACACCACTTCCGAGCAAGCCACCGTCGGTCGCCATCCCGGGGAAGGCGAGACCACCTTCGATCGCGCAGAGGAACGGACCAACCTCAACCTGTTCCTTGGCTACCGGGTGGTCGTCGCAACCGTGATGGTGATTCTGTTCTTTGCCATAAAGCGGGGGCCACTGGGCACCCATGGGCCGGAACTGTTTGGCGTCGTTGCGGTAGTCTACTCGGTCCTTGCACTAAGCGCCCTCATGTGGAACCTGGCGAGACCACTGCACGTCGATCGCCAGGCAATCCTGGCCGTCGTGATCGATATCGCCGCCTTCACCCTGATGATGCAGACGAGCGGCGGCGTCGCCTCCGGGCTCGGCATCCTGACGGGCATCTCGCTCACCCTGGCCGCCACCCTGCTCGAGGCCCGTTTCGCCCTGGGACTGGCCGCCCTCGCCACCCTGGCCGTGCTCGTCGAAGAGCTCTGGTCGGAACTCCACCACGCCTTCCCCGCCACCCGCTATGTCGAGGCTGGCTTTCTCGGGATCGCCTATTTCGCGCTGGTGCTGCTCTCGGTCACCTTGACCGCCCGCGCCCGTCGCAGCGAAGAGTTGGTCGAGCAGCGCGAGACGGAACTGGTCAATCTGGCGCAGCTCAGCGACTATGTGATCCAACAGATGCAATCGGGGATCGTGGTGATCGACCGGGAGGAGCAGGTACAGTTGCTCAACGAAGCGGCCTGGTCACTGCTGGGAATGCCCACCCAGATGCGCCACCATCCCTTGAGGGCCGTCTCGCCACGTCTGGCCGAGGCCCACGCCACCTGGCGGGAAGATCCGGAACGATCGGTAACGGCACTCCGCGCCCTGCCAGAGGGACGGGATCTCCGGGTCCAATTCAACCGCCTCGGCAGGGGCGGCAGCGCCGGCACCTTGATCATCCTGGAGGATACCTCCCGGCTGACCCAGCAGGCCCAGCAGATGAAGCTCGCCTCACTGGGACGGCTCACCGCCGGCATCGCCCACGAAGTACGCAACCCGCTCGGTGCCATCAGCCATGCCGCGCAGCTTCTGGGCGAAGCACCCGAGCTATCCGACACCGATCACCGACTGGTCGACATCATCCAACAGAACTCCGCCCGCGTGAACGAGATCATCGAAAACATCCTGCGCCTGTCGCGCCAGGATCTTCCTCACCCGAAACCGCTGGTGCTCGGACCCTGGCTAGACACGGTCGTCGAAGCACTGCGTGGAGCCTGTGGGTTGTCCGCGGAACAGCTCGGATACGAAGTGGAACCCTACAACACCACCATCCATGCCGACCCAGGACAACTGCAACAGATCCTCGAGATCCTGTGCGACAATGCAAAACGGCATTTCCCAGGTGATGCAGGCGACCTGCGTATCCTCATTCTGGCGGGAGCCAATCAACGATCGGGCGGTCCTTTCATCGAACTGCAGGACAACGGCGGAGGCATTCCCGGCGATGTGGCCGACAAGCTGTTCGAACCCTTCTTCACCACCCGCAACGAAGGTACCGGACTCGGCCTCTATATCGCCCGTCAGCTGTGCGAGGCCAACCGCGCGCGCATCGAATATCACCCACTCCCGCAAGGGGCCGCCTTCCGGCTCTCCTTTCCCAACTCCAGACGACGCACGCTGACATGAATCGCCCCGTTGCCCTGATCATCGATGACGAACCCGACATCCTCGAGCTGCTGGAGATCACCCTAGGGCGAATGGGCATCGAAACCCGTACCGTCACCGACATCGCCGGCGCGATGAAGGCGTTGCAGAACCGCCACTTTGATCTCTGCCTCACCGACATGCGCCTGCCGGACGGCAACGGCATCGAGATCGTGCGCCACGTGGCGGCGTATCACCCGCAGACGCCGATCGCCATGATCACCGCCCATGGCAACATGGATACCGCCATCGAGGCACTCAAGGCAGGTGCCTTCGATTTCGTTTCCAAGCCAGTGGAATTACCCATACTCCGCCGCCTGATCGAGACCGCCTTGCGCCTGCACCAATCGAACGCAGCGAATCCGGCACCATCACCCCGTTCCGACGATCGTCTTTTGGGCACCTCCCCTGCCATCGAACAGATCCGCCGGCTCACCGACAAGCTGGCACTCAGCCAGGCACCGGTCTTCATCAAGGGCGAGTCCGGCAGCGGCAAGGAGGTCGCGGCCCGCCGCATCCACGACCGCAGTCCGCGGGCAGAACAACCCTTCGTTGCGGTCAACTGCGGGGCCATCCCCGCCGAGTTGATGGAGAGCGAGCTGTTCGGCCATCTCAAAGGCAGCTTCACCGGCGCAACGGGCGACAAGGAGGGGCTGTTCCAGGCTGCTCATGGCGGCACCCTGTTTTTGGACGAAGTGGCCGACCTGCCACTGAGCATGCAGGTGAAGTTGCTGCGTGCCATCCAGGAAAAACGTATCCGCCCGGTGGGCGCCACCGCTGAGGTGCCAATCGATGTACGCCTGATCAGCGCCTCTCACAAGGACATGGAACAGTTGGTGACAGAAGGGCTCTTCCGTCAGGACCTTTATTTCCGCATTCACGTGATCGAGTTGAATATGCCGCCATTGCGCGAACATCTGGAGGATCTGCCGGTGCTGACCGAGCACTTCCTCGACCGGATCAGCCAGCAGTCCGGCCAGCCGCGCCCGCAACTCTCCACCGAAGCACTCGCCCGCCTGCAGGCCTACCACTATCCGGGCAATGTCCGGGAACTGGAGAACATCCTGGAGCGCGCATGTGCCCTTTGTGATGGCCAGCAAATCACGCCGGAAGACCTGGGCCTGGAAGACACCCCCTCGGCCATGGCCGAAACCGCAAGGCAAGCGCAAATCCCGACCGATCTGGAGACCGAACTGGAACGGGTGGAGCGCGACATGATTCTCAAGGCGCTCGAGGCCACCGGCTGGAATCGGACGGCGGCGGCCAGGCAACTCGGTCTTACCCTACGCTCCCTACGCTATCGCATGCAAAAACTCGGTATCGACCCCGAAAAGTGACAATTTTCGTCATCTCAAGTGACACTCTGCGTCACTTCGACTGCCCCTCGAGTCGTCAAGGAATCGACACACCGAAGATTTTCGACACAAGCCATTGAGTGCCGGAAGCCGGCTCAATCGCCCAAACAGCAATCCAAGTTGGCATTGATGTTGCTTGGCATAGGACGTCCCGCCCCACGGGGCATGAATCGTCAATCTCTGGAATTATCGATGGAGCCCGTATCAATGAACGGAAATATGATGAAGCAGCAAGGGGGTTTCACCCTCATCGAACTGATGATCGTGGTCGCGATCATCGCCATCCTGGCCGCGATCGCCATTCCGGCCTACCAGGACTACACCAAGCGCTCGCACGTCTCGGAGGGCCTGAGCCTGGCCTCTGGCGCCAAGGCCGCCGTCGCCGAATTCTATTCTTCGGAAGGCCACTTCCCGACCAACAACAGTTCGGCCGGACTTGCAGCAAGCGGCTCAATCACTGGCAACGCAGTGTCTTCGGTAGCGGTTTCGAACGGCCTGATCACCATCACCTATAACAGCAAGGTCGACAGCACCAACAACAAGCTGGAGCTCAGCCCTGTGGCTTCCAGCGGCGGCATCACCTGGGACTGCCGCCCCGCCACCAGCAATGGCGTTCCGGACAACTATGTACCCTCCAGCTGCCGTTAAGAAGGGATTAGCCCTCGACCCCAAGAGCCCGCGCAAGCGGGCTTTTGTTATCCGGGAGTACAGCACCGATGTACGACCCGCGTTCCGTGGACCGGCACTGCCCGCGGCCCTGCTGTTTCTCGTCCTCGGTCTGACGATTCTGGCCTTGTGGCCAGGCATCCGGGGCGGCTTCCTCTTCGACGATTACTTCAACCTCGCCGGCCTTGGCAAGGTCGGAGCAGTACACGACTGGGAGACTCTGAAGGCCTACCTGAGCGACGGAAGCGCCGGCCCCACCGGCCGCCCGCTGGCGTTATTGAGCTTCCTGATCGACAGCAACACCTGGCCGGCACCCGCCACGCCCTTCAAGTACACCAACCTGATGCTGCACCTGCTCTGTGGCGTGTTCCTCGTCTGGTCAGGCCTACAACTCTGCCGACTCTATGGCTTGCCAGAGCGACAGGCCCAGTATTTCGCTCTCTTCAACGCAGCCGCCTGGCTGCTGCATCCTTACCTGCTCTCGACCACCTTCTATGTGGTACAACGCATGGCCATCCTGGCGGCCCTGTTCTGTTTTGCCGGCATGACCGCCTATCTCCATGGACGACTCCTCTACCGGGTACGTCCAAAGGCCGGTCTCATCTGGATGGGCGCTGGCCTGGCCGGGAGCACCCTGCTGGCCACTCTGAGCAAGGAAAACGGGGCCTTGCTACCCCTGCTGATACTCATGGTCGAATTCTGTCGACCTCGTGGAACAACCCCTTTACCACGCTGGTTCAGAACCTTGTTTCTCTATGTGCCGGCGGCGGCCATCGTCGTCTTTCTGGCCACGCGTATCGATTTTTCCCCTTCCCCCTGGCCAGCGAGGGATTTCAACCAACCCGAACGTCTCCTCACCGAGGCACGTATCCTGTGGGAATATCTCGGCAACCTAATCGGACCGCGTATCGAAGGCGCGGGACTCTACCAGGAAGGGAGGACAGTCTCGAGAGGGTGGCTTTCCCCGCCCACCACCCTGGTCGCCATGGTCGGGTTGACCGTGCTGCTAGGAGCAAGCATCGGACTGCGCCGGCGATTTCCGCTGCTCAGCCTTGCGATTCTGTTCTTCCTCGCCGGCCACCTGCTCGAATCGAGTCTCATCGGTCTGGAGCTCTATTTCGAACACCGCAACTATCTGCCGGCAGCCTTCCTCTTTTTTCCGATCATCCAGGGGATCTCCGCTCTTCCTCTCGAGTCAACTCGATGGATGCGCCCTACACTCGCCTTTATGCTGCTGGCTGTCCTGGCCTTCCTGTCGCACCAGCGTGCCCTGCTGTGGGGCGACCCGGTAGGGCTGAAACTCTACTGGGCGGTAGCAGCCCCCAACTCACCCCGGGCCCGGAATACGCTCGCCCATTATTATCTGCAGCATGGAGAGGCCAGGAAGGCCCTCGAAGAGCTGCGCACAGCCAGAGAACGACTCCCCCAGAGCGCTCTGCTCACCGTCAGTGAGCTACTGACCAAGGTCCGGATCGGGATAGCCCGTCATGAGGACTTCGTCCAGGCTGCCCGCGATCTGGGCAACCAGTCGGTCGATGGCCAATCCATCACCGGGCTCAGGGAGATAGTGAATATTGCGGTCACCCACGGCGACGATACGCGACTCGGTAGCGAGGTTCTGGCCCTGATAAGCCACCTGAAACAGCACACGGCCTATGCTCAAATCCCGTTTGCCAGACGACTCCTCCTCTACCTCGAGGCACGCTTGCTCCTGGCCCAGCACGCCTACGCCGAAGCTGAAGAAAAATACCGCGAGGCAATGGGCGCCTACGGTGATATCGACTCTGCCCTCCAGATGGTCGCCGAACTCGCAATTGCCGGCCGCTACGAGGCAGCACTGAGGTTGCTCGATACCGCCCAAGAAGTCTACTCGCGCCAGCCTCCGAACACACTCCGCTACCCGGCAAGCTATTACGAAAGGGAAATTCCCCAGCTGCGACAGAAATTGCGCCAGGCGATTGCAACACCACCGTCCTCGTCCGACAACGGGTGAAAAACGTGATCTTCTTGGCGGCAATGCACCTCCGTTGCGGACAATCACTTTTCTGTGGCGCTGCCGGGTATATACTTCCAACGCACTTGGAGAAAGATGACGAATGCCTTTGGCAACCAACCAGTTATCATCCTTCTTGAGCAACCGAGTGAAGTATTCGGACCGGGAGCCTTTCGAACGCGACCGTTTGAAGCAACCAATCCGCAGGAGCAGCTTGGCTGCCCCGCAGAGGCGGAGGCCAATAGCATGAACCCTGGCAACCCCTCACCGAGATAATTCACCCAGGCAACCAACGCAAGGATCCATTCACCAAGACCCCGATTCAAGGTATGGCAACCCCCGGCACCTCCATCCGCATCAACGCACTGGCCCGACGTCTGGTCAACGATCAATTGCTGACCGAACAACAGGCCCTGGAGGCCCAGCAGGCAGCTGCCGAAAACCAGCAGTCACTGGTGAGCTGGCTGGTCAATGAAGAGCGGATCGATGCGACCGCAGTGGCCACTGCAGCCGCTCAGGAATATGGAGTACCGCTGTTCGACCTGGACGCCATGGACCGGGAACAGATGCCGGTCAAGCTGGTCGACGACAAACTCATCCAGAAGCATCGGGTTTTGCCTCTTTTTCAGCGGGGGAAGCGTCTCTTCCTGGCCGTATCCGATCCGACCGAGCATGACGCGCTGGACGAGATCAAGTTCCATACCGGGCTGACAACCAGTGCCGTGCTCGTTCAGGAAGACAAGCTGAGCACCGCCTTGGAGCAGGCGCTGGAAGATCAGGACGCGGCAATGAGCGAAATGCTCAACGCGGACCTGGAAGAACTCGACCTCGACGTCGTCGACGAGGAACAGCAGGACGATGAGGGCGCCAACCTCGGCGTGGACGATGCGCCGGTGGTGCGCTACGTCAACAAGGTGCTGCTCGACGCCATCAATGGTGGGGCCTCGGATATTCATTTCGAGCCCTACGAAAAGCAGTTCCGAGTGCGTTTTCGCCAGGATGGCATACTTCATGAGATCGCCAACCCGCCGGTCAGCCTGGCCTCTCGCCTGATTGCCCGACTTAAGGTTATGGCGCGAATGAATATTGCGGAACGTCGGATTCCCCAGGACGGTCGTATCAAGCTCGCATTGTCACGCAACCGCGCCATCGACTTCCGCGTCAATACATGCCCCACCCTCTATGGCGAGAAGGTGGTGTTGCGGATCCTCGACTCCTCGGCTGCCCAGGTCGGAGTCGACGCGCTGGGATTCGAGGAAGCGCAGAAGAAGGCGTTCCTCTCGGCGATCAACAAGCCCTATGGCATGATCCTGGTGACAGGTCCAACCGGCAGCGGTAAAACCGTTACCCTCTACACCGCACTCAACCTGCTGAACAAGCCCGAGGTGAACATCTCTACTGCGGAAGACCCCGTCGAGATCCAGGTTCCCGGCATCAACCAGGTCAACGTCAACCCCAAGACCGGCCTCACCTTCGCAGAAGCACTGCGGGCCTTCCTGCGCCAAGACCCCGACATCGTGATGGTGGGGGAGATCAGGGACCTCGAAACCGCCGAGATCGCGGTCAAGGCAGCCCAGACCGGCCACCTGGTACTGTCCACCCTGCACACCAATGACGCCCCCCAGACCCTGACGCGTCTCGCCAACATGGGGATACCCGCCTTCAACATTGCCTCCTCGGTCAATCTCATCCTCGCCCAGCGCCTCGCCCGACGGCTATGTGAACACTGCAAGGCACCGGACGAACTGGCACGCGAGGAATTGATTAAAGAAGGGATTCCGCAGGCCGAAATAGACCGGGAGTGGAACGTATTCAAACCCGTTGGCTGCGATCTCTGCACCCGCGGCTACAAAGGCCGGGTGGGCATCTTCGAGGTGATGCCCATCAGTGAGGAGATGGAGCGGCTGATCATGGAGGGCGCCAACGCGATTCGACTGCGGGAACAGGCCCAGGCCGAGGGGATCGAGGATCTCCGCACCTCCGGACTGCGCAAGGTCAAGGCGGGCATTACCAGCCTCGAAGAACTCAACCGCGTCACCAAGGACTAACCAGAAATCATGGCGAAGGCATCTGCAGCCACAATCGAACAGAAACCCCAGATCTTCGTCTGGGAAGGTACTGATCGTAAAGGCAAACGGGTAAGAGGAGAGACGCGTACTGCCAGTGTCACCATGGTGAAGGCGGAGCTGCGCCGTCAGGGAATCACGCCCCTGAAGGTCCGCAAGAAGGCCACCAGCCTGTTTTCCAACCGCAAGCAGAAGATCACGCCAAAGGACATTGCGGTCTTCGCTCGCCAGCTCGCCACCATGATGGAAGCGGGCGTGCCACTGGTACAGGCACTCGATATCGTGGCACGCGGACACAACAACCCTTCCATGCAGGATATGCTGCTGACCATCAAGAACAATGTCGAAGGCGGCGCCAGCCTCCACGACTCCCTGCGCAAGCATCCGCTCTATTTCGACGATCTGTTCTGCAACCTGGTCGAAGCCGGGGAACAGGCCGGCGTGCTGGAGACCCTGCTGGACAAGATCGCCACCTACAAGGAGAAGACGGAATCCCTCAAGGGCAAGATAAAAAAGGCCCTCTTCTATCCCATTGCCGTGATCGTGCTGGCCATCGTGATCACCGCGGTGATCATGATCTTCGTGATCCCTCAGTTCAAATCCCTGTTCGAAGGCTTTGGTGCCGACCTGCCCGCCTTCACCAAGATGGTCGTGGCCATGTCCGACTTCGTGGTCGCCTGGTGGTGGGCGATCCTGTTGGGCGTCGCTGCCCTCAGCATGTTCATCGGATTTACCTGGAAGCGCTCACCAAAATTGCGTGAAAGCGTCGATCGGCTGCTGCTCAAGCTGCCGATCATCGGCAACATCATGCACAAGGCCGCCCTGGCACGCTTTTGTCGCACCACCGCTACCATGTTCGCCGCCGGTGTGCCACTGGTGGAGGCGCTGTCCTCTGTGGCGGGTGCCACCGGAAATACCGTGTATGAGAAACGCGTGCTCGCCATGCGCGACGACGTGGCCACCGGCCAGTCGCTACAGCTCGCGATGAAGCAGCAAGGTATCTTCCCCCACATGCTCATACAGATGGTCGCCATCGGCGAGGAATCCGGCGCACTGGACGACATGCTGTCCAAGGTCGCCGATTTCTACGAGGAAGAAGTCGACAATGCGGTGGACAGTCTCAGCAGCCTGCTGGAACCGATGATCATGGCTGTTCTGGGCACCCTCATCGGCGGACTGGTCATCGCCATGTACCTGCCCATCTTCCAGATGGGTTCGGTCGTCGGGTAGCCGGGGGACGCCCCGCCCCATGGACCTGGCTTCCCTGCCCTTGACTTGGCAGCTGAGCGCCGCTCTGCTCCTAGGACTGGTCGTCGGTAGTTTCCTCAATGTGGTAATACTGCGCCTGCCGCGTCGCATGCAGGCCGAGTTTGCCGCGGCCTGCGCCGAACTGGAGGGACGTGAGCCTCGGGAACCGCCCCCGGCCACACGCTGGTTCGGCCTGGATTACCTGATCCACCCGCCGTCCCACTGCCCGGCCTGCGGCCATCGCATCCGCGCCTGGGAGAATATCCCGATCCTCAGCTGGCTGTTGCTGCGGGCGCGTTGCAGCCAATGCGGCGTGACGATCAGCTTGCGCTATCCCCTGGTGGAACTGGTCAGCGGGCTCCTGAGCCTGGCCGTGGTGTGGCGTTTTGGCCTCACCTGGGACACCCTGGCCCTGCTCGTCCTGGTCTGGGGGCTGCTGGCCCTGGCGATGATCGATATCGACGAACAACTGTTGCCCGACCAGATCACCCTGCCGCTGCTGTGGCTCGGTCTGCTGGTGAACCTGCACGACGGGTTCACTACCTTGCAGGAAGCGGTGATGGGCGCCGCTGCCGGCTATCTCTCTCTTTGGCTGGTCTTCCAGCTGTTCCGCCTGTTCACCGGCAAGGAGGGCATGGGGTATGGCGATTTCAAGCTGCTGGCACTATTCGGCGCCTGGCTGGGCTGGCAGATGCTGCCGCAGATCATTCTGGTCTCGTCCCTGGTCGGCGCCCTAATGGGCAGCCTGCTGATTGCTTTACGTCGTCACGAAGGCGGCAAACCCATCCCCTTCGGGCCCTACCTGATCCTGGGCGGCCTGATCGCCCTGTTCTGGGGAGATGCGATCAATCGGGCCTATCTGCAGTTTGCAGGACTCTCCTGAGCCATGTTCCGAGTGGCATTGACCGGTGGCATCGCCAGCGGCAAGAGCCTCGCCAGCCGCCACTTCGAATCCCTCGGCGTGCCGGTGATCGACGCAGACCAGGTCGCCCGCGAACTGGTCGAGCCCGGCTCACCGCTGCTGGAGAGAATCAGGGAGCGTTTCGGGCCCGAGGTGTTCGAGCGTTCGGGGCGGCTGGACCGCGCGCGGCTGCGCGCGCGGGTGTTCTCCAACCCGGCAGAACGACGCGCCCTCGAGGCCATTCTCCATCCCGCCATTCACCGGCGCATGCAGGCCCTGGCCCGCGAGGCCAAGGGCCCCTATCTGGTGATGGTGATCCCGCTGCTGGTGGAAAGCGGCCAGGACTGGGGAGAGGACCGGGTATTGCTGATCGACGCGCCAGAGCGTCTGCAGCGTGAGCGCCTGATGCAACGCGATCACTGCAGCCCGGCACAGGCCGACGCCATCCTCGCCAGCCAGGCGAGCCGGGAGGCCCGCCGGGCACGCGCCGATGACATCATCCTCAACAACGGCGATCCCAAGGCACTGAGCGACGCCGTGGATCGCCTGCATCGGCAATATCTCCGCATGGCCACCGAGACCGACCCATCGCGGCCGCAGCGCTGAGCAGCAGCCCGGTCAGGGCCACGTCATCTAACGGCGTGCGGAGCGGGTGTCTGCCCGAAAAAACGCCGTAGATACGTCCCTGTAGGCTCGACGGCGGCATCCCTGCCGCCGACGTTTTTCGCGCAGACGCCCGCTCCACTTTTCAATAAGTTACGAATTTAGATGACGTCGTCCTGGCAGCCCGGTCGAAGTTCCTTTACCTCCCGTCGGCAGTGACGGACAATATCAGTCTTCGCTGAATCGCCATCCCGCCCCGGAGGGGCCCGTGTCCCAGCCGATGATCTTCGAGCAGCCGCTGAATGAAAAATGCCGCACCCTGCTGCGGCTCTCGCACCTGTTCGAACAACTCGACTACCACCTGCCCCAGAACAACCCCTGGGAGGCCAGGGCCGCACTGCGCGCCTTGCTCGACATCTCGGTGATTCTCGCGCGGGCCGACATCAAGTCGGAACTGATCAAGGAGATGGACCGCTACCATCTCTCCCTGGCTCCCATGGCAGACCTGCCCAATGTGGACCGTGACCGCCTGCAACACATCCTGCAGAATCTCGAGAACTCACAGCGCGCGTTGCGCGGCATCAAGGGACAGCTCGGTGCCGGTCTGCGATCCAGCGAGTTCCTCAACAGCGTGCTGCAGCGTACCGCCATTCCCGGCGGCGGCTTCGACTTCGACCTGCCACAACTGCACTACTGGCTGGCCTTGCCCCAGGCCGAACGATTGCTGCAACTCGACGACTGGCGCAGCGAAATCGCCGCGGTGCACGAGGCCGTGGAATTGCTGTTGGGGCTGATCCGCAACAGCACCACCTTCAGCCCCTGCCAGGCGAACGCGGGCTTCTACAGCCAGAGCCTGCCCAGCGAGGCCTCGGTGCAGATGATCCGGGTCCGGCTGCCGGCGGACAGCCCCGTCTATGCGGAAATCAGTGGCGGCAAGCACCGTTTCAGTATCCGCTTCATGGACAGCAGTGACTGGGAGCACCCGGTGCAAACCGCACGCAATCTCGGTTTCGAGCTGAACGTGTGCATCATATGACGAAGAAGCCCACCCCCACCGTATCCTGCCCCACCTGTCATAAACCAGTACCCTGGTCCAAGGAGACATCACCTTGGCGACCCTTCTGCAGCGAGCGTTGCAAACTGATCGATCTGGGCGAATGGCTGTGCGAAGAGAAGCGCATACCCGGGGAACCGGCACCGGGGGATGCGGACTACGATCCCGAATCTCAGGAGCTGTGACGCAGGAGGGGTCCCGCCAGGGGGCGACCGGTGAGATCCACCAGTGGAAATTCCGCCACCCATTGTTTTTCACCGACACTCAGATTGACCCGCAGGCGGGTGGCCTTGGGATCGGTGCGAATGACCCAATGACCGTCGGGCCGCGCCCGGAGTTGCGGCCGGGCGAGTTGGTGTGCGTCTTCGTCGAACTGCACCAGGTCGAGGTGGACCTCGGTAGGCACGCGTTCTCCGACCAGATGCAGGATCCCACCTTCTTCGGCCGAAGGCCCCAACACCAGGGCGAAGCCCCTTGCATAGGCACCGCAGGGCGTGCGCCAGGGTTGGCAGTTCTCGTCCACGCTCATGATGTGCATGCCGACATTGGGCGCGATCCGGGCACGCTGTCCCACCAGGGTCCAGCTGGC
>RFHJ01000221.1 GCA_003696905.1 Gammaproteobacteria bacterium | reverse complement strand
GACTACGCAGAGCGAATCGGTTGCCAACATCGGGTATTTCCACCCTAACCTTTCAAGAGGTCGTGAGACCCATCCCCGATCCACGCGACAATTCGGAGAGCTGACGACCCATGATTTCCGCAGAAGAAGCCCTGCAAAAACTGCAGGAGGGCAATCGCCGTTATCTGCGCGGCGAGGCCAATACGGCAGCGCTCAGCAACAGCGCCCGTCGCCAGTCCCTGACCGGCGGCCAGAACCCCTTCGCCATCATCCTCGGCTGTTCGGACTCCCGAGTCCCTGCCGAGATCGTTTTCGACCAGGGGCTAGGCGACCTGTTCGTGATCCGGGTGGCGGGCAATATCGTCGCACCCTCGCAGATCGGCAGCATCGAGTTCGCCGCCGAGCGCTTCGGCACGCCCCTGGTGGTGATACTCGGCCATTCCCAGTGTGGTGCGGTGAGCGCGACCATCGAGGAGCTGGAACGCCCGGCCGAGTCCCGCTCCCCCAATCTGCGCTCCATCGTCGATCGCATCCGCCCTGCCGTGGAGCCGCTGATGGACACCGAACTGCGCCAGGATCGGAAACGCCTGCTGGATCGGGCCGTGCATGCCAATATCCGCGCCGCAGCAAATCAGCTGCGCCATGGCTCGGCCATCCTGGAGCGCCTGATCGACGAGGGGCGGCTCCGGATCGTCGAAGCACACTATTCGCTGGAAACCGGCGAGGTGCACTTCGACGATCCCAGCGAGGGATTTAAGGCGTAACACGCCCGGCCAACACCGTTCCCAGGCCCTGAAACGATTCCCCACCACTACGGGAACCATTTCCGACCTTTTTAGTCAGATATTGCGAATATACTGATAAACGGAGGTCAGTCATGAGTGCATTGATTCCCAACTTCCCGCCGGACGGCGTGGTGACGGTCAACCGGGTGATCCTGAAACCCGAGTTCACGGTCGACGATCTGCAGGAGCGCGTCGCGCTGCTGTGCGAGAACGTCAAGACCTACCACTCGGACACGGGTTTCATCGGCGGCTTCGTTGCCCTCAACAGCGGGGCGATCTCGAACGAGGGATCGACCATCGGCCAGGCGGTTGAGAGTCCGCTAAAAGGGCGTGAGGCGTTGATCGTGACCTTCTGGCGCAGCTTCGAGGATCACGAGCGGTCACACCGCAGCGACACCTTCCAGCCGTTGTTCAAGGACGTGCTCGCCCTGTGCGAGAACGGCAACGAAGAGATCGCCTACGAGATGCTGTGGTCCGGCGCGGCCTACAGTGCCGAAGAGGCCAAAGCCGCACGCGCGGCAAAGGAGCGCTTCGCCGCCTGAACCTCGCGAATACCCCCTCCCCTGCACGGAAGCACCGTGCGATAGCCTTGGCCCCTGCCCTGCAGGGGCCTTTTTTGTTTCGGCCCCTCCCTGGCCATCAACCGATGGGCAAAACAGGAGATTGACATTTAAGTATTTACTTATATATTGTCGTACCTTCGACGAGCAGTACCCGTCAGACATCGACAAGAATCCCGAGCAACGGGAATGGGGAAAGCACCATGAAGCGATTCGTTGCCATCACTGCGCTCGTCGCCACGGCACAGGCCTCGGCCTTCTGGGGCTGGAACGATGACAGTACCAGCGCCACCAACATACGACAAGAAGGCCACGCCGATCTCGACGGTGACACCGGCAGCGAGGCCGGCGCCGACTTCTCGATGAAATTCAGCGGCCGAAGCAAGACCCGCGGCCATCTGGAAGGCGCCGGCGACAGCGAAGGCGGTTGGGCGGGCTACGGCTATGAGGCCCCCTACTACTACGGCTATACCCCTTATTATTACACTGGCCCCCAGCCTGCCGAGGCCATCCCCGCCCCTCCTTCGGACAGCGAGTAGGGAACCTCCAATAGCACCGGCAGACGAACGGGTAATGGACACTCGAAAGGAACCCCAGATGCGCCTGCCACTGATCCTCGTACTCTCGTTCGCCTCCCTGGCTGCCTTCGCGGAAGAGGCCTTCTACAACCGCGTCGCTCTCTCGGAGCAGGCCGGTATCGAGCTGAAGAACGACCTGATGGTCGCCACCCTGTTCGCACAATCCGAAGGCCAGGATGCCGCCGGACTGGCGGATACCGTCAATCGAGCCATCTCCCAGGCATTGAGACGCGCGCGCCGCCTGCGCGGTGTCGAGGTGAGCACCCAAGGCTATCGCACCCAGCCCATCTATCAGAAGGGACGCGTCGTCGGATGGCGCGTAAGACAGGACATCCGCCTGCAGAGCCGCAATGCCAAGGCGCTGGGTGCATTGATCGCCGACCTCCAGGCCGGCGGACTGCGCGTCTCGTCCCTGGGCTATCAGCTATCGCCGGAGACGCGACGCAAACACCTCGACGAGGTGACCGACACCGCATTGAAACGCTTCTCGAGGCGCGCGGCACGCATTGCGAAAACACTGGGCAAGAAGGGATATCGCCTGGTCCGGCTGTCGGTAAACGATGGCGGGAACAGCCCCCCCATCGCCCTGCGGCGGACCATGATGGCAGAGGCCAGTGCCGACCGCGTCCGGCCGGTGACACTGGAGGCCGGGACCACTCGACTCAGTGTGAGCGTCAACGGGGAGATCGAGTTGCGGGACTGACTCCGCCGCAGCCATGCCCCTCCGGATCGTATTGCGCTCTATCCGGGCCTCGTCCCCCGTTCAATCGGGTGCCGACAGTGTGGCCTCGATCTGGGCCAGCCGCGCCCAGGCCTGCTCGAGTCTGGCCTCCGGATCACGCACCATGAGCAGCGTCCTCGCATCTGCCGCCAATTGTGCCCGCTGGGCGGGATCGAACAGCTGCAATGCCGCCCCGACCGCTGCTTCGCTCTCGCTCAGCAAGGTAGGAACCAGCTCCTCCGGCCCGATCAGCGTCTCCGGATGCAGCAGATCGGCCACCAGCGGCTGTTCCAGCAAGCGGAAATGCAGTGCACGCGCCTGTGCCTCCATTCCCAGTTCCTGCGCCGCCAGTGCATCCCCTTCGGCATTGGCGCGGATGGTCCGCAGGATGGCGCCCAGCAGATGTTCGATGGCCTCCTGGTTGGCACCCTGCTCATCGGCCAGGCCGGCTGCCGTCTCGTAGAGACGTTCCAGATCCGCCTTCAACGTCAGCACGACCTCGCTCTCTTCCTTCGGCTTCAGCGCGGCCGCCCGGGCCACCACCTGGCGCAGCTCCTCCACGAAGGCCACCAGCTCTTCATGGTCGAGACGCTGCGCCTCCAGCAGGGCCTCGTCGCTCAATTGGGCCGGTGATTCGAACAAGGGGTTGTCCAATCGTCGCCGGTAGTGACGCTCGTGACGTCCCGGTTTTTCGCTGAAGGGTATCTGCATGTACGAGGTTCCATCGAAAGTGGTGGGCATTCTACCGTCTCCTGTGCGGTCTGGCGCCCGGCACCTCGGATCGCCAATATTTCCCCTCCCAGGCATCGGTCCGAATAGCGGATAATGACCGCTCCATTCCGACCGAAACGACATCTCCGAATCCCACTATGTCCTTACCCTTGCGCGCCCTGCCTTTCTTGCTGCTGCTCTCCGTCGCCGGGCTGGCCGCCGAGGAAAGGACCATAGGGCTACCGTCGGGCGACCAGATCCCACTGACCGTCTATCCGGCGACCGGTGGCGACCGTCTGCTGCTGTGGCTGCCCTCCGAGTTCGGCCTTTCGCCCAGGCAGCGCCCGGTAGCCGAGGCATTGGCCAAGCAGGGAATCGAGGTCTGGATACCGGATCTGCATGCCGCCTGGTTCCTTGCGGCGGGACGTTACAGCCTCAACGAGATCCCCCCCGCGGCCATCACCGAACTCGTCCACCGCGCCGTCGCATCGGGCCGCAAAGTGTTCCTGATGGCGCCGGGCCGCACGGCTGGTCTGGCGCTGCGCGCACTGCGCCGCTATCAGCAGAAATACCCCGATACCGACCGAATCGGCGGGCTGATCACGGTTGGGCCACGTCTGTTCCTGCGCACGCCTCAGGGCGGCGAACCGGTCGAACTGTTGCCCATCGCACGGGCCAGCAACGTACCCCTCTATATCCTGCAACCGCGCAACGCCGGTGGATTCTGGCACCTGCGGGAGCTGATCGAGCCGCTGGAGGCAGGTGGCGCCCCTGTCTACACCCATATCCTCGAGGGCGTGCGCGACGGCTTCAATCTGCGTGACGACCCAAATCCGCAGGAAGAAGCGCTCACCACCCGCCTGCCGACCCTCATCGAGCAGGCGATGGACCTGCTCGAACCGGCGGGTGGCCTCCCGGCACATGCCGCCCCCCTGCCCGGAGAAGACCGCGCGCCGGAGGTGGCCGAACGCAGCACCCTGCTCAATCCCTATCCCGAGGGGGTGATGGCACCGCCCCTGCGCCTACCCCTGCTCGGCGGCGGAAGCAAGAACCTGGAGGCGTTGCGCGGCAGGCCGGTACTGGTCAATTTCTGGGCCGTCTGGTGCCCCCCTTGCGTGGAAGAACTGCCTTCGCTGCAGCGCCTGCGCGATAAGCGCCGCGCGGCGGGACTGGAGATACTGGCCGTCGAAGTGGGCGACGCGCCAGCCAAGGTCGAAGAATTCCTCGCCAACAAAGCAGTCGATTTTCCGGTATTACTCGATCCGCAAGGAAACGCCCTTGCCCGCTGGGGGGTTCATGCCTTTCCCACCACCTTCGTCATCGACCGGCAGGGCCGCATCCGCTACGCCGGCTTTGGCGCCTTCACCTGGGACAGCCCGGAAATGCTGGAACTGCTCGATCCGCTGCTGGGCGAGTAGGGTGCACCGATGGCTGGTGGCTCTTCGACCTTTCGTGTGGATTTCGCCGGCCCGCCACCGCGTGCGGCTGTGCCCTTGACAGGGTCTTTCGAAAAACCTTCTGCAACTCCACACGAAACGTCGAGAAGCCGTAATAGTCGATTGCCTGATTGAGTTCCTCTTCCGCGTCAGGATGTAAGAAAAAGCGCGTCATTCAAATCTTTTCCAGGCCTTGCTGAAAACGACGTCTCCCGGGATGGCATCTACTCGGCCGGAGCGAAGCTCAACGAGGCGGCGTTTTGCCTCTTGGGCCCATTGTTCGTCGATTTGCGAATCCGGCGGGTTCAGGCTGCGCAACAGGGTATCCGCGACCAACGCACGCTCCTCCACCGGCAACGACACGACTTCGTCTATCAGCTCCTTTGTATTCATTTCACCACCTGCGGCCTTTAGAAGTCGGAATTGTCCCGAGTTTAGCGGATTTTCATTGTGTTGAGCGCGCTCGCCCCGTTGGGTCCGCAATGGTCGCAAAACGGACCGCTGGGCCCGAGTATCAAGAATCCTCAGCCCCTATATCGACCTCCAGGCGCTCCGCCAGCGCCTGCAGATCGCGGCGCATGATGCCGGGCAATGCCGGGCCAGGGACCAGCAGGTCTTCGAGCAGGGGTTCTTTACCCGCTCGGAGCTGCCACTCCTGGTCCTCCGGCATCAGCACATCGCCTCGCCATCGGCCGTGGCGCGAGCGCAGGTCCAGCCGGTAACCCAGACACTGCTCCTGATCGAACACGGTTGGCAGCATCAGCCAATAGCCGTTGCACTGGTGCAACTTCTGCAAGACGAAGCGGGCAAAGGTAATGAAGTTGGAATGGTCCTGTTCGCCACGCAGGCCCGCAGCCCAGGCCGCAAGCGGTTCGTTGCCGGCGAATCCCGCCAGCAGCACATTTCCGCCCTGCCGGTTGTCCAACTGGGTGCGTAGCCAGCGTACCGCCGCGTCCGGCCGGGAGAAGATATCGCTCACTGAAAGAAATCCGGTGGCGGGTTCTCGCGGTACCAGGTCTTGCCCTCGTCCTCGCTCACCCAGATCTGGTGATCGACCACCCGCTTGACGACCTGACGGTCGGTGAGGACATAGTCGATGACCGCCGTCTGCTCCCATCGCCAGGGACCGGTCTGACGCAACCCGGACGATTCATAGTGGGTGACTCGCACCCTGTCCAGCCCTTGGGGAATTTCGCTCACCTTGCCGGGGGCCATGAAGGCATACAGCTTGCTCAGTTCACGCCAGCGGGTGACGTCCTCGTAGGCATCCGCCTTCAATCCCAGGCCCTTGGGCACCG
>RFHJ01000220.1 GCA_003696905.1 Gammaproteobacteria bacterium | reverse complement strand
GGACCTGGTCGAGATCGTTCCCAACGCCGAACCTCCGGTATGCCGGGTCATGGACTACGGAAAGTTCGTCTTCGAGCAGAAGAAGCAGCGCCAGGAGGCGCGCAAGAAGCAGAAGCAGGCGCAGGTCAAGGAGGTGAAGTTCCGGCCGGGGACCGATATCGGCGACTATCAGGTCAAATTGCGAAATCTGCGCCGGTTCCTGGAGAACGGTGACAAGTGTAAGGTCACCATGCGGTTTCGTGGGCGCGAGCATGCGCACCGGGAACTGGGACTGGAGATGCTCGAACGCATAGAACGCGACCTGGCCGACATTGCCCAGGTCGAACAGCGACCGATGATGGAAGGGCGCCAGATGGTCATGGTGCTCAGTCCGCTGAAGAAGCGATAATAGCGAATTCGACGGCAATGGCCGTCACGGGTGGCCGGGCCATGGGCATTGCCTTGGTCACCTTGAAATTCAGCTGAAACAGGAGAAAGAAAATGCCGAAGATCAAAACCCTCAGGGGTGCTGCCAAGCGCTTTCGTGTCACTGCCGGTGGCATCAAGCGCAACCAGTCGCACCGCCGTCACATCCTCACCAAGAAATCGACCAAGCGGAAGCGTCACTTGCGGGCGCCTTCGATGCTGCACAAGCGTGACGTGGCCGCCGCACGTCGCATGATCCCCTACGCCTGAGAGGAGACGGAACCATGCCAAGAGTCAAGCGCGGTGTCACCGCACACGCCAAGCACAAGAAGGTTCTCAAGTCGGCCAAGGGCTACTATGGCGCACGGCGCAAGGTGTTCCGTGTCGCCAAGCAGGCGGTCATCAAGGCCGGCCAGTACGCCTACCGGGATCGTCGCACCAAGAAACGCCAGTTCCGCGCACTGTGGATCCAGCGAATCAACGCGGCTGCCCGTATGAATGGCCTGTCCTACAGCCGCATGATCAACGGCCTGAACAAGGCGGGCATCGAGATCGACCGCAAGATGCTGGCCGATATCGCCGTTCACGACATGCCTGCGTTTAGCCAGCTCGCGGAAAAGGCCAAGGCTGCCCTCGCGAGCTGATGTCGCGCACCCGACAGGGAGCGGTATCGCAGTAGGTCCGAAGGGGGAAAGTCTGGCAAGGCTTTCCCCTTTTTGTTTGGGTGAACCGCGAAGGACGCGAAGATTCGCAAAGATTCTTCTGGAACGACAAGGCAAGAGACATTGAATGCTTCGCGTACCTTTGCGTTCTTAGCGGTTAATAAATCTTCATCTGGATAAACATGGCAATGTTGGAGCAGATATTGAACGAGGCCCAGGCGGCCGTGGAGGCGGCGGAGGATCTTCGCGCGCTCGATGAGGTCCGCGTCAGGTACCTCGGCAAGAACGGCGTCTTCACCGAAAAGCTCAAGCAACTGGGCAAGCTCCCCAAGGAGGAACGACCGGCGGCGGGCCAGGCGATCAACAAGGCCAAGCAGGCGTTGCAGCAGGCCATCGAATCCCGCCGTCGCGCCATGGAAGAGGCGGCGTTGGCCGCGCGCCTGGCGGGGGAGCGGATCGACGTCACCCTGCCCGGGCGGGGTCTGGGGCGTGGCGGATTGCATCCGGTTACTCGCACCATGCTGCGAATCGAAGAGATCTTTGCCGGTGCAGGTTTTCAGGTGGCGGAGGGTCCGGAGATCGAGGACGACTTCCACAATTTCGAGGCGCTGAACATTCCCTCGCACCATCCCGCCCGGGCGATGCACGACACCTTCTACTTCGACGATCATCTGCTGTTGCGCACCCATACCTCACCGGTGCAGATCCGGGTGATGAAGCACGCCGAGCCGCCGCTAAAGGTGATCGCGCCCGGGCGCGTCTATCGCTGCGATTCGGACCTGACCCACACGCCCATGTTCCACCAGGTGGAGGGCTTCATGGTGGACGAACAGGTGACCTTTGCCGATCTGAAAGGGATCATCATCGCCTTCCTGCAGGCCTTCTTCGAGCAGGAGCATCTGGCAGTACGCTTTCGTCCCTCGTATTTCCCCTTTACCGAACCCTCGGCCGAGGTCGACATCCAGTGCGTGATGTGTGGCGGCGAGGGCTGCCGGGTCTGCAGCGGCACCGGCTGGCTCGAGGTGCTCGGCTGCGGAATGATCCATCCGGAGGTGATGCGCCATGTGGAGATCGACAGTGAACGCTATACCGGCTACGCCTTCGGTATGGGTGTGGAGCGGCTGGCGATGCTGCGCTATGGGGTGAACGACCTGCGGCTGTTCTTCGAGAACGACCTGCGGTTCCTGAAACAATTTGCATAGGCTTGAACCGCGAAAGACGCCAAGGTACGCAAAGTGATGTCTGCGGAAAGCGCCTGCGGTTCCTGGCATAGCGGTGCGGTCTGGCCAGCATCGCCTCCTACAATCCATTTGCCTTGGCGAACCTTCGCGTCCTTGGCGGTTTGAACAAGAGAGTTTAGGAAGCAACGATGAGATTCAGCGAGGCTTGGTTGCGTGAGTGGGTGAACCCCGATGTCTCCACCGATGTGTTGGCCGATCAGTTGAGCATGGCCGGGCTCGAGGTGGATTCGGTGGAGCCTGCCGCGCCCGAGTTCAGTGGCGTGGTAGTGGGCGAGGTGTTGGGCTGCGAGAAGCATCCGGATGCCGATAAGCTCAATGTCTGCCAGGTGGATGTCGGTGAGGGCGAGCCATTGCAGATCGTCTGTGGCGCCCGCAATGTGGCGGCCGGCCAGAAGGTGCCGGTGGCGACCATCGGTGCCCGGCTCCCGGGTGATTTCAGGATCAAGAAGACCAAGCTGCGTGGCGTGCTCTCGCAGGGCATGATCTGTTCCGCGGCTGAACTCGGTCTGGCAGAATCCAGTGAGGGCATCATGGTGTTGCCGGAAGATGCTCCCGTGGGGGAGGACTTCCGCGCCTACATGGAACTGGACGACCGGTGCATCGAGGTCGACCTCACCCCGGATCGGGGTGATTGCCTGAGCCTGGCTGGCATTGCGCGCGAGGTGGCGGTGATCAACCGTGCGCCATTGCACGGAAATGTGATCGAGTCGGTCAATCCCGGGGTCACCGATCGTTGGACGGTGGTCGTGGATGCACCGGAGGCCTGTCCTCGCTATACCTGTCGGGTCATCCGCGGCATCGATCCGAAGGCTCGCACGCCACACTGGATGGTCGAGCGCCTCCGGCGAAGCGGCGTGCGCGCGATCTCGCCCGTGGTCGATGTCACCAACTATGTGATGTTGGAGCTCGGCCAACCAATGCACGGCTTCGATCTGGCACGGATCGACAGCGAAATCCGCGTCCGCATGGCCAGTGCGGGGGAATCGCTGACGTTGCTCGATGGCAGCGAAGTGGTGCTACGCGACGACACTTTGGTCATCGCGGACGCCACCAGGCCGCTGGCGTTGGCGGGCATCATGGGTGGCCAGGACAGCGGCGTGACCGAGGAGACACGCGATGTGCTCCTGGAGGCGGCTTTCTTCTCTCCCCTGGCGATCGCCGGCAAGGCGCGCAGCTATGGGCTGCACACCGATTCGTCGCACCGTTTCGAACGGGGAGTGGATTTCGAACTGCCGGCGAGGGCGATGGAGTATGCCACCAGTCTTCTGTTGGAGATCGTCGGCGGCGAGGCCGGCCCCGTGGTCGAAGTCACCGACGAGCACCATCTACCGGCGCGCGAAGCGATCCGCCTGCGGCGTGAGCGGATCGGTCGGGTGCTTGGAGTCGCGTTGGACGATGCCGAGGTCAAGGACATTCTGGAACGGCTCGGCATGGAGGTCTGCATCGTCGACGGCGGCTGGGAGGTGAAGGCGCCGAGCAGCCGCTTCGACATCGAGATCGAGGTGGATCTGATCGAGGAACTGGCCCGCATTCATGGCTATGCCAATATTCCAGCCAGTCTGCGTTCTGC
>RFHJ01000219.1 GCA_003696905.1 Gammaproteobacteria bacterium | reverse complement strand
CGGTGCCCCCAGGTTGACCGGCGCACCATCGGCGGTGACCGCCGAGCCGTCCCGCGGTGTCTCCCGGTTGCCGGCGACGTCGGTCGCCAGGGCGAGAAACTCGTAGTGTTTGCCTGCCTCACCGGAGAAGACCTCGACCCCCTCGGCCTGTTCCAGACGCCGCTTCCAGATCCGGAAGTCGCCACCATCCTCCGAGACATAGAGGGTCACGTGCTTGACGCCGGATCCATCCGCGTCGTCCTGGGCAGACCAGCGAACCTCCACATCGTTGGTCCCTTCGATGGTAGAGACGTCCAGGGTGGTGACAGGGGCCTGGCCATCCACCACCTGGGTCAATTCGGTGGTCTCTTCAGGCGCCGCGGTATCGAACAGCACCCTGGCCTGTGCCGTGATGTGAGTGCCGGTCGCAACATCCTCGCCTGGCTTCACGGTAAAGGTGACGAAACCCTCGCCCTTGCCGCCCTCGGTATTGGGTGGGAAGAGGCCCCGAGTGCCATCCTGGATCTGTTCGCCGGTCAGGGGATCGATGGCCTGTATCACCCAGCGGGCCGAGGCGGGGTCCTGGTACAGATCGATACCGGCAGATACGCGCACCAGGAAGCCCAGCGTATCGGTGAAGTCGATCTCGTCCTGATAGAACCAGCGACCGTCCGGCACGTCGATGGTGATGTCGCCGATCTTGATGTCGCCCAGTTCGAAGCTGCGCGGGTCGAGGTCCGGATCGAGCTGGGTGACCACCTCGATACGATTGGCGTGCCGGGTGGCCTCCGGGTCGTTCTCGAACTTGATGGTATAGGGCAGTCGCTCGCTGGCAGGAAGCCAGCCCTCGGTATCGAAGGTCTGGGGACCGATCAGCGAGGCCAGCCGGCTCGAATTGGCCGGATCGGCAAAGTAGTCGGAGAAATCGAGGGGCACGAAACCCTCGCCTCCCACCGGCCCCGGCACACCGCTGACCAGGAAGTCCTCCGGCAGGGCGGCACCCCGCTTCTCGAAAGGCACCCAGGGGGAGTAGACCCGCACCGCCTCGAAATGGGTGGGATGACTGAGTCCCAGATCATAGCTCTCGAACTGCGGTAACTCGGGTACCGGAATATCCCCCTCGTAACAGTCGCTGATACGATGATCCCAGTACTCGATGGGCGCCATCCGGGCCTCGTCGTGGCCGTAGAAAGTGCGCAGTTGTTCGAAAAAGCCAAGGATGTCGCCATCGGAGCGAATATCCGAACCGGCGGGCCCAAAGAGGATGCCGGAGGCCAGGGTGGCCATCAGCGAGAGGATTTCCTGACGCTCCCGCAGAGGTGGCGTATCCGCCTCGTCACGCAGTATCCCCGCCTGTTCGAGGCCCGCCAGATAGAGCTCCACCCAGGTATCGGGATCGCCTGCCAGGGCAACCAATGCCGCCGGGGCCTCGTCGCTCGCGAGGATGGCATCACGCAGATCCAGTGCCTCCTGTCTCTGCTGGGCAACGAACTCATCGCGCGTCATCGAGGTCGCCGCGGCGAAGATATGGAAGCGGAAGGGAATGAAGGGGATCTCACAGTCACCCGGCTTGGCCGCATTCTTGAAGTAGAGCTCCTCGAAAGGGAACTCTGCCAGGGCGGCTCCCAATCCCGGGTTGACCTTCTTGGCCTTGTCTACCACCGCCTGGAACCAATCGCCTATGGCCGCCTCACCCCCCTCCTCGAGAATGGAGTCAAGCTCGGGCAACACCGCCTGCATGCGGGCACGGAAGGCCGCAAAGGCCTGATCGTGCAACTCGCGCAGGCCGGGATAGGTGGCGACGTTGAAGCTAAAACCGGCGAATCCGTCAGCGGGGAGGTCGAAGGCATAACCCCGTGTGGTCAACTGGCCATCGGTATTGGTGATGCTCTCCAGGCCGGGCCAGAAGATGTCCCCATTGGGACTCCCGGCCGCCCCATCGGGTGTCCCCCGCACATTGGTGGAAAACTGCAGGAAGGGCAGGCCGTAGACATAGGGATTGAGGTGCAGCTCGGGCACCCCTACCTCGAAGAAGGTGTAGGGCGCATCCAGGTTGTTGAGGTTCTTGAGCGCCACCGAATAGGTCTCGGTATCGCCGGCCAGGATCACCCGACTGCCGCCCACTCCGATGGTCACCTCTCCCTCGATCGCACGCTCGATCAGGTAGCGATAGGGCAATACCGCCTGGGCGCCGGAAGGGTTGGTCACCTGCAGGTCGTAGAGCCCCTTGGGTGCATCGGTGAAATCCCACACCGCGATGATCTCGCTGGAGTTCACCACCTTCCAGTCCACCGGGGAAAACTCGGCGATGTTGGGCCGTACCAGCTTGACGGTTGCCTGCGGGTTGAACTGGGCTCCCTTGATCCGGGTGGTGACCCAACGCGAATCGCCGCCCCGATCGCTCTCGACGCTCGTGATCACCAGCGGCAACAACTCGGCGAGCAGGGTAATGTCGGTCCCTTCCGGCGCAGCGGAGTAGTTGCGCACCGAGACATAGTAGACGCCAGGCTCGGTATCCGGCACCACCGCGAACAGATCGCTCGACAAGGGGCCTTCGTAGGTGGCATCGAAGGCATTGGGCGTCGGCAGCGCATCGTGGCGCAGGAACAGCTCATTGTTGGCGGTGGGATCGGACGAGACCAGGGTGACCCGCAGTGTCTCTTCCGGCGGCACCTCGATGCGGTAGAGCCGCTCCTTGCCGGCCCCCAGGTGTACACTCAACGGCGTGCCCAGCAGCAGCTCGTCCACGGTGACATCCAGCACATCGGCGCTGGCAGTGGTGTTGTTGGCCTCCTCGGCCGCCTCGTAGACCTGATTGAAGATGTCGGTACGCACGATGGCCCG
>RFHJ01000218.1 GCA_003696905.1 Gammaproteobacteria bacterium | reverse complement strand
CTCCTTCCCGGTGCCCGATTCGCCATTGATGAGCACGGTGATGTTGGATCGGGCGAGCCGCCCGATGGCGCGAAACACCTCCTGCATCGCAGGGGCTTCACCGATGATGTCTGCCCCTGGCGGCTCCGGCGTGGTGCTCTCGGCACGGGTTTCTCGGTGCTGGCGGCAGGCGCGCCGCACCTGATCCACCGCCTCGGTGACATCGAAGGGCTTGGGCAGATATTCGAAGGCACCGCCATGATAGGCCGATACCGCGCTATCGAGGTCGGAATGAGCCGTCGTGATGATGACCGGCAGGTCGGGGTGTTCCGCCTTGATCTGTTGCAGCAGGCGAAGGCCGTCGATGCCGGGCATTCGAATGTCCGACAGGATGGCATCGGGCTGCTCCTTCTCGAGGGCCCGCATCACCCCATCCGCCTGGGCGAAGGTTCGCACCTCCATTCCGGCCTTCTGCAAGGCCCTCTCCAGGACCCAGCGGATCGAGCGGTCGTCATCGATGACCCAAACGGTATTCGGCCTGCTCATTTCGATACTCCTTGATACCTTCCTTCAGGGCAGCGGCAGCAGAAGGGTGAAGACGGTCTCGCCCTCCCGGCTCTGGCATTCCACCAGCCCACCGTGACGGGTGATCAGTGACTGTGCGATCGACAGGCCCAATCCGGTGCCACTGCCCGAGGTGACCATTGGCAGGAACAGGGTATCCGCTATCTCTTCGGGGATACCCGGGCCGTTGTCGCGGATCTCAATGCGTGCCACCAGGCGATGACGCACCTCGCCGATGGTGAAATTGCGTGCCACCCGTGTGACCAGGCGAATACGGGGATCGTCCAGGTCCTGCATCGCCTGAATGGCGTTGCGCACGATGTTGAGTACCGCCTGGATGAGCTGATCGGGATCGCCGACGAGCTCCGGGATACTGGGATCGTAGTCTCGCTCGATCCTCAGCCGCTCGTTGCCCGGCTCGGCGAGCACCAGACTACGTACCCGCTCCAACACATGATGCACGTTCACCGGCTGCAGATCGGGTCGCCGGTTGGGACCCAACATGGCGTCGACCAGCGACGTCAGGCGATCGGCTTCCTCGATGATGATCCGGGTGTAATCCTGCAGATCGGGGTCGGGCAGTTCGGCCGCCAGCAATTGGGCGGCGCCACGCAATCCCCCCAGCGGATTCTTGATCTCGTGGGCCAGGCCCCGTAACAGGTCGCGTGTCGCCGCCTGCTGGGAAATCAACTGCGTCTCCTTGCGGATCCGCAGCTGCCGGTCGACCTGCAGGATCTCCGCCACGGTCTGGTCCTGTTCGCCTTCCGCATGGGTCACGGTGCAGTCGACGGTGATCTCGACCCGGTCGGCCCGAACCAGGGAGGCACCCCGCTTGCCGATCACCTCCCCCTCTTGCACCGACCCGACGATTTCCGCCAATGGCTGCTCATCGCAGCGGATGTGACTGTCCAGCACCTTGCCGACGGCATGGCGTGCGCTGACGCCCAGCAGGAACTCCGCCATCTGGTTCAGATAGACCACCTTGCCATCGGCCGCGAACACGATGACACCGGTCGTGAGGTTGTCGAGGATCTGGGTTTCGGGGCAGGGATTCTGGGTCATGCCATAATGTAGGGCAAAAAACGGGCCAAAGTGAGCCGCTGCACGCCTGCCGTAGCGACGGGGAATGCGGGCGAACTACTTTCTGGTCGGCGCCCTGAATTGGGGCGTCGGCGGAGTATAGGCAGGGTGCTTGCCCCGGGGATATTGGGGGATCTTGCCGCTCCTGGGCGCCCCCCGATAATCGAGCTCTTGCGGTTCTCCGCGCTCGTTGCGCGTCGAATCGGTCGGTTCATAGTCCTTCAATTCGCGGGGATGGCGCGACGAACGCTCCCGCTCCCGCGCCTTGAGACGCTCTGCCTCCGACCGATAGCGCTCCTGGTCGGGAGAAGCCGCCCGCGGCAACTCCGGATAGGCGGGGCTACTGCTGGTGTCGGGCCCGGCTGGTTCGAAGATCGGGGTCGTGCCCTCGGCGGTAAAATCACTCCTGCGTTGGGCCTCCTGATGCTGCCGCTGTTGCCGAATATCCTTTTCGGTCTGTTCTTTCACCTCGCGGCGTTCCTTTTCCAGCTGCGCCTTGCGTTTGAGTTGCTCCTCGGTCAGACGCTGTTCCCCTCGCCGGTTCGCCGCTTCACGCTCCGCCTCGGTCATCCGATGCATGAAAAAGGTGACCAACTGCGACTCGGCCAGTGGTTTTCCCTGCGCATCGACGATCACCGCGCGCAAGGAGTGGCGACCGCGCTCGACATTTCCGATCTGACCACTGCTGGCCGAGAGGGGTGGCTGCAACTCCCTGCCGTCGAGAATGAGGTTTATCAGATGCCCCGCACGGAGATCGGGTTCGATCTTGAAATAGACATCCAGACGCCCACCCTCATCGTGGACGCTGCTGCCGTCCTCTGGTGAATCGATGAGGAAGCGCTCATACCCGAGGAAGGGGGCACCATCATCTACCGGCTTCGGGGGCAAACCAGGAACTTTACCCTCCTCCTGCACGATCGGCCGCGGTGCATAACGTGAATAGTCGGGTAGCTGCACCGGCTGCGGGCATTCGTCCGCTGGCAGATCGGAGTAAGAGACCACGCCCTGCGCATCGACCTGCTTACAGATGACCGCGTGACCCGGCTGCAAGAGAAGTAAGAGGACTGCGAATAGGAAGACCCTTGGCATGTCTCGAGCATAGAGGACGCGATAGCCACTGCCAAGACAACGGTCACAAAAAAGGCCCGCGATCCTTGGGATCGCAGGCCCCGCCGACCAAGATGGCCGCTTGCCGTCAGAGGCTGTAGTACAGATCGAACTCGATGGGATGGGTGGTCATGCGCAGCTGCGTGACCTCTTCCATTTTCAGCTCGATATAACCATCGATGAGATCATCGCTGAAGACACCGCCCGCCTTGAGGAACTCACGATCCGCATCCAGCGCCTCCAGCGCCTGATCCAGGCTGTGGCACACGGTGGGGATGGCCTTGGCCTCTTCGGGCGGCAGGTCATAGAGGTCCTTGTCCGCGGCATCGCCCGGGTGGATCTTGTTCTGGATGCCGTCGAGGCCCGCCATCATCATCGCCGAGAAGGCGAGATAGGGGTTGGCGGTGGGATCGGGGAAGCGCACCTCGATGCGACGTGCCTTCGGGCTGGCGACCCAGGGAATCCGGATGGACGCCGAACGGTTGCGTGCCGAGTAGGCCAGCATCACCGGCGCCTCGAAGCCGGGCACCAGGCGCTTGTAGCTGTTGGTGGAGGCATTGGTGAAGGCATTCAGAGCACGGGCATGCTTGATGATGCCGCCGATGTAGTAGAGCGCGGTCTCCGACAGGCCACCATACTGGTCACCGGCGAAGATGTTCTCGCCATCCTTGGACAGCGATTGGTGCACGTGCATGCCGGAGCCATTGTCGCCGACGATGGGCTTGGGCATGAAGGTCGCGGTCTTGCCATAGGCATGGGCCACATTGTGCACGCAGTACTTGAGGATCTGGTTCCAGTCGGCACGCTTGACCAGGGTATTGAACTGGGTACCGATTTCGCATTGACCAGCGGTCGCCACTTCGTGGTGGTGTACCTCCACGGTAACGCCCATTTCTTCCATGGCAGCACACATGGCGCCGCGCAGATCGTGCAGCGAATCGACCGGCGGCACCGGGAAGTAGCCGCCCTTGACGCCGGGGCGGTGACCGATGTTGCCGTCCTCGTAGACCTTCTCGGAGTTCCATTCGGCCTCTTCGGAATCGATCTGCACCATGGAACCGGCCATCGTGATACTCCAGCGCACATCGTCGAGAACGAAGAACTCGGGCTCCGGACCGAAATAGGCGGCGTCGGCGATGCCGGTGGACTTGAGATAGGCCTCGGCACGCTTGGCCACCGAACGGGGATCACGCTCATAACCCTCCATGGTGGACGGCTCGAGGATGTCGCAGCGCAGGTTCAGGGTTGCTTCGTCGGTAAAGGGGTCCATCACCGCGGTATCCGCGTCCGGCATCAGAATCATGTCGGACTCGTTGATGCCCTTCCATCCCGCAATGGAGGAGCCGTCGAACATCTTCCCGTCCTCGAACAGGTCCTCGTCAACGGTGGAAGCCGGCACGGTGACGTGCTGCTCCTTGCCGCGGGTATCGGTAAAACGGAAATCGACGTACTTGACGTCGTTGTCCTTGATCATTTTCAGGACGTTCTTTGCGGCCATCTCGATCTCTCCAAGAAGGTTTCCAGGAATGGGCCGCGCACAGGCGGGCCCGGTCAAAATCACTCTCCCCAGGCAGCCCGAGTGGTGGGATACAAGGGGGGTTCGCAGTTCCAAGGCAAACAACATGCCACTGACGCAACATCGCGCTGTGGTGGCCGGTTGTTGGCGCCGAATCGGTATATTCGCCAGGAACTATAAGGAAACTCGCATTATCTGGCATCAACAGATCTGTTTATATGGGCATGGGATCCGATCGAACGCATTGACAGGAGGGCCAGGGCCGGCCTGAATGCTCCATTATGGTGCAAATGAAATCGGATTGCACCATTATGGGTCA
This sequence comes from Gammaproteobacteria bacterium, assembly GCA_003696905.1. Classification (GTDB taxonomy): domain Bacteria; phylum Pseudomonadota; class Gammaproteobacteria; order Chromatiales; family Chromatiaceae; genus MONJU. The sequence goes on along the minus strand of RFHJ01000218.1, from coordinate 11,221 downwards.
TTCGCCCGGTATTTGAGGCGTACTGCCCCGAACCGTGGATCGTCGGCAAGCGCCTCCTGCAAGCGTCGACGCAACTGCGTGGCGCGAGTGGGCTCACAGCCGGCCATTGGCAGTTCCAAATCGATCTCGATATGGCCCGCAAGGTAATGGAGCACGATCTCACGATCCTCCGGCAGGTCCTGCGGCCAACGTTCAGCGAGCAGCGCCATGACCTCCCGTCGCAGGGGCAGGTCCCGGCATGAGGGCCCTTGCTCATCGTTCTCGGGGTCGATGTGGACGGTGACGTCATTGATCATCTCCACCGCCTCCTTGAGGCGCTCCTCCACGGCGATGCTGATCATGTGCCCCTCGGAAACGGACAGCCGCGGATCGACCTGAACATGCACGTCTGCCGATGCCTGGTGGCCGTGCCGGCGTGTCCGCAACATGTGAATGGAGCGGACCCCATCGACCGACAGTATCGCCTCCCGCGCTGTGTCCACCTGCTCCGGATCGAGCGCGGAATCCACCAGTTCCTGGACCGCCTCCCAACCCAGGTCCCAGCCGATCTTGGCGACCATGGCCCCCACCACCACGGCAGCGACCGCATCCAGGTAGGGCCACCCCGCCATTGCCCCGAGAATGCCCAGCAACACGACGATCGAAGAGATCGCATCGCTCCGATGATGCCAGGCATTCGCCTCCAACATGCGCGACCTCACCCGGCGCGCGACCAGGATGGTGTACCAATAGAGCGCCTCCTTCGCCAGAATGGAGATGCCGGCAGCCCACACGGCCAGGGCACCGGGGGTAGGGTAGGCGCCCTCGGCCACCCGTTCCACCGCATCCCAGACGATACCCAGCGCCACCAAGCCCAACAGGATACCCAGGCCCAGGGTGGCGGCGGTCTCGAAGCGGCCGTGGCCATAGGGATGCTCTTCATCCGGTTCCTCCCCCGCATGATGTGCGGCGAACCAGACCAGGGCGTCGGAGGCCAGATCGGAAAGTGAATGGATTCCGTCGGCCACCAGCGCGGCCGAACTGGCGACGACGCCGACGACCAGTTTCAGGCCCGAGAGCAGCAGGTTGACGATCGCGCCGACCAGAGTCACCAGCTGGCTGGCGCTGGCGCGCTCCTGGAGCAGGGGAGTGGTGGACCCGTTCACCGGCCACTCCCCACCCGCAGAACCACGATGTACTCGTCATTCTGCTCACGCAGCTCCAGCACCTCGTGCCCATTGATCCGGCACCAGGCAGGGATGTCGTTGAGCGCACCGGGATCGGTACAGACCGCCTCCAGTTCGTCGCCTGGCCGCAGCCCGGCGACCTGGTCCTGGACGCGGATCACCGGCATGGGACAGAGCAGGCGTCGGCAATCGAGGGTGTGGCGTGACGGCATGGGGCAGGGGTGATACGGTGCAGATGGCGCCCGATTATACCCTGCCTCTGGGTGCCGGGCGTGCGCTCAGGGTACGAAACGCGTCGAGCGCGGCCACCCGCCATTAGGTGGCGATAGGCGGTTTCCGTCGAGAAACTGCCGGTAACGCACCAGCTTCACCCTGTGGCCCTTCTTTCGCTTGATCTTGGTGTAGCGCTCGCCCTGGGCCAGAATATGGCGACAGCGTTCCCGCTTGAACTTCAGACAGATCTTGCCCTCCGGCGTCACCCGCCAGCTGCCGCTCCGCCAGGACCAGAAACGCTGCTGCAGCACATGCCCATCCGGCCGGTAGAAGGTAAAGCTGGTCAACCGGGTGTTGAGGTTGTACGACTCCACCGTCTTTCCACCGAACAACGCCTCGACCTCGTCGGACGACAAGAGGCGTTCAGATTGCCCTACCGGCATCGTCTGACAGCCGCTCAGCAGCAACGAGCCCACCACCAGAGCCAGCGCGCATCCCCTGCTCATTGTGCCTTCCTCTTCTGTCCCGTTGCCGACTTCAAGAGCCCGACCACCCGCTGGTAGCGATAGGCCTGGGGCGACAGGATGCCGATCAACTCGCGTACCCGGTGAGATTTGCGCGTCTCGCGCTCCAGCCGGGTTGTGACACCCAGACGAGGCGACCACTCGATCAGCCGGGTCTCCAATACCTTGCGCGTCCAGAGCTTGTGATGGACCTTGTAGCGCTCGCAGCGAAACCGCCGTACCCGTTCGGTACGTCCGGCGATGGCCTTCCGCGTCTCGCCCAGTGCGGTGCATTGATAGTTCCGCCGCTCGCGGTTGCCACGGCGGTCCGTGCGATCCATGACGAATTCGCCTGTGGTACCGGAGGCGGCCCGGAGCAGACGACCAGGCGTTCCCTCGACGAGCCGATGGCGATAGCGCACCGTGCCGTCCAACCCCTTGCTCTCCAGAGGGGGCAGCAATGGGTTGGTCGAGCGCCGCTCGGTGCGCAGGCGCTGGTCCTGCCAGATCCGACCCTGCCCCTCTTCCCCCTGCAGGCGATAGGCGGTGCCATCCGAGTACACCAGCACGGTCCCCGGCCATAGGCTGGCGAGGGCCTGACTGCCCATCAACCAGCCCAGCAGAATCAACCCGCTCCAAACGTGAATGGATTTCATGCCACTTCTCCTACCACCGAGGTACGAGGCAAGACGACGGCGGCACCGTCTTCGCAAGGATCGTGCCCTTGCGGCGCCGGTTGCCGGCTTCGCCCCTGTGCATACAACGCCTGAAACAACCGCTGGGGCAATCCACCCGGCCGAACCATCTGGCCGAAATCATGGCCCACGCCAGGCAGGATCTCCAGCTCCACCCGTGACGCCAGCCCCCGCTCCCGTGCCGCCTGGCGCATGGCCGCAACCCAGTTGCGCGCACGATCCAGACGGGTGCGTCCCTGCAGACGATCAATGACGCGGCGGGTATTCAGAGACGGGTCGCGCTGGCGATCCCGCTCACCCACGAATACCGACACCGGCTTGTGCAACAATCCCGGCAGATCGAGCTCTACCGGCAGCTCGGAGGTCGAACCGACCCCCCGCGGATAAGGGATCGCTTCGTCCGGCCAGCTGTACCAACCGGCAGAACCCAGCGCCAGATGCCGTACCTTTTCGGGGTGGGCCAGGGCGAAGCGGTGTGCGAACTGGGCTCCACCAGAAAAACCGAACAGGTCGAAGGACGGCAGTTTCCAGCCAAACATCTCCTCGACTTCCGTTATCGCCTGGAGCAGTGCGAGATCGGCACGTGGACCGTGCCCCCGCCGACCCAGCCGCTGATAGTCTCTGAACATGGCGCGCGCAAAACGGGGTACCAGCAGGGCCACACCATGTGAGATGGCGAACGGGGCAAGGGCGCGGAGATGTTCACGGTCGTTTCGCGAAATACCGTGGACGCTGACGAACAGGCGATCCGGTGCCAACCCCGCAGCCGGTAACAGGAGGGTACAGGGCAGGGCGGGATCTCCCTCCGTATGAAAACGATACAGGCAGGCGCCCGTCGTTTCTACGGTGCTTTTCATGATTTCTCTCCTCCACACACGGGGCGTAACAGGGGCCCGGTCGGTTTGTTCGAAAGGATCTCCTGCCGGCTTGAGACCAGCTTGTGACGCGCCAACAGGGACTCCGGCTCACCCGCCGCAATCAGCTCGCCATGGTCCAGCAACCACACACGGTCGGCCAGGCGCAACGCATCGTTACGATGGCTGGCCAGCAAGACGGTACCGGGAAACGCCCTGATCACCTCCTCCAGGGCCTCTTGTGCGACCGGGTCCAGATGGGCATCGGTCTCGTCCAGGAGCAGAATCCTTGGTTCTCCGATCAATGCCCGGGCCAGGCCCACGCGGACCTGCTGGCCCTGGGAAAGATTGCTGCCACCCTCGCTCACCCGGGTTTCCAGACCATCGGCCAGGCGGCTGGCAAATTCGCTCACGCCACAGCGCTCGGCCACCCGCTGCAGCCGTGCCTCCGCATCGGCGGCAGGAAAGCCCTGCAGGCCGTAGAGGATATTGCTGCGCAGGGTTCCGCGCAGCAATGGCGCCTCGGGGCCCACATAGCCCACCAGCTCGGCCAGGGCTCCCGGTGGCAGCCGTTCGACCTCGACGCCACCCAGCAGGACCCGGCCGCTATCCGGATGCCGCAGCCCAGCCAGCAGGCACAACAGGGTGCTCTTGCCCGCGCCATTCGGTCCGAGGATGGCGATCTTTTCATCCGCGCGGGCACTGACGCTCAGCGACCGCAGCGCGCCTTGCACCGAGACGTTCTCGAGTACCACCTCGCCGTTCACATCTTCTGGCCGGATCGGAGCGCTGGTCCGCCGGCTCCGCCGTGGCAGCCGATCCGCAAGCCGCTGAAGATTGTCGAGGGCGACCTCGGAGCCCAGGCGGTACTCCTGGGCACGCCCGAAGTGGCGAAGCGGCGTGGCGAGAAAGGCGACCAGAAAGAATACGGCCAGCAGGTCGCCCGGCGAGCCGAGGCCGGCCGGCACCAGTCTTCCCGCTGCGGCGAGCGCCGCCACCAGGGTGATACCAATGCCCACCTCCACGGTGGCCCTAAGATCCCCAATCCGCGCTGCCTTGAGCCTGGCGGCCTCGATCAGGCGCCGGTTCTGTCGTGCCAGACGCCGGCGCTCGTGATCGATGCGGGCGAACAGGCGGATGGTAGGGACCACCGCGATCTTTTCGGTGAGGTTGGCTGCCAGATAACCCTGGCGGCGCCGGCTCTCGGAGACGGCGTGGCGGAGCCGGGCGCCCTGGCGGATCAACAGGGTCGCGGTCAGGCCCAGACCCAGGGCGACACCCAAAGCGTAGTAGGGGTGCAAGGTCCACAGCGCCACAAGCACCCCGGCGAATGCGATCGCGGCCACCAACAGGCGCGCGACCCCCAGACTTATCCACTGGCGCACCGCATTGAGATCGCCCACCAGGCGGATCAGCAGCTGGCCCTTGCGCAATGCGTTCAGGGCGCCGGTGTCGCTGACCAGAATACGGTGGAACAGCCGCTTGCGCAGATCGCGCACATAAAGCTGACCCAGCATCTCGGCCTCCACCCGCTCACGCCGCCGCAGCAGCCCGATGGCCAAGGCGATCAGCGGCAATGCCAGGATCTGCCACCAGAAATCCACGGACTCCTGTGCAGGGGAAGCGATGGAGGCCTCGAACAGGTGACGCCCTTCCCAGGCGAACAGAATCGCCAGCAGCGGCTGGGCGATCCCGATCGCGAGCAGCCGCAGCAGGTGGCGCCGCCGGCGTCCTCTAAACAGCCTGGGCAGTTTCATCGGACCGAACCTCGGTGGCGGCGTCGAGCAGCGCCATGGCCTGGGAGGGATCGGAGAGATCGGTCTTCTCCAGCACGGGCACATCGACATGTGCCGCCACCTCGGCCATCGCCAGCGGTGCTGCGGTAAAGGCACCGCTCACCCCGAGGACCCGGTGACCCCGTTGGCGCAACATGGCCACCCCACCCAGCGTGCTCATGGCATCGGCACCGGCAAAGAGGATGCCGTCGACCCGGTCGCGCAGCGCAGGACTGTCGGCGAGCAGGGCGGTCTCCCGTTGCAAGAGCCCGTCGGCGACCTCGACGAGGATGACATCCGGCGACGTCTCGCCGGCATGGCCGATCAGGCCGGTGGCGACCGCTTCGAGGTGCTCGGCCGAGAGCGATACCGTCGTAGCATGGCCCATGTCGGTGAAATCTCCCACCCAGACGGCACCGGCATCCCGCATCATCCAGTAATCACCCCCCGCACCGGTACCGGTGACCTTGACGCAGGCCACACGCCTGCCGGCCCGGGTCAATCCCAGCGCCAGGCGGGCCACGGTGGTGGTCTTGCCGACATTCATGCTGTTGCCGAACACCGCCAGGGCAGGGATCTGCCGGTGTTCGGCAACCTGCCCAGGCCGGTTCAGGGCATAGCGCATCAGGTTCAGTACATGGCCTTCGCCATCAGCCAGCAGGCCCACCGGTTCGAGGACCGTCGGGGCAGAAACCGCCCGATGACGACATTGTTCCTGGGCCGCAATCCCCCCTGCGGCCACCAGGGCGCAGCGTCCCAGATCCGGCGGCAGCACACCGCCGAACTGGTCGGGCGCATAGCGTTGGCCGTAGGCCACCACGACATGGTCACCGGCGAACAGCTGGGCACGCCTGCCGTCGGGTCGCTCCAGACGCTTGTGCTGCCCGACCCTACCCACCCTGGCGAGCAGGAGATCACCGCTGCGTGGGGCATGCCCCGCAGTCACCAGGCCACGGGCGTCGGACAGATCGACCCGTCGGGTGACAAAACTGGGTTTCGCTGTGGTGAGTGGATCTTCATGTGCTGTAAAGGAAAAAAGTCTTCGCGCGTACCGGGATAGCTCATAATCTTCATCGAGTGGTGCCCCTTCTCACTCCGGTGTGTTCGTAGTAAAAAGAATAGTGGGATAAATTCCCATGTCAAATGCCGAGAAAAGTATTGAGGTGATTTCGAGAAAATTCAGAAATTTCTTATGAGCGAGGCGCCACCCGCTAGGTCCGCGGTGCTATCACCAAAGCCCTTGATCAGATAGGTCTGAAGGCCCCAGGCCGGATCCGGCTTCCAGCTGTGAAACAACATCAGGCTGCGGCGATCGTCCTTGCCTGCACGGTTATTCTGGCGATAGCTGGCACTCACTCCGATCGCCTGTTCGGCGGTCAATGGATAAGAGAAGCCCAACCGCGCAAGCCACACATCCCGGTAGTCGGTAGTTGCGGTATCGCCATAGAAGCGATAACCGAGGGCACCGAACAGGGTCGTTCCCGACCAGAGTCCATAGGGGGCCAGCTCGATGGTGTAGTCGGTCTCACCGGTGCCGAGAGACTCGTCCTCATCCGCAGTGGGCAGCTTGACCTTGCCCCGCAAGGACGCGCCAATGCGCCGTGTCTGATCGTAGAAGAGACGATAGCCGACACCCAGGTTGATGTCACCCAGACCCTCCCGGGTCTTGCGCACACCAGGCCTTGATATGACGGTACCATCGGGCAATACATTGCTGGACCCCTCGATCCGCAACCAGGGAAGGCTCGCCTTCAGGGTCCAGGGTCCGGTCTTGTGACGGATTCCCAACGACAGACTCTGGATATCGGTATTGCTGGACGCACCATAATCGCCCGTGGAAAAGTAGGCGCCCAATGAGATCCTCGTCTCTTGCGCAGCCACGGCGTTGCCGACCGAGAGCGCCAGAATAAGACAGATTCTCAACTCCCTCTTCATCTATATTATTCCCGATTTCTCTTTATCCTTGGCAGGCCCGCGGATCAAAGGGGCAAGTAGCTTCTATCAAGGCTTCCTCGGAGAACAGGATAACGTCATCTAAGGAAACCCTGATAAAAGCCATCCTTGGCTTTATCAGGGTACGCTGCGCCGCAAACGCGGTTTGGGGCTTGCTTCAAAATCAATCGCTTACAGCGATTGATTTTGGCGGCTTTTCCCTGAGCCGCGTAAGGTCTGAATTGTTCAGACCTTCCCTAACTGCTATGAGTCTTGGCCACACCCCTGATCATGGAAAAGCCTGGTCGGCGGTCATCGATGCGGTTCGTGCCTCACCGCATCCTACCTCATCCTCGACTTCGTAGGGTGTGGTGAGCCTTGCGAACCGCACCAGAAATGGTGCCTGGATGTGTATTACCACCTTAACTGTTTCGGAGCGGGCTTCTGCCCGGAAAAACGCCGTAGATACATCCCTGGCCGCTCCATTTCTCAACAGATTACGAATTTAGATGACGGAGCCCTGCCTCGGAGAATACTGCGCCTTGCCAGCTGGAAGCTTCTGTGACCTGACGCACGCAACCCAGCGAGGCGGGCTCAATGCGAACCGGACCCGCTGTTGTCCGGTTCATCCGGTTCGTCCGGGGTATCGGGTTCATCCGGGGTATCCGGTTCATCCGGGGTATCGGGTTCGTCCGGGGTATCCGGTTCATCCAGGGTATCGAGTTCATCCGGGGTATCGGGTTCGTCCGGGGTATCGAGTTCATCCGGGCTGTCCAGTTCATCCGGACCACCGTATCCCAATGGGCGAGCGAATTCTATCGGCCCCTCTTGTTCCACCCGGTCGTCCCTTTCCTCCACCGCTTCCGGTCCCTCAAAACGACTGCTTCCAGATCGATCGTCGTCCGCCAGTTGCGCGTGCCCCCTCCCATTTTGGTCTTGCCGGTCCTCTACACCAGCGACATTCCGCCTGCGCACCGACGGCTCATTGTCTGATCGCTCAGAACCTTTGTGGTCATCTTCATCACGGTCCTGCCCGCGCCGGTCGTCACCTGGTTCACGGGAAGAGGACAGACGAGCCTGGCCAGCGCGCTCTCCCTGTGTTTCACGCCCGTGTCTGTTCGATCTGTCGCCCCCTTCTCGGACAGACCCGGCTTTCGCCCCCGCGCCAGACGATCGCGGGGCCCCTGGGGGGCCGGGATCCCGGCCCCGGCGCCGCGCATCATGGTGCCGGACAACGGGTCGGTCCGCACCCACCTGCTCATCCAGATCGTCGAAGTCCTGCTCCACGACCGCTTCGGCCACCCCGTTTCGCACCAGCAGGGTGACGGGCGCTCCGGGCATCACCGCAGCCGAGCTGTCGCCTATGCCAAGCTCCGGCCCCTCGACCAGGCGAAGCGCTCCGCGATCGATATCGGCCACGACCGCCTGGATCACCGCGACGCCACGGGCAGGCAATTGCAAGGGCCTGGGCCGCTGGACAAGCAGCCCGGGCGGTGCCGGATCGACCCGGGTCGCATGGATACCGCCGTCGGGTCGCTGCAGTCCGCTCACCGCCACGCGCTGGCCGGGACTCAGTTCGCCGCTCATCGAAGCCGGTACATCCACCGCAACACCCCCCACGCGGATCCGGTCAGCGAAGGGATCGACCGATTCGATCGGTCCGGCGACAGCGTATTCGATACCCATGGCCTCTGCCATCAGGCCCCGCTCTGTCGGCACCGCACGAATATCGACCACCTGACCGATGGCCAGCCGGTCCGCAGTAATGACCCGCCCATCCACTCGTACCGGGGTACCCGGTCGATAATGGACTTCCAGGCCATTCACGCAAACGCTGGCAAAACCGCTGATCACGCCCCGAACGAACAACGGCTCCGGTCGTCCCGTACCGCCGAGGCCACCCCTGTCGACATGGCCTGTCCCACCGAAACCTTCCGGCGAGATATCACCGAGGCGACGGCCCGTACCTCCGAGCCCATCGACCCCGTGGCCGGTTCCCCCCAGACCACCCGTAGCACGTCCTGGCGTGATTGCCGCGAGATCGCCTTCTTCGGAACGTCCGGTGCCCCCAAGGCCCCCTCTGTCGCGCCGCAGGCCGGTACCGCCCAGGCCATCCGTCTCTCCTTCGGCTCCACGCAGACCGGTACCGCCCAGGCCGTCATAGATGGCACTCAGGCCCGGCAGGGCACAGGGATTGGCGGCAAGGATGCTCGCGGGCAATAGCCAGCACAACAGAACGAAGGGAAAGAGACTAGTTCTCCTCATCGGACGCCGGCTCGTCATAGTAGTAGAGACCGACCGCCAGAAAACGCGGCTCGCCTGCCGATGAATCCTTGGCGGCACTGGCCCGACGGTTGATCTTCTTGAGTAGGGTCATTCCGTCGTCTTCGAGGATGGCACGGATAGCCGGAAGCGCTTCTGGTGGAATGCTGTGGTACTGCACGACCCGATCAAAATAGGACGGCTGATGGCCCTCGAGATTGCGCACTCCGGCCATGAGATGGGCATAGGCCGCTTGCTCGAAATAGTAGAGTTTCTCCGCCTCCGATTCGGTCGGCACGAAGGCCTCGGTAACCAGCCTCACCCTGTCTTCTTCGAGAACCACCACCCCTACTCGAAGCAGCTCATCGAGGATGGCCCTGGGACGCACGTCGCTGCTGATCTGGTTGGCCAGCATATCGAAATCCTTTTCGCCTTCGATCTTGCTGTCTCTCGGGAGGACCAAGGGATGTCCTTCTTCATCCTGCCAGCCGGGCGCGGTCATCCAGGCATTCACCAGCTGCATCCCCACAGACACACGCTTGGGGACATCGTTCCGCCGAAAGCCCATTTCCCGGAAGCGCTTCACATCCTTGCGGTGGACCCCGGTCAAGACACTGATCCGGCTGTCGGTGGTGCGCTTGCCCTCGACCGGGAAATCGTGGATCGCCACGTCCACCATCACCTGCTTGAGCAGCTCAACAATCGCCGGCAGGGTGATGCCATGGCGGATCATTAGACGTGCCAAGGGGCGCAGGACACGCCGCACCGTGCCCATTACTCGCGTTGGAAGTTCCTCGAACCCTTCGTCCATGAACGAAGTCTAGCAAATGTGGGAAATTTTTACAGGATCCAATCCTTAGAAATATCATGGGGTCGGAAGGGTCTGACCGTCAACTGGCGCACCCCGCCTGCGGCCGTAACAAACTCCAATTCCACCCGTTCCGCCTCCTTGCCCTGGCTATAGCGCGCAACGATGCGAGCGGCCAGTTCCAGGTCCTCCTCCCCGATCTCCCCGTCGATGAGCGCCAGCGGGCCGCCATGGCTCACGGTTCGCAGGTGGGGATATTGCTTGCGGTAGCCCTCCAGGAATTTCGCTTCCCCTTCCTCGCGCGCGACGATCAGCTTGAAATGGGGCGCCGGCCGGATATGACGTCCGACCTTTAGCAACATGATGTCGTCGAGCTCGTAACGGCGCTCGCCGCGTGCCTGCCAGAGGTCGGCGAGCTTGACCGAATATTGCTCATCGGTGAGAAAACAGCAGCCCCCGGCCGGTTGTGCATAGTCCTCGAATCCAAATTTCGCCGCCAGTGCCATCTGGGGCTTGCGCGAGCGGCCGGAAAAATCGTAGAGCTGCTCCCGATCGACCCAGCCCTCGCGCTCGGGCAGGGTAGGGGGCAGATTCTTGGCGCAGAGGGGCCGCAGCAGGCGGTCGCCGATTCCCGAGTCGCGCTGCACCACCGGCATGGTGTCCTTGCGCTGGGACTTTGGCCGTTGGCCCACCACCTCGCCGGTGATCACGAAGTCGAAGCCATGGGCCTCGATCCACTCCGCCGCCTTCTTCACCATGAAGATCTTGCAGTCGAGACAGGGGTTGAGGTTGGCGCCGTAGCCATATCGCGGATTGAATACCACCTCCTTGTATTCCTCGACGATATCCACGATGTGCAGCTTGATGCCCAGCTGCTCGGCGACCCACAGCGCATTGTTGCGTTTCGGCTTCGCCTTGTCCTTCTTGCGGATTGCATGGGTATGCCCCTCCACGCAAAAACCGGTAAAGAAATTCACGCCCTCCACGTGGACACCCTGTTCCTGCACCACCTT
>RFHJ01000217.1 GCA_003696905.1 Gammaproteobacteria bacterium | reverse complement strand
CTCTCCGACACGGTGGCCATGTTCGAGGCCACCCACGGCACCGCGCCCAAGTACGCGGGTCAGGACAAGGTCAATCCCGGTTCGCTGATCCTCTCCGCCGAGATGATGTTGCGCCACATGGGATGGACCGAGGCGGCCGATCTGATCATCAAGGCGATGGGTGAGACCATCAGTGCCAAGACGGTGACCTACGACCTCGAACGGCTGATGGAGGGCGCGACCCTGCTGAGTTGCTCGCAGTTCGGCGACGCCATGATCTCGCATCTGTGAATCGGCGGGGTGCCCCTGCCCTGGATGATCATGTGGAACCGCCCTTGATGCGGTTCGCGGAGCTCACCGCATCCTACTGCCCTGGAGAAAGCTCTCCGGGCCTGTGGAAGCGGCTTCAGCCGAGACATCCGAGTGATGCGGGATCGCCCAACCCGGCGTCCCCGAGGTGCACCGGGCATGGATAGGGCAACTGAGAGAGGGGGTGGCGGCTGGCGCAGCCTGTTGGCGTACTACCTGTTCTTCGCCTACTTCTCGGTGGTGGAGCAGGCCATTATCTATGCCAGCGGGATCGCCGATTTCTTCGGCGTGGCGCAGTCATTGCTGATGAGTCTGCTGTGGCTGGTGCCGGTGCTGCTGTTGCCGCGCCATGGCAGGACGATCGCCGGGATCATTGGGCTGGTGGTCTGGCTCACCTCGCTGGTCTCACTGGGCTATCTGGCGATCTATCACCAGGAGTTCTCCCAAGGGGTGATCTTCACCCTGTTCGAGTCGAACTGGGCGGAGTCCAGCGAATATCTGGAGTCCTATTTCGCCTGGTGGATGCTGCCGGCGCTCGCCGTCTATTCGCTGGTCCCCTGGCTGATGTGGCGCCGTCTGCGTGGCCTGCAGATGCGGCCCACACCCCGACTGATACTGGCAATCGGGCTCCTGGTGGCGGTGTTCTGGCCCGGCCTGGGACCCTGGGCATTGAAGGGTGCGCCGCCGGAGCTGGCCCTGCGCATCCAGGCCGATCACATGGAGCCGGTGGCGCCCTGGCAGCTGGTGATCGGCTATGCCAAATACCGCGACGCGTTGCAGGCCACCGAGAACCGGCTGCTGAGCCAGGCGGGCCATCGGACACTGCCGGGGCTGATCGACCGGAATCGCGATACCGCCAATACCCTGGTGCTGGTGATCGGCGAGTCCACCAACAGCCGCCGGATGGGGCTGTATGGCTATTGGCGCAACACCACGCCCAGGTTGTCGGCGCTGGCCCCGGAGCTGCTGGTGTTCGACCAGGTCTATGCCGCGCGACCCTACACCATCGAATCGCTGGAGCAGGTGCTCTCCTTCGCCGACCAGCGACATCCGAAGCGCTACCTGGAGAGCCCGACCCTGATCGAGATCATGAAGCAGGCGGGCTATCGCACTTACTGGATCACCAATCAGCAGACCCAGACGCGGCGCAATACCCTGCTCACCACCTTCTCGAAGCAGGCGGACGAGCAGATCTATCTCAACAACAACCGATCGCAGAACTCGGCGCGCTACGACGAGGTGGTCTTCCGCCCCTTCGAGGACATCCTGCACAACGAGGTGCCGAAGAAGTTCATCCTGGTTCATCTGATCGGGACCCACCGGGCCTACCGCTATCGTTATCCCGATAGTTTCAACGTCTTCGAGGGTCGGCCCGACACGCCACGCTGGTTGCACAAGGCCCGTCAGCGGCGGGAATACAACGACTATGACAACGCCGTGCGGTACAACGATTTCGTGGTCGCGGGGCTGATTCAGCGCCTGAAGGAGAGCGGAGCGAACGGCTTCCTGGTCTATTTCGCCGATCATGGGGAAGAGGTCTACGATTTCCCCGGCCGCCCCTTTGCCGGACGTAACGAAAAGGCGCCCACGCTGCCGATGTACAGCGTGCCCTTCCTGATCTGGCGCAGCGAGAGCTGGAAGCGCCGCAATCCGGTGGCTGTGCCCGAGCGAATGGTCCGTCGGCTCTACAGCCTGTCCGACTTCATCTTTACCTGGCTGGACCTGGCCGGGATCGGCTTCGATGGCTTCGATCCCGGTCGGAGCATCGTGAATCCGCGATACCGGCCCCATCCGGTATTGATCGGCAATCCGGAAGCGCCCGAAACATTGATCGATCTGCGACAGCAGTTCCAGGCCGCGGCGCGGAGAGCGGGCGCGGGGGCGAAGGCCGTCGCACCACTCAAATAAAAGCCCTGGCGGGGAGCCCCGCCAGGGCCTGTGCCATCCCGCGATGGCGTGTCACTCAGGCAACGGCAGATTGCACCGTGTGTAGCTTGAGTGCATGCAGCCCTTTCGGGCCCTCCTCCACCTCGAACTCGACTCGTTGCCCTTCCTTGAGGGTACGGTAGCCATCCATCTCGATGGCGCTGAAATGGACGAAGATGTCCTGATCACCCTCGTCCGGGGTCACGAAGCCGTAACCCTTTGCATTGTTGAACCATTTCACCACACCAGTAACCATCGTCAGTCCTCCCATGGGGTTTGCTGCAGCGATGCGCCGAATGGGCGGCCTGACTGTTGTTTTGGGATGGCGGCCCTGCGACACATCGTGTGCCGAGTATAGTCGCTGGCGCGTCGGGGTCAAACAAGTGACTGTATTTTCAATAGATTTGTACCTTCTAATGTACTGATGGCAGTCCGGCGAGGGCGAGTTTTGCTACAGTTTCCACAGGACGAATGCCCTTGAATCCCTGCGTTTGCAACCCATCTGCGATGGTTCAGAATAACCCCTTGTACCGGAGATGCCTGAACCCAAGAAAGCAATGAGCAGCAAAGACGATCAGATACCGGATGATGGCGGACTTGCGGTCGAGCCGGCGAAACCGAAGCTCAAGCGCCCGCCGATGTACAAGGTCATTCTGCTGAATGACGACTACACTCCAATGGAGTTCGTCGTGCATGTGCTCGAGCACTTCTTTCACATGGATCGTGAGAAGGCGACCCGTATCATGCTGCACGTGCACACGCGTGGCGTGGGTGTCTGTGGAGTCTTCACCCGTGAGATCGCCGAAACCAAGGTGAATCAGGTGAACGAGTTCTCCCGCGCCAACCAACATCCCCTGCTGTGCGACATGGAAGAGGCCTGAGGGATTTTTTATCGCCATCCGGCGGTCTATTTAGGATGGATTTTTTTACGCAGGTGTTCGCAAGATGTTAAGCAAGGAACTCGAATTCACCCTCAACCAGGCCTTTCGCGAGGCCCGGGAACAGCAGCACGAGTTCATGACCATCGAACACCTGCTGTTGGCATTGCTGGACAATCCCACTGCCGCGGAGGTGTTGCGTGCCTGCGCGGCCGACATTCCGACGCTGCGCAAGGACCTGGTGGAGTTCCTCGAGGAGACCACCCCCCGAATACCCTCCGGTGAGGACCGCGAAACCCAACCCACCCTGGGCTTCCAGCGGGTACTGCAGCGTGCGGTCTTCCATGTGCAATCGTCGGAGAAGACCGAGGTGAGCGGCGCCAACGTACTGGTGGCCATCTTCAGCGAGCAGGATTCCCAGGCGGTCTATTTCCTCGAGAAGCAGGGCATCACCCGGCTCGACGTGGTGAACTACATTTCCCATGGGATTTCGAAGGTGGCCAGCGATTCCGAGCATCAGCGCAGCGAAGGCGAGGTGCCCGCCGAATCCGAGGAGAAAGAGGGGGAAGGCAGCGCGCTCTCCACCTGGGCCACCAACCTGAACGAGCTGGCCCGTGCCGGCAAGATCGATCCGCTGATCGGCCGCCGTCGCGAGGTGGAGCGTACCATCCAGATTCTGTGCCGGCGGCGCAAGAACAATCCCCTGCTGGTGGGCGAGGCCGGGGTCGGCAAGACGGCCATCGCCGAGGGCCTGGCGCGGCGCATCGTCGAGGGCGAGGTGCCCGAGGTGCTCGCCAACAGTACCCTCTATGCGCTGGACCTGGGCAGCCTGGTGGCTGGCACCAAGTACCGGGGCGACTTCGAGAAGCGCCTCAAGGCGGTGCTGGCCGAGCTCAAGGCTCAGCCCGAGGCGGTCCTGTTCATCGACGAGATCCACACCATCATCGGTGCGGGCGCGGCCTCCGGTGGCGTCATGGATGCCTCGAACCTGATCAAGCCCATGCTCGCCAATGGTGATCTTCGCTGTATCGGATCGACCACCTATCAGGAGTATCGCGGTATCTTCGAGAAGGATCGGGCGCTGACCCGGCGTTTCCAGAAGGTCGACATCGAGGAGCCCTCGGTGGAAGAGACCATCCAGATCCTCAAGGGCCTGAAGACGCGCTTCGAGGAGCACCATCAGGTGAAGTATTCGGCGCGGGCGCTGCGTGCGGCCGCCGAACTGGCCTCCAAGTACATCAACGATCGGCATCTGCCCGACAAGGCCATCGATGTGATCGACGAGGCCGGGGCGGCCAACCAGTTGCTGGCCCCTTCGAGGCGCAAGAAAACCATCGGCGTCGGCGAGGTGGAGGCGATCGTCGCCAAGATCGCGCGTATCCCGCCACGCAAGGTCTCGACGACTGATACCGAGGCACTCAGGAACCTGACCCGTGATCTGCAGATGGTGGTGTTCGGTCAGGATCCGGCGATCGAGGCGCTGTCCGCTGCGATCCGCATGAACCGTTCGGGGCTGGGCCAGGAGGAAAAACCCATTGGTTCCTTCCTCTTCGCCGGTCCCACCGGCGTGGGCAAGACCGAAGTGACCCGCCAGCTGGCCCGCGTGCTGGGCATGCAGTTGATTCGTTTCGACATGTCCGAGTACATGGAGCGGCATACGGTGTCGCGTCTGATCGGTGCGCCGCCGGGCTATGTGGGCTTCGATCAGGGCGGGCTGCTGACCGAGGAGATCAACAAGCACCCGCATGCCGTGCTGCTGCTCGACGAGATCGAAAAGGCCCATCCGGATGTGTTCAACCTGCTGTTGCAGGTGATGGACCACGGTACCTTGACCGACAACAATGGCCGCAAGGCGGATTTCCGTAATGTCATCCTGGTAATGACCACCAACGCGGGTGCCGGGGAGATCTCGCGTCGCTCCATCGGTTTCACGCCGCAGGATCACAGCAGTGATGGCATGCAGGTCATCGAAAAGACCTTCACCCCCGAGTTCCGCAACCGTCTGGATGCCATCATCCAGTTCGCCCCGCTGGACGAGGCCACCATCAGCCATGTGGTGGACAAGTTCCTCTTCGAGCTGGAGCAGCAGTTGGCGGAGAAAGGGGTCACCCTTGCGGTGGACAAACCGGTGCGGGAATGGTTGGCCAGGCACGGACACGATCCCTTGATGGGTGCCCGCCCCATGGCGCGCCTGATCCGGGAGAAGATCAAGAAGCCGTTGGCCGAGGATCTGCTCTTCGGTGACCTTTCACAAGGGGGCGAGGTCCGAGTCACGCTCGAGAACGACGAGCTGAAGTTCGACATTCGGCCCAAGGTCACGCACTGACGATCGGGGTCCGTTGGGCCGCTCCCGTGACACACCAGGGCCCCGTCATCCAAGTTAGGGTGGAAAACCGCTGACCGCAAAGGACGCAAGGAACCGCAAAGCGGAGTGTGTCAGGGGTCGGAGTCGTTCGACAGCACCAAAGCCAACCCTCCGGTATGCTCGGAAACGACTCCGACCCCGGGGCAATGACTGTGAGTAGACCTGGTTTCCATG
>RFHJ01000216.1 GCA_003696905.1 Gammaproteobacteria bacterium | reverse complement strand
CTACCTCGTTGCTCTCGGTGCCATCACAACGGCATGTTCATGACATCGCGATAGGCATCGACCAGCTTGTTGCGCACCTCGGCCATGGCGGTGAAGGCCAACCCCGCCTTCTGGGTGGCAATCATCACCTGCGCCAGATCCACGTTGTCGTCCCCTCGCTCGAAGGCAGTCTTCAGAGAGCTCGCCTGCTGTTGCAGATCGTTCACCTTGCCGATGGACTCGGTGAGCAACTGCTGAAAACTGCCGCCCTTCGCCGGCGACGATTCGTTGACGGCGGGGGCACCCGCCTGCGCGGCGAGGACGCGCATCTGCGCCAGAACCTGGGAAATCTCCGGTGTGCTCATGTGCCAAACCCTCTGTTTACGCTGTAATTCCGTCGTGTTGCCGTTTCTTCGAACCCATGTCGCAAGAAGTGGGCCAGAAAGGTGGTGCCCACCTTCTTCATGGCAAGGACACCCCCGCCTCCCGCAGCTTCTGTAGCTTGTAGCGCAGGGTCCGGGGGCTAATGCCGAGGATGTTCGCCGCCTCCTTCTTGCTGCCGCCGGTACGCAGGGCGTCGATGATCAGTTGTTCTTCCACCGACCGCAGATCGTCATTGAGCCGTTTCGGCGCCGGCGGCGTGGGCGCGCTGGCGGTCCGTGCGGCCGGCTGGGCCGCCTGCTCCGCCTCGAAAAGGATGTCTGCCGCACGCACCTGCTCTCCGTCACACATGATCAGCGCCCGCTGCATGAGGTTGTCCAGCTCACGCACATTGCCGGGCCAGTCGTGTGCCAGCAGGCGGGCCTCGGCCTCGGGCAACAGCGTCGGCATTGCCTGACCAGGCCGCAGATGACGCGCCAGCAGATGACGGGCCAGCGGCAGGATGTCCCTGGGCCGATCTCGCAGGGCCGGCAGGGTGATGGGAAAGACGTTCAGCCGGTAGAAGAGATCCTCGCGGAAGCGGCCCGCCGCCACCTCCTCACGCAGATGACGGTTGCTGGTGGCGAGCACCCGGACATCCAACTGGATGGTCTCGCGCCCGCCGATCCGCTCCACCTCGCGTTCCTGCAATACCCGCAGCAGCTTGGCCTGCAACGGCAGGCTCATCTCCGAGATCTCGTCCAGCAGCAGGGTACCGCCCTGGGCCTGCTCGAACTTGCCGGCCGAGGCACGCAATGCGCCGGTGAAGGCGCCCTTCTCGTAGCCGAACAGCACCGCCTCGAGCATGTTCTCGGGAATGGCCGCGCAGTTGATCGCCACGAAGGGGCCGTCGGCCCGCGGCGAATGCTCATGGATGAAACGGGCCAGGACCTCCTTGCCGGTACCCGACTCGCCCCCGATCATCACCGTGGCCTCGCTGCCGGCGACCCGGCGCGCCAGCTCCGCCAGTTCCCGGGTGCGCAGATCCTCGGCGATCATCTGCGGCTGGATCGTGCCGTTGCGGGGCAGAAAACGCGCCACCTTCTCCAGCAGGTCGTCCACCTCGAAGGGTTTGGCGAGGTAGTCCACCGCCCCCATCTTCATCGCGGTCACCGCCTGCTCCACCGTCCCATAGGCGGTCATCATCAGCACCGGCAGCTCCGCATAGCGGCTGCGCAGGTTGCGCAACAGGGTCTGGCCGTCCATGGGCCGCATCTGCACGTCGGTCAGCACCAGGTCGACCGGCTCGCGCTCCAGTAATGCCAGGGCCTGCTCCCCGTCGGTCGCCCGCAGCACTTCGTGACCGGACAGGGACAGGGTGTCGCCCAGCGCCTGGGCCAGGGCACTGTCGTCCTCGACGACCAGGATACGCGCAACATTCATCAGGCCTCTCCTTGGTGGCTGGCGCCCGGTGCCTCGTTGCGGGCACTTGCGGGCAGGATGACACGGAAACAGGCACCGCCCAGGGCCGAGTCGCAGGCCTCCAGGCTGCCCCCATGGGCCAGCACCGTCGACTGGGCCACGGCGAGCCCCAGTCCGGTACCGCGCTCGCGGGTGGTAAAGAAGGGATCGAAGATCTGCCGGCGCAGGTCGGCGGGAATACCGGGGCCGTCGTCTTCCACCCGCAGCCGTAGTTCCCGTGCGTCACCGCGCAACTCCACCCGAATGCAGGCCCCCTCGCCCGCATGATCGAGGGCATTCTCCAGCAGATTGGTAATGACCCCGATCAATGCGTCGCCGTTGCCGAGCAGGCCGTCATCGATCTGCTCGTCGATATCCAGAATGAGCTCGGTGTGCAGTGCCTGAAAACGTGGGTGCAGGGTATCCAATGCGTGCTCGACCAGGCTGCGCAACTGGACGGGAACCGGCTGAAACTGACCGCCGCGGCTGAAGGCCAGCATGTCGGCGACCAGCCGTTCGGTATGCTTCAGCCCTTCCACCAGGGTGGCGGCGAACTGACGTCGCTGGGCGTCGCTGAGTTCTGGACGGGCCAACTGACCACCATAGAGCAGGGCGGTCGCCAGCGGGGTACGGATCTGGTGCGCCAGCTGTGCCGCCATCTCGCCCATGTCGGCCAGTCGGTCCTGGCGGCGAGCCCGTTCTTCCAGCGCTCGCTGTTCGGTGTCGTCGATCATCAGGAGAATGCTCCCACCGTCGCCGAGCTCACGGGCCGATACACTGAGATGACGACCATCGCGCAGCAGCCAGTCGCCATCGGCCACCTGGCTGGCCAGATGCTCGTCGCGCACCTCGTGCCAACGCCTGCCCCAGCTCAGGCCCGGGAACAGCCCCTCCGCCACCGGGTTGAAGCGGTCCACCCGACCTCGACCATCCACCAGCACCACTGCCGCCGGCAGCACCTCCAGCAAGGCACTCAGGCGATCGGCCAGTTGCCGCTTCTCCTGCCGTTCCCCACTATGCGCGACGCGGCTCTGGGCCAGTTCCGCGGCGAGCCGGGCAACCTGTCCTTCCAGGCGCCCGTAGGCCTCGGCCAATTGCGCCGATGCCTCATTGAAGGCGTGAAAGGCCTCACTGAGGGAGGCACTGGTATCGAGACTTTGCGCAGTGGACATGCCCATGCAATGCCATCCTGTCGTTGTTGTTCGTTCGAACAGGAGGTAGCAAGAGGCGTGCCGAAACTACTTTTTATTGTTAATCAATGAGTTGCAGATTTAGTCATCGCGTGGAGTCAAGACTTCGACGCCCGGCTATGCCATCTCGTTGGCACGTTGCATGCCGTATTTGCGGAGTTTCTCTACCAGGGTGGTACGCCGCATCTGCAATTTCTTGGCGGCATGGGCCACGACGCCGTCGGATTCCTCCAGGGCCTGGCGAATGAGACTCTGCTCCACATCCGCGAGATAGGCCTTCAGATCGATGCCCTCCGGCGGCAGTCGTGGCACCGTGGTGACCGTGCCGGGCTGCGCCCCGGCCACCGTGACCTGAGGCAACTCCTCTTCCGCTGCCGTTGTCTGGGGCGGCAACGTGATGCCGGCACGAAACTTCTCCGGCAGATCGGCCACGTCCACGACACCATAGGGATAGAGGATGGCCAGCCGCTCCATCAGATTGGCCAGCTCGCGCACATTGCCCGGCCAGCTGTAATGGGTCAGCGCAGTGACCGCCGCGGGCGTCAGCCGGACCGAGCCCCGCTTTTCATGCTCGATCCGGGCGATCAGATCGGCCACCAGTACCGGGATGTCCTCGACCCGTTCGCGCAGGGGGGGTACCTCGATGGGGAAGACATTGAGGCGATAGAACAGGTCCTCGCGGAACTTGCCCTCGCGGATCGACTGTTCCAGGTCGCGATGGGTTGCCGCGATGATTCGCACATTGCAGTGGATGGTCTTGTTGCTGCCGACCCGCTCGAAGGTTCGCTCTTGCAGCACGCGCAACAACTTGACCTGCATGTGCATGCTCATGTCCCCGATCTCGTCGAGGAACAGGGTGCCCCCTTCGGCCATCTCGAAGCGCCCCTGACGGGCCGAGATGGCGCCGGTGAAGGCCCCCTTCTCGTGACCGAAGAGTTCGCTCTCGAGCAGATCGCCCGGAATGGCGCCGCAGTTGACCGGCACGAAGGGTTTGCCCCGCCGCTTGGAATGGTAATGCAGCTTGCGCGCCACCACCTCCTTGCCGGTACCCGACTCGCCGAGGATCAGCACGGTGGCCTCGCTGTCGGCGACCTGTTCGATCATCTTGTTGATGGCACGAGTCGCCCGGCTGTTGCCGGAGAGGCTGCGAAACAGTTCCACCGGACGCCGCGGGCCCTCGCCAAGACGCTGGTTCTCGGAGAAGACCTGGGAGCGGTGGAGCACCGAGATGACCGATTCGAGCTGGGTGGGAACGCTCAGCACGGTCATCACATCCCCGCTCACCAGCATCTCGTCACTGCCACTGTGATTGACCTGCACCAGGGCCGGACGCACCTCACACCGCTCGATCGCACGCAGCCAGTCGTTGCGCGCCTCGGTCGGCAGGGCCGGGCTGAGGAATACCGTCACACTGCGGTCGGCACTGGTCTTGAGCAGACCCTCGAGCTGATCTGGGTTCTCTGGAATTTCGACTTTGCAATCAACGAATTCCAGTATGTTCTTCAGATAGCCTCTTGTTTCTTCGTCCGGAATCACCAGCAACGCCGTGGCCGCTGCCAGCGTGATGTCTGTCGTGTCCGCCATCCTCGTCCCCTATCCTGGTCAGCGCCCGCTCTGTGGCGCCCCGCGCGATTCCCTTCGAGAAAAGAACCCCCTTCCTCGGGAAGTTAAACACCGGATGGCGCAAATGTCAAAATTACGTCATCTTGCAGGTTTCCGTTATTCCTGAGAATGCCTTGACACCCCTTCCGACAGCCCCTAGAAATAGCGGGACTGGCAACAAGAGCCTCCTACCTTGGACGACATACCCCTCGGCGCCCTCTTCGGCGCCCTGATCCTGCTGCTGGCCCTGTCGGCCTTCTTCTCCGGTTCGGAAACCGCCCTGATGACGCTCAACCGATACCGGTTGAAGCACCTCGCCCGCGATGGACACGCCGGCGCGCGGCTCGCCGAGCGGCTGCTCGCCCAGCCCGACCGTCTCATTGGCCTGATTCTGCTCGGCAACAACTTCGTCAACATCCTGGCCTCTTCCCTGGCTACCCTGATCGCCATTCGGCTCGGTGGAGAAGGCGCCATTCCGCTGGCCGCCGGCCTCCTGACCCTGGTGGTGCTCATCTTTTCCGAGGTGGCGCCCAAGACCCTCGCCGCATTGCAGCCCGAACGGCTGGCATTTCCGGCGGCCTGGCTCTATACGCCCCTGCTGCGCCTGCTGTTCCCCCTGGTATGGGTGGTCAACCTGATGGCGAACTCGGTGCTGCGCCTGTTCGGGGTCGATCCGGAACACCGGGGTCCCGACCTGCTCAGCCGGGAGGAACTGCGCACCGTGGTCAACGAGGCCGGCAGCATGATCCCGCAACAACACCAGCAGATGTTGCTCGCGCTGCTCGACCTCGAGAAGGTCAAGGTCGAGGACATCATGGTCCCTCGCACCGAGATCGACGGGATCGACATCGAGGCGCCGATCAGTGTCATCCTCGAGCAACTGCAACAGCTGCCCTACACCCGGATACTGGTCTACGAGGGCAGTATCGATCATGTGCTGGGGTTCCTGCACTCCCGCACCATCCTGAAGGCCGCGCTGGACAGCGATGGATTGACCCACGAGGAACTCCGCGCGTTGATCCGCGAGCCCTATTTCATCCCCAAGGGGACCTCGCTCTACGACCAGCTCCACAACTTCCAGCGCAGCCGCCGACGTGCCGGCCTGGTGGTGGACGAATACGGCGACATCCTGGGTCTGGTCACCATGGCCGACCTGCTCGAGGAGGTCGTCGGAGAGTTCGCTACCGACCCTTCCGACAGCCTGGCCGATGTGACACCGCAGCCGGATGGGAGCTATCTGGTGGATGGCTCGGCAAGCCTGCGCGAGCTGGTGCGCACCCTCCACTGGGACCTGCCGACCGACGGCCCCAACACACTCAACGGGCTGATCGTGGAACACCTGCAGAGCCTGCCGGAGCCGGGCACCTCATTGCTGATCAACGGCTACCCCATCGACATCCTGCAGACTCAGGACAATCGGGTGAAAACCGCGCGCATCCGCCCCAAGGAGCGGCGCGAGGGAACCGTTTCCGAGGGGCTCAACATGTGAGCAAGACTGCCGCTACACTGAGAAGCAAGACCTTTGCCGACGATCGACAGCGCAACATCGTATCCGGGTAACACCGGAAGGAAACCGCAAGGACGTGCATGTGACGGAAACCGAGAGACGCCATTTCCAACGAATCATCCTCGATCGCCCCACCCTCCTGGTGGCCGACGGCAAGAACTACCCGGGCAGCCTGCAGGACATCTCACTGGCCGGCGCACTGGTTTACTTGAGGCCCGGAACACGGCCTCCTGCCGTCGGAACCCAAGGGATCATCGATATCGCCCTGAGCGAGGATCCCGAATTCATGATTCGCATGAAAGTGTCGGTCTGCCGCACCGCAGGGGAGCGGATCGCGCTGCGCACCGTCCGGATCGATCTCGACGATGCCTCTCGGCTGCGACGACTGGTGGAGTTGAACTGCGACCACCCGGAACTGCTGCAGCGAGAATTCGAGGAATTGCGCCCGCCCGCCGGTTGAAGGAGGAAGCCGGGCTCGTCGCCCTGCTTCTGTCGCGGCTGAAGCCGCTCCCACCACCGGCAACAGGACAAGGTTCAAGCCGGAGGGCCTTTGGGCCCGACAGATCTCTCCGTCGCGGCTGAAGCCGCCCCACGACCGACGATAGCCGAGCGTTCGAGCCATGGCAGGACCTTCGGGACCACCCCGCCAACTCAGCTGACCACCTCGACGGGTTCCTGGGCATAGTTCTCGAAGCGATAGTCCAGGGAAACGCAAAACCCAAGCCACTTGGTGACGAACCAATTGAGCTGCCACTTGTTGGCCAGCGCGGGGGCCTCGTAGAGATTGCCCGTGGACAGCACCGACTGGCGCAACGCCACCGCTTCCACCTCCCTCGCATCGTGGTAGACCCGCAGCACCGCATCAGGCTCGGCGGCGTCGCGCCCGTCCTCGAAACGATAGGTCAGGCGCAGCAGGGTGGTATACCGGCCCCGCTCCAGGATCGTGAGGTGCAGATCGGCGTGCCCCGGACAACGGGCGCGGTAGTCCCCTTCCATCTGCCGCAGTTCCGGCACCAGTCGGAGCAGCAGATCGTAGTTCTCCTCACACAGCGAAACCAGCCGCCCCACCGTGGGCTGGCGGTCGAGGAGACGATGCAGAAATCGGGGCCAGGTCATTTGCATGGCCATGCAGTATACAGGCTCTGGCGGCGCAGGCGCCCCTGTCCCTGCGCCTGCCGGAACGGCGTCATCCAGCCACCACGAGGCGCTGATTCACCCCGCTGATCGTGGGAAAAGGTCTGTGGCGAGGTAACCAGTGCGGTTCGTCCCTCACCCCATCCTCTACGGCGTGTATTTGCTTGAAGAGGTTGCAGTGAGCCCTGCACACTGCATCAGAGGGGGCCGGCCGGACGACCGGCCCCGTCGTTCAATCAGCCCTGGGCATCGCCCTGCTGTTGTTGCTGCTCGGCGATCTGACGATGCACCTCGGCCATGTCCAGCTCACCGGCCTTGGTCACCAGTTCACGGAATGCCGACTCGGGCAGGGCGCCGGCCTCGCTGTAGATGATGACCTTCTCGCGAAAGATCATCAGGGTGGGGATGGAACGAATCTGGAAGTGTGCGGCAATAGCTTGTTCTTCTTCGGTATTCACCTTGGCAAACACGATGTCGGGGAACTCTTCCGACACCTTTTCGTAGGTCGGCGCGAAGGAGCGACAAGGGCCACACCACGGGGCCCAGAAGTCGACGATCACGAAATCGTTTTCGGTGATGGTCTTTTCAAAATTCTCTTCATTCAGATCGATGACGGCCATCCAGAGGCCTCCTGCAATGCGTGAAACAAGCGCCTAGCATAGCAGAAAGCCTCCCCTTGCCGTCAGCCTTCGAGGCCGGCAAAGATGGCGTCACGCACCGCTTCCACCGAGCCCATGCCGCTCACCTTCACATATTTCAGGTTCCCGGCCTCGGCCTCCCTGGTATAGAAGTCGATCAACGGCTCGGTCTGCTCGTGGTAGACCTTGAGGCGCTGGCGCACGGTCTCTTCCTTGTCGTCATCGCGCTGGATCAGATCCTCGCCGGTGACATCGTCCTTGCCCTCGACCTTGGGCGGGTTGTAGATGACGTGATAGGTACGCCCGGAAGGCAGGTGGACACGGCGGCCGGACATGCGCTTGACGATCTCCTCGTCGGGCACCTCGATCTCGACCACGGCATCGATGGGAATACCGGCCTCCTTGATCGCCTCGGCCTGGGGAATGGTGCGCGGGAAGCCATCGAACAGATAGCCGTTGGCGCAATCGGGCTCCTTGATGCGCTCTTTCACCATGGCGATGATGATGTCGTCGGAGACCAGTCCGCCCTCGTCCATGATCTTCTTTGCCGCCTTGCCCAGCTCGGTGCCCTTCTTGACATGCGCGCGCAACATGTCGCCGGTGGAGATCTGGGGAATGCCGTAACGCTCGCAGATGAACTGGGCCTGAGTGCCCTTGCCGGCCCCCGGGGGGCCCAACAGGATGATGCGCATATCGTCCTCCTTCTCGATTGATATCGCGGTTCAGCGACACAGCATGCCACTCCGGAAGGCAATGGCACAAAAAGCTTGTGCCAATAGCGGAATCGAGGTTTTTTATCAGGCGTCATAACGCAGAAAGCCCGGCAGAGCCGGGCTTTCTTTAATAGCAGCGAAGAGAGCCGCTCAGACGCCCAGGTGCTCGCGAATGGTCTTGACCACCTCGTCGCTGGAGGTGGCATTCACATCCAGCAGCAGGCCTTCCTTCTCGTAGAAGCCGACCAGGGGCGCGGTCTGCTCATTGAAGACGTCGAGACGCTTGGAGATCGCTTCTTCGGTCTCGTCGGCGCGCTGTACCACCTTGCCGCCACACTTGTCGCACACGCCCTCGACCTTGGGCGGGTTGCTCTTGACGTTGTAGATGGCGCCGCAGTCCTCGCAGGTACGACGGGTGGTCAGGCGGTCGAGGATCACCTCGCGGGGCACGTTCAGGTTGACCGCCGCCTGCAGCTCGATACCCAGCTTCTCCAGCAGGGCCTTGAGCGCCTCGGCCTGGGGAATGGTGCGCGGAAAGCCGTCGAGGAGAAAGCCGGCCTTGCAGTCGTCTTCCTGCAGCCGCTCTTCCATGATGCCCATGATCAGCTCGTCCGGCACCAAGTCACCGGCCTTCATGTAGGCCTCTGCCTGCTTGCCCAGTTCGGTGCCTTCCTTCACCGCGGCACGCAGGATGTCGCCGGTGGAAATCTGCACCGAACCATCGATTTCGGTCAGCATCTTGGCTACCGTGCCCTTGCCGGCACCGGGTGCGCCGAGGAGAATCAGTCGCATGGCTTGCTCCTTGAATAATTAGAGTGGAAATACTTGGTGTTCCCAACCGGCTACGCTCTGCGTAGGGTGGGTTGGGCGTAGCGAAACCCACCGCTTCAGACCGCGTTCGATGGGTTTCGCACAGCTCAACCCATCCTACCCGGTTTCCCATGATCAGGGGTGTGCGCTACCCGTCATGGGAGTTAGATGGGGGATTCCAGAGTGGCGCGGAGTCTGCCACAAGGGCGCCGCATAGGGGATCGACCCTGCTAATACGTCGATACAGCTCGCTTATCCAAAAGAGAAGCGGATCTCCGAACGATAGGGAAAGACATCGGCTACCTCTCCTGCCTGCACGGCCGCCTGAATGGCCTGCCAGGTCTCCGGACGCAGCAGATCGCCGTGCTGCTCGGTGAAGGCGCGACGCCAGCGCGGATCAGTCATCAGAAAGGTACCGAACTCCTCCGGGAAGACATCGTTCTCCGCCACCGAATACCAGGGCTCCGCGGCCATTTCCTGTTCGGGCGTCCGGGGCTCGGGAATGCGACGAAAACGACACGCCTCGATCGGCACGATCTCGTCGTAGTCGTAGAAGATCACCCGCCCGTGCCGGGTCACCCCGAAGTTCTTGAGCAGCAGATCGCCCGGAAAGATCCCTGCCGCCGCGATCTCTCTCAGGGCATTGCCGTATTCGCACATCGCCCGCTGCAGGGTGGCATCGTCTGTCCGTTCCAGATGGAGGTTCAGCGGATTGAGACGGCGCTCGATGAACAGGTGCCGAATCACCACCTGATCGCCTTCCACGCACACCTTCCCGGGTGCCGCCTCGAGCAGTTCCTCCAGCAATGCCGGGTCGAAGCGGTCGATGGGAAAGGCCGCATGCGAGAACTCCCAGGTGTCGGCCATCCGTCCCACCCGATCCTGGCGCTTGACGAAACGATACTTGGCGACCACCTCCGCCTCGCTGATCCGCTTGACCGCCGGGAAGCGATCGCGGATCACCTTGAACACATAGGGATAGGAAGGCAGCGTGAACACCAGCATCACCATCCCCGCGATCCCCGGCGCCCACCTGCAGCCGGTCGCTGGAATTGCGCAGATGATCGAGAAAATCCCGATAGAACTCCGCCTTGCCCTGCTTGTGGAAGCCGATGGCGGTATAGAGGTCGGCGGCGGACTTGCCCGGCAGACAGGAGAGCAGAAAGCGCACCACCGCCGATGGCACCTCGCAATCGGCCATGAAGTAGGCCCGGGCGAAGCTGAACACGTTGGCGACATCGTCGGGTTCGGTCACCAGGGCATCCACCCGTACCCGGCCCTGGGGCGTCCTCAGCAACGGCAGCACGAAGGGATGGCGTTCGGCGCCGTTGATCACCCGCCCCACCACATAGGCCGCCTTGTTGCGATAGAAGACCGACCGCAGCACCTGGACCTGGAAGTGGCGGGTCAGCCCGGCCGGCGGCAGCGGCAGTTGCCGTACCGCCTGCAGCAGATGACAGAGATCGCGCCGACGGTTCTCGTAGGGCAGGCCCGGATCGATGTCCCGCAACAGACGGTCGAGCACCCTCGCCCAACCCTCCTGCGTCGGATAGTAGCTGCGATAGGCGGGCTGCTCTCCCTCGATACGCTCGGTGGAGACCGCCGGCCGAACGAAGATGTGGTCGTTGTTGTAGTAACGCCGATGGAACAGCCCGACGAACACCGAGTTGTAGAAGGTCTCGGCCAGTTCCGGCTGACGGTGCTCATAGAGCAGGCCCAGATACTGGAACTTGATCTCCTGCCACAACTCGTGCTCGGCGGTATGCAGCCCGAAGCGCTCGCGCAACAGGGCGATCGCCTCGCGCACCCGGCGATCGTAGAGACTGATCCGCAGCGCGCTGTCTTCCCGTGCCGCCTGCCAGTTGCCGTCGATGAAATGCCGTCGGGCGCGGCGGGTCACCTCCCGGAAGATCCGGAAGTGACGATCGAAGGACTCCAGAATGGCCTGGGCGATGGCACGCGCCTGCGCCAGCTGACCCGCGCCCTCGGCCTGTGACGGCACCACGCCAGACGGACCGTCCAGGGAGCGGGAATACCCCAGCAGGTAACGTCCCATCGCCCGATGCCCCTCAGGCGAACTGGGCCTCTTCGGTGGAGCCCGTCAGCGCGGTGACCGACGAGTTGCCACCCTGGATCACCGTGGTGATATCGTCGAAGTAGCCGGCACCCACTTCCTGCTGGTGCGAGACGAAGGTATAGCCCTTGTCGCGCGCAGCGAACTCGGGTTCTTGAACCTTCTCGACGTAATGCCGCATGCCCTCGCCACGGGCGTAGTCATACGCCAGATCGAACATGTTGAACCACATGTTGTGGATGCCAGCCAGGGTGATGAACTGGTATTTGTAGCCCATGTCCGACAGCTCGTCCTGAAACTGCGCAATGGTCTTTTCATCCAGATTCTTCTTCCAGTTGAACGAGGGCGAACAGTTGTAGGCCAGCAGCTTGTTGGGATTCTCGGCCAGCACCGCCTGGGCGAACTCGCGGGCGAAGCCCAGATCCGGGGTCCCGGTCTCGCACCACACCAGATCGGCATAGGGCGCATAGGCGAGCCCTCGGGCGATCGCCTGCTCGAGCCCGTTCTTGACCCGATAGAAGCCCTCGGAGGTACGCTCGCCGGTGAGAAAGGGACGGTCGTAGTCATCCACGTCCGAGGTAATCAGGTTGGCTGCCTCCGAGTCGGTGCGCGCCAGCAGCAGGGTCGGCACCCCCATGACGTCGGCCGCAAGGCGCGCGGCGATCAGCTTCTGTACCGCCTCCTGGGTCGGCACCAGCACCTTGCCGCCCATGTGGCCGCATTTCTTGACCGCCGCCAGCTGATCCTCGAAATGCACACCGGCCGCACCGTTGGCGATCATGTTCTTCATCAACTCATAGGCATTGAGCACGCCGCCGAAGCCGGCCTCGGCATCGGCCACGATGGGCAGGAAGTAGTCGACGAAGCCCTCATCACCCGGCCCGATGCCGCGCGACCATTGGATCTCGTCAGCGCGCTTGAAGGCGTTGTTGATGCGTCGCACCATGGTCGGAACCGAGTCGTAGGCGTAGAGCGATTGGTCGGGATACATGGTCTCGGAGGTATTGGCATCCGCCGCCACCTGCCAACCCGACAGATAGATCGCCTCCACCCCGGCCTTGGCCTGCTGCATCGCCTGACCACCCGTGAGTGCTCCCAGGCAGTTCACATAGCCTTTCTTGGCGCCGCCGTGCAGCAGATCCCACAGCTTGCGGGCACCATTCTGCGCAAAGGTATACTCCGGCTGTACAGAGCCGCGCAAACGGACGACGTCCTCTGCGGTATAGCCACGTTTCACGTCGGTCCAACGTGGGTTTTCCGCCCAATCCTTCTCCAGCGCAGCAATCTGTTCCTGTCGGGTCATCATCGGGTCTTGCTCCTTCGGTTTTCGAGTTGACGGTGAGGCCTCGCCGTTCGGCGATGCCTTCCAATTGCTGGAAAAAAGACTAAGCTATCGGCTATATTTTCCAATCCAATTGTTTCAATAAATATTATTTGACTATTTAATATTCAGTCAGTGTGGATGGACGGAGGCCAATGACCAAGCTCAAGACCCCCTATTACAAGCAGAATCGACTCAAGCAACTGCGCGCCTTCTGCCATGCAGCCCAGTGCGGCAGCATCACCGAGGCGGCGGAGAACCTGTTTCTCAGCCAGCCATCGGTGACCCTGCAGATCCAGGCACTGGAGCGCGAGATGGAGATCACGGTCTTCGAGCGCAGAGGGCCCAAGATCAGCCTGACGCCCGAGGGAGAGGTGCTCTACCGGCTCGCCAGCCCGCTGGTGGAGGCCATCGATGGACTGCAGGACTCCTTCCATGCCCACATGGGCAACCTGCAAAAGGGAGAGCTGAACATCGCCGCCGGCGAGTCGACCATCCTCTATGTCCTGCCGGAAACAACCAAGCAGTTCGCCGAGGAATACCCGGGAATCGGGCTCAAGCTGCACAACGTCACCGGGCGCGACGGGCTCTCGATGATCCGCGCCGACCAGGTGGACTTTGCGGTGGGCTCGATGCTGGAGGTGCCGGATGACATTCGCTACGAACCCATCGTCACCTACTATCCCGCGCTGATCACGGCACCGGACCACCCACTGGCCCAGAAGGAACAGGTCACCCTGAAGGACATATCGGAATATGGCCTGATCCTGCCGCCTCGCCACCTCTCCACCTGGCGCATCGTGGAGCTGGTCTTCCAGCAGCACGACCTGCAGTTCAAGGTGGCCCTGGAGGCCGGTGGCTGGGAGGTGATCAAGAAATACGTGGAGCTCGATCTGGGCATCTCGATCGTGACCGATGTCTGTCTCACCGACACCGACAAGGTGGCGGTCAAGCCCCTGGGCAAGTACTTCCCCACGCGTTCCTACGGCATCGTCTCGCGGCGTGGGAAGTTCCTGTCGCCGGCCGCGGTGCGCTATATCGACATGCTGCGGGAATACTATGCCGACAAGGATCCGTCGGAGGTCAGCCGCTGCGCCAATTGCTGATGCCGACTGATCCCGATGCGGTGAGGGGCGAACCGCAGCGACAAATTCAGTCCGAAAGGATGGTATATACTGTAACGTATACACATTGACGGTGAGGGACGTCTCATGCCGATTGCCAAGATTTTTCAATCCGGAAACAGCCAGGCAGTACGACTACCCAAGGAGTTTCGCTTCGATACCAGCGAGGTGGAAATCTTCCGGGAAGGCGACAAGGTGATCCTGCGTCCCAGGCGCACCAACCTGGCAGAGGCCTTCGACATACTGACGCAAATGCCCGATGACTTCATGACAGAGAGCCGGGAGGACGAGCCGCCCCAGGAACGGCAAGGTTTTTGATGTTGCAGTTCATGCTCGACACCAACATATGCATCTATATTGCGCGACAGAGACCTCCCGAGGTGCGTGAGCGATTCTCCCAGCTGGAACCGGGCAGCGTCGGCATGTCTTTCATTACTTACGGTGAATTGCTCTATGGGGCCTTGCGCAGCCGCCAGCCGGAGGTGGCCAGGGAAAGGCTGCAAGAGCTGTCCCAACTCATCCCGGTGGTGGAGGCACATCCGGACCTGCCCGATCATTACGCCGAAATCCGCGCCCACCTTGCCGGACGGGGCCAGCCCATCGGCAACAACGACCTGTGGATCGCCGCCCATGTACGAGCAGAGGGCAAGATACTGGTCAGCAACAACCTGAGAGAATTCGAGCGAGTCCCGGGTTTGGCCACAGAGAATTGGGTCGATTCGGCGTAGAAGCGAAGGATAGCATCCGACCCGTCTCATGCCGACCGATCCCGATGCGGTTCGCAAAGCTCACCGCATCCTACCCATCCGAGTTCGTAGGATGCGGTGAGGAACGAACCGCATCTGTCCCGTCGACGATCGATGCGTTATCGGAGACTGGGCGCCGCCACATCGGTCGGGCCTGAAGGCCTTCC
This sequence comes from Gammaproteobacteria bacterium, assembly GCA_003696905.1. Taxonomy (GTDB): domain Bacteria; phylum Pseudomonadota; class Gammaproteobacteria; order Chromatiales; family Chromatiaceae; genus MONJU. Next base: position 7,098 of record RFHJ01000216.1, on the reverse strand, counting down.
CACAGCCGCCGCAGGGAGGCGGCTGCGGTGATTTCAACCCTTGCGCGATACCAGGATGCCATCGGCATCCGCATAGATCCAGTCGCCGGGGGATACGGTCACACCGGCGAAGGCCAGGGTCACCTGGGTCTCGCCACGCCCCGCCTTGACGCTCTTGCGTGGATGGGTGCCCCTGGCCTTGACCCCCAACGGCAGCTTGGCCAATGCGACGGAATCACGCACACAGCCGTTGATGATGACGCCCGCCCAGCCATTCTGAACAGCGAGTTCGCCCAGCATGTCGCCCAACAGCGCGCATTGGGTGGAGTTGCCGTTGTTGACCACCAGCACCCTGCCCTCACCCGGCTGTTCCAGCATCTCCCGCACCTTGCTGTTGTCGTCGTTGCAACGAACAGTCGCGGCGGGCCCTTGAAAACGCTCCAGCCCCCCATAGTTCTGCCAAGGCGGCAACATCACCTGCGCCTCGTCACCGAGCTCGTCGCTGAGATCGGCGGTCGCCAAAACGTCGGTCTTCATCCCACTCTCTCCTTCAGAGGCAACACACGAAGCATATGCCACTCGGGGCGCTGCATCCTCGCCTATTGAAAAAAACAATGCGCCAGCCTGTGGTATGCGCTCTAGGCTGTTTATATCGACGGCAACGTGAGAATCTTCACCATGAAGCGATCGAACTACATCGACAAGGCGGGCCTGCGTATCGACCGAACGTTGTCTGATTTCATCGAGCAGGAGGCCCTCCCTGGGACCGGCGTGACGCCGGATCGGCTCTGGACGGGGCTGCGGAAACTGGTCGAGACCTTCGGGCCGCGCAACCGCCAATTGTTGCGCCGACGCAGCGAACTTCAGCATCGGATCGACGAGTGGCATCTCAACAATTCTTTCGACCTGACCAGCTACCGGGACTTTCTCAAAGAGATCGGTTACCTGGTACCCGAGGGTGAGGACTTCGAGATCACCACCGAGAACGTCGATCCGGAAATTGCCCGCATCGCCGCGCCCCAGCTGGTGGTGCCGGTCAACAACGCCCGCTACGCCTTGAATGCCGCGAACGCCCGCTGGGGTTCGCTCTACGACGCCATCTACGGCAGCGACATGCTGCCAGAGACCCCGTCAAGAGCCGGCAACCGCCTCGACGAGGAGCGTGCGCAGGCGGTCATTGCCTATGTACGTGACTTCCTCGATCGCCATGTCCCCCTGAGCGGCGCCTCTCACCATGAGGTAATGGGATGGTTCGTCCTCGAGGGCGAACTCATGGCAGATACGGCCGACGGAGGGAAAACGGGACTGGCCGAACCCGAGCAGTTCGCCGGCTACCTGGGCGAACCATCGGCACCCTCCGCCATCCTGTTCCGGCATCACGATCTGCATATCGAGCTGCGCATCAACCGGGAACATCCTGTGGGCGCGCTCGACCGCGCCGGCATTGCGGATGTGCAGCTCGAGGCCGCCGCGACGGTGATCCAGGACTGCGAGGACTCGGTTGCCGCGGTCGACGGCGAGGACAAGACACGGGTCTACCGCAACTGGCTGGGCCTGGTGAAGGGCGATCTTTCCGCGCCTGTGACCAAGGGCAACCACAGCTTCAACCGCACCCTGAATCCCGATCGCCAATACACCGCGCCCGATGGCAGCATCATCACCCTCAAGGGCCGTGCCCTGATGCTGGTGCGCAACGTGGGCCACCTGATGACGACACCGGCGGTGTTGGACGCCGAGGACAAAGAGATTCCCGAGGGCATCCTGGATGCCCTGGTCACCAGCCTGATCGCCGTGCACGATCTGAAGGGGAACGGGCGCTGGCGCAACTCCGAGACCGGCTCGGTCTATATCGTCAAGCCGAAGATGCACGGGCCGGAAGAGGTCGCCTTCACGGTCGATCTCTTCGCCGCAGTGGAAGACCTGCTGGGTCTGCCGCGCAATACCCTCAAGATGGGCCTGATGGACGAGGAGCGCCGCACCAGCGTAAACCTCAAGGAATGCATTCGTCAGGCGCGGGAGCGCCTGATCTTCATCAACACCGGATTTCTCGATCGCACCGGTGACGAGATCCACACCGACATGCAGGCGGGGCCGGTGGTGCGCAAGGCGGAGATGAAGACCCAGCCCTGGATGCTCGCCTACGAGGACCGCAACGTCGATATCGGTCTGGCCTGCGGCCTGCCGGGGCGCGCCCAGATCGGCAAGGGCATGTGGGCCATGCCGGACGAGATGGCGGCGATGGTCGAGCAGAAGATCGCCCACCCCAAATCGGGGGCCAACACCGCCTGGGTGCCCTCCCCCACGGCCGCGGTACTGCATGCCATGCACTACCATGAGGTCGACGTCTGGGCGGAACAGCGGCGGATCCGCGACCGGGAGCCCGCATCTCTGGACGATCTGCTGACCCTGCCGCTGGCAGACCCGGCGAGCTGGACGGCCGAAGAGGTCCAGGAGGAGCTGGACAACAATTGCCAAGGCATCCTGGGCTATGTGGTGCGCTGGGTACAGCAGGGCATCGGCTGCTCCAAGGTGCCGGACATCCGCGACGTCGGCCTGATGGAGGACCGGGCCACCCTGAGGATATCCAGTCAGCATATCGCCAACTGGCTCTACCACAACGTGGTCAGCGAGCGCCAGGTACTGCTCACCCTGCGCCGCATGGCCGAGGTGGTGGATCGGCAGAACGCGAACGACCCCAACTACCGACCCATGGCGCCCACCTATAAGGACATCGCCTTCGAGAGCGCCTGCCAGCTGGTGTTCCATGGCCGGGAGCTGCCCAACGGCTATACCGAGCCGGTATTGCACGCCATGCGCCTGCTGCTCAAGCGTCAGGCCTTCGAGGACCTGATCAATCCACCAGTCTTGCGCTTCGCTTGAGCCAGATCGTCCTGGCCACCTCTGCCTGCCGGCCCAAGCCCTCGTAACGGGCGGGCCGGCTGCTTGCAGTCCAGCAGACTGCTAAACTGGCGTTTTGCTTGGAACAGGCCACCCATGGACAAAGATAACATCGTCCCCTTTCCCGGGAAGCTCAAGGACGCCATCGGCGAGGCCGAATGGCAACGGATGCAGGGGGAGTTCTACCTGGACTGTTTCTGGGCAGCCAACGGCCGTGAGCCGGAGGATCCCGATGAACTGCGTGCCTGGCTGCAGCAGGCCCGGCAGTTCGCCGATGTCGACAATCCCTTCTTTCGCGGCTGGCTGGTGCGGCGCCTGAGGGAACAGGACTGACCCGCATCCCCTTCGGCGCCCTCCGCATCGGACAGGGCGGGCCTCCCCGTTCAGGTGAGGCCCGCCATGAGACATGGTGGGCTCAGCCACCCATCTCCAGGATCAGGCGATTGAGCCGATGGACGAAGCTGGCCGGATCCTCCAGCTGCCCCCCCTCGGCAAGCAGGGCCTGGTCGAAGATCAGTTGTGCCAATTCCGTGAACTGTTCCTCGTCCTGTTCCTTCTCCAATCGCTGAATCAGGGGATGCTCCAGGTTCAGCTCGAGGATGGGTTTGGGCATGGGCGCGTCCTGGCCCAGTTGCTTGAGCACCCGTGCCAGGTTCTGGCTCATGTCGTACTGATCGACCACCAGGCAGGCTGGTGATTCGGTCAGACGGGTCGAGACGCGCACGTCCTTGGCCGCATCGCCGAGCGCCTGCTTGATACGCTCGAGCAGGTCCTTGTGCTCCTCGGCCGCCTTCTCGGCCTTCTCCTTGTCTTCCTTGTCCTCCAGCTCGCCCAGATCCAGCTCGCCCTTGGCGACCGATTGCAGCGGCTTGCCCTGGTATTCGGTCAGGTGCGAGACCAGCCACTCGTCGACACGATCGACCAGCAGCAGCACCTCGATGTCCTTCTTCTTGAACACTTCCAGGTGCGGGCTGTTGCGTGCCGCCGCCAGGGAATCGGCGGTGAGGTAATAGATCTTCTCCTGCTTCTCGGGCATCCGCTCGAGGTATTGATCCAGCGAGACGGTCGGCTCGTCGCCCTCGGCCTTGGTGGAATGGAAGCGCAGCAGGCTGGCGATCTTCTCCCGGTTGGCGAAGTCCTCGGCCGGCCCCTCCTTGAGCACCTTGCCGAACTCCTTCCAGAAGGTGGCGTACTTCTCCGGCTCGTCCTTGGCCAGCTTCTCCAGCAGGTTGAGGATGCGCTTGGTGTTCGCCGAGCGGATGCTGTCGATGCGCCGGTCGCTCTGCAGCAGCTCACGGGAAACGTTCAGCGGCAGATCGTCCGAATCGACCACCCCCTTCACGAACCGCAGATAATGGGGCATCAGCTTGTCCGCCTCGTCCATGATGAAGACCCGGCGCACATAGAGCTTGACCCCGTGTTTCTGTTCCCGATCCCAGAGATCGAAGGGGGCATGCTTCGGGATATACAGCAACGAGGTGTACTCCTGCTTTCCCTCCACCCGGTTGTGGGTCCAGGCCAGCGGCTCCTCGAAGTCGTGGGTGAGGTACTTGTAGAAGTCGATGTACTCCTCGTCGCTGATCTCCGACTTGTTGCGCATCCACAGCGCCGTGCCCTTGTTGACTTGCTCCCACTCGGGCGCCTTGTCCTTTTCCTCCCCGGTCTGCTCCTTGCGCATCTCGATGGGGATGGCGACATGATCGGAAAACTTGGCGATGATCCCGCGCAGCCGCCACGGATCGGCAAATTCAGTATCTTCATCTCTCAGGTGGAGGGTAATCCGGGTGCCACGCCGGGGCTTCTCGATGGTCTCGATGGTGTAGCTGCCCTCCCCCGTGGATTCCCAGCGCACGCCCTCGCTGGCCGGCAGGCCGGCGCGACGGGTTTCCAGGGTCACCTTGTCCGCCACGATGAAGGCGGAATAGAAGCCCACGCCGAACTGGCCGATCAGGGCGCTGTCCTTGGCCTGGTCGCCGGAGAGCTGTTCCAGGAACTGGCGGGTGCCCGAACTGGCGATGCTGCCGATCAGCTCCACCACCTCGTCGCGGCTCATGCCGATGCCGTTGTCGTCGATGGTGACGGTACGTGCCTCCTTGTCCACCTCGATGCGGATGCGCAGATTGGGGTCGTCCTCGTAGAGGCTGTCGTTGCCGAGGGCCTCGAAGCGCAGCTTCTCCGCCGCATCCGAGGCGTTGGAGATCAGTTCCCGCAGGAAGATCTCCTTGTTGCTGTAGAGCGAGCGGATCACCAGGTTGAGTACCTGGCTCACCTCCGCCTGGAATTCTCGGGTCTCCTTCTGGGCGGCTTCAGTCATGATCGAACTTTCTCCTTGGTTTGCCTGAGACAGGGAACTGGGCGACTACATGAGGGCGGCGGCGGGGAAATTCAAGCACCCACCAATCGGCGAATCATGGTGAAATAGCGCCTTCTCGGGCCAAGCCCGAGCTACGGCACCAACCGCAGCACTGTCAGGGAAACAGCATGTCGATCCGAGAAGTCCCCACCCAGCCCTTCGATGACCAGAAACCCGGCACCTCGGGCCTGCGCAAGCGGGTGACGGTGTTCCAGCAACCGCACTATCTGCAGAATTTCGTCCAGGCGGTATTCGACACCCAGCCGGCACTGCGGGGCGGCACCCTGGTGCTCGGCGGGGATGGGCGCTACTACAACCGCCAGGCCATCCAGATCATCCTGCGCATGGCCGCGGCCAACGGAGTGGCCCGTTGCCTGGTGGGCCGGGGCGGCATCCTCTCCACGCCAGCCGCCTCCTGTGTGATCCGCAAATACCGCACCCAGGGCGGCCTGATCCTCTCGGCTAGCCATAACCCCGGCGGCCCCAATGGCGACTTCGGCATCAAGTTCAACATCGCCAATGGCGGCCCGGCGCCGGAGAAGGTCACCGAGGCGATCTACCGGCGCACCCTGGAGATCGACCGCTATCGCATCCTGGATGCCGAGGACATCGATCTCCACCGCCTCGGCGAGATCTCCTTGGGCGAAATGCGGATCGAGGTGGTCGACCCGGTGGCCGAGTACGCCGAACTGATGGAGCAGCAGTTCGACTTCGATGCCATTGGCGATCTGCTCAGTGGTGACTTTCGCATGGCGTTCGATGCCATGCATGCGGTCACTGGCCCCTATGCCCGGCGGATCCTGGAGGAACGCCTCGGCGCCCCGGCGGGCACGGTGCTCAACGGCGAACCGCTGGAGGACTTCGGCGGTGGGCATCCCGACCCCAATCTGATCCATGCCGCCGATCTGGTCGCCCGCACCCGGGGGCCGCAGGGACTGGACTTCGCTGCCGCCTCCGATGGCGATGGCGACCGCAACATGATCCTGGGGCGCGACATCTTCGTCACCCCCAGCGACAGCCTCGCCATCCTCACCGCCAACCACGCGGTGTTCCCTGCCTGGCGCGACGGCATCCCCGGGGTGGCGCGCTCCATGCCCACCAGCCAGGCCGTCGACCGGGTGGCAAAGGCACTGGCGATCGAGTGCTACGAGACACCCACCGGGTGGAAGTTCTTCGGCAACCTGCTCGATGCGGGCCGGATCGCCTTCTGCGGCGAGGAGAGCTTCGGCACCGGCTCGGCCCATGTGCGCGAGAAGGACGGACTCTGGGCGGTGCTGGCCTGGCTCAATCTGCTGGCGGCCCGCAAGATGCCGGTGCGCGAACTGGTCCGAGACCACTGGCGGCACTTCGGCCGCAACTATTACACCCGACATGACTACGAGGGTATCGACAAGGCGAAGGCAGAGGCGCTGATGGCGCACCTGCGTCAGCTGCTGCCGACACTGCAGGGCGAGTGCTACGGCGGCCCGCGCATCCTGCGGGCCGACGACTTCCGCTACGAGGATCCGGTGGACGGGTCGGTGAGCGAACACCAGGGACTGCGCTTCCTGTTCGAGGACGGGTCACGCATCGTCTACCGGCTGTCCGGCACCGGCACCGTCGGCGCCACCCTGCGCATCTATATCGAGCGCCCCGAAACCCGGCCCGACCGGCTGGAAGGCGATACCCAGGCCGCGCTGGCCCAACTCATCGAGGCATCCCGCACCATCGCCGATCTGGTCTATCGCATCGGACGGGACAGGCCGGATGTGATCACCTGAGCCAGGGTGACGTCATCTAACTGCCATGAGTTCTTGGCCACACCCCTGATCATGGAAAAGCCTGGTCGGCGGTCATCGATGCGGTTCGTGCCTCACCGCATCCTACAT
>RFHJ01000215.1 GCA_003696905.1 Gammaproteobacteria bacterium | reverse complement strand
GCAGGTGCGCCCGCCCCGGTTGGTGACGATGGCCGCGGCCCGCTTCATGATGGGCTCCCAGTCGGGATCGGTCATGTCGGTGATCAACACGTCCCCCGGTTGTACCTTGTCCATCTCGTCGAGGCTGAGGATCACCCGCGCGGTGCCGGCGCCGATACGCGATCCGATCGACCTGCCCTCGGCCAGTATCGCCCCGCGCTCCTTCAGCTCGTAACGCTCCAATACCCGGCCGCTCTGGCTCTGCACCGTTTCCGGCCTTGCCTGCACGATATAGAGCTGGCCATCGATGCCATCGAGCGCCCATTCGATGTCCATGGGGCGTTGGTAATGCGCCTCGATGGCCATCGCCTGGCGTGCCAGTTCCTCCACCTGGGCATCGCCGAGGCAGAAGTGCTGGCGCTCCTCCACCGGCACATCCACCACCTGCACCGGCTTGTCGCCTTCCTCGGCATAGATCATCTTGATCGCCTTGCCGCCGGCATTGCGCCGCAGCACCGCCGGCCGGCCCGCCGCCAGCGTGGGTTTGTGGACATAGAACTCGTCGGGATTGACCGCGCCCTGCACCACCATCTCGCCCAGGCCATAGCTGCCGGTGATGAAGACCACGTCGCGAAAGCCCGATTCGGTATCCAGGGTGAACATCACGCCGCTGGCGCCGATGTCCGAGCGCACCATCTTCTGCACCCCCGCCGAGAGCGCCACCTGGGAGTGATCGAAGCCCTGATGCACGCGGTAGGCGATGGCCCGATCGTTGAACAGGGAGGCGAACACCTCGTGCACCGCCGCCTTGACATTGTCCAGGCCCCGCACATTGAGAAGGGTCTCCTGCTGCCCGGCAAAGGAGGCGTCCGGCAGGTCCTCGGCGGTGGCCGATGAGCGCACCGCCCAGCTCACCTCGCTGCCGTATTCCGCCTTGAGGCGGCGATAGGCCTCTTCGAGTGCCTGTTCGAAGGCGGGCGGAAAGGGGGTCTCCATGATCCATTGCCGGATCTGCGCCCCCACCTCGGCGAGCCGCCGCACATCGTCCACGTCCAGCGCGTCGAGCAGTGCATTGATGCGATCGGCCAGTCCCTCGTGGGCGAGAAACTCGCGATAGGCATGGGCAGTGGTGGCGAAACCTCCGGGGACGCGTACCTGTCCATCGGCGGTCAGGTTGCGCAACATCTCCCCCAGTGAGGCATTCTTGCCGCCGACCTTGTCGACGTCGCTCATCTGCACTTCGTGCAGGTCCAGGATGTATTCGTTCATGTTGTTCCTGTGACAGTCCTCGGTTATCGGATTCGGTTCAGCCCGTACAGCGCGGCAACGCGATAGGCCTCGGCCATGGTGGGATAGTTGAAGGTGGTGTTCGCGAAGTAGCGGATGGTATTGGCCTCGCCCGGCTGCGACATGATCGCCTGCCCGATGTGCACGATCTCGGAGGCCTGTTCGCCGAAGCAATGGATGCCCAGCAGCGCCAGGGTCTCGCGGTGGAACAGCAGCTTGAGCATCCCTACCCGACGCCCGGCGATCTGCGCCCGGGCCAGGTTCTTGAACTCCGCACGCCCCACCTCATAGGGGACGTTCTGCTCGGTCAGCTCCCGTTCGGTGCGCCCAATCGAGCTGATCTCGGGGCTGGTATAGATGCCGGTGGGCACCTCCTCGATGAGCTGATAGTCCACCTCGCCGCGGGCGATCAGCTGGCCGACGAAGCGTCCCTGGTCATAGCTGGCGCTGGCCAGCGCCGGCGGCCCCACCACGTCACCGACGGCGTAGATGTGCGGCAGGGCGCTGCGGAAATACTCGTCCACCACCACCTGGCCCCGGGCATTGACCTCGATACCCAGGGATTCCAGTCCCAGACCGTCGGTATTGCCGGTGCGGCCGTTCGCCCAGAACAGCAGATCCGAACGGATCTGCTTGCCGGACTGGCAGTGCAGAATCACCCCGTCATCGGTGTATTCGACCCGGGCGTAGTGCTCGTTGTTGATGATCACCACACCCTGGTCGCGCAGGTGATAGCTCAGCGCATCGGTGATCTCGTCGTCGAGGAAGGAGAGCAACCGGTCACGGGTATTGACCAGGTTCACCTTCACGTCCAGGTTGGCGAAGATCGAGGCATATTCACAGCCGATGACCCCGGCGCCATAGATGGTCACCCGACGCGGGGTATGGTCTAGCTCCAGCACCGTGTCGCTGTCGACCACCGCCGGATGGGTGAAGTCCACATCCTCCGGCCGATAGGGGCGTGACCCGGTGGCCACCACGAAATGTTCCGCCTCGAGGCGTACCGTCTCCCCGGTGGGGCGCTGCACCTCGATCACATGGTCGTCGACGAAGCGCGCCAACCCATGATAGAGATCGACCCGGTTGCGGGTGTAGAAGCGGTGGCGCATGCTCACCTGCTGGTCGATCACCTGTTGCGAGGTGCGCAGCAGCTGTGGCCAGGAGACGTCCATGTTGTCGATGGTGTGTTCGAACAGCGGATGATGCCGATAGTCGGCCAGCAGCTGGATGGCGTGGCGCAGGGCCTTGCTGGGGATGGTGCCCTTGTGGGTGCAGTTGCCGCCGACCTGCGGCTGCCGCTCGACGATCGCCACCCGCTTGCCCCGCTTGGCGAGTTTCATGCTCGCTCCCTCGCCTCCGGGACCGGAGCCGATGACGATGGCATCGTAGGAAGCGCCCATGATTTCTCCCTGAAGCTATTGAAGCACGGTCATGGAACCTTACTATAGTGACTGTCCGAGCAATACTGAATTGGATCCCTCAATGCCCCACTTTCCTTCCAACCCCCTGGAGAACCTGGCGATCGACCCCGGCGAACTCGATCGCATCATCGATCTCGACGACGAGGATACCGAGCAAGCGCTGCGCCGGGTCGACGAAATTCTGCAGGGGGCCACGCCCGGCGAGCGCCTGTTGCTGCGCTTTCCGCCCCCTGCCGGCGATGGTCGCGAGACCCTGTTCCAGCCTCTCGGCCGCCACCTTCTCCAGGCCCGCCGTGAGGGACGCCTGGCGCGCTGCCTGCCCGCGGCCGATGGGGCCGGCTATATCGCGGTGATCAACGAAGATCGATGAACAGGCCTTCGTAGAGAGATGTCGACCTGGACAAGTTCTCCATCCGTTCTATAATTGACCAGAACCAATCAAGAACGCGAGGAGCCGCCATGTCGCCCAACCTGACCCGGCGCCAGCAGGAGATCTACGACTACCTGCGCGAACATCTGCCGAAGATGCCCCACCCCCCTACCCTGGACGAACTCTGTCAGGCGCTCGGCCTCAAGTCCCGTGGCTCGCTGCACAAGCAGATCCAGGCGCTGGTCGAGGCCGGGCTGGTCGAACCGATGAACAACCTGCGCCGGGGTATTCGGCTCACCCGGCAGGCCGCCAACGAGGGGCAGCCGGAACCGGAGGCGAGCGAGCTGGAAGAGCTGCCGATGTATGGCTACATCGCGGCTGGGCGGCCGATCGAGGCAATCGCCAATCCCGACACCATCCCGGTGCCTCCCGTACTGCGCACATCCAATCCCTGTTACGTCCTCCAGGTGCGGGGCGACTCCATGATCGAGGAAGGCATACTGGATGGCGACTGGGTGGTCATCGAGCAGCGGGATACCGCGCGCAACGGGGAGATCGTGGTGGCGCTCGTGGATGGAGAGGAAGCCACACTGAAACGCTTCGAAAAGAAGGGCGACGAGATCATCCTGCATCCCGCCAACAGCAGCATGGCCCCGATGCGCTATCACCCGTCACAGGTACAGATACAGGGAGTGCTGGTAGGGCAGATGCGCAGTTATCACTGAGGCGTGACGCCTGCGGCCTGACAACCACGAGATTCTGATCTGTGGCAATGGCTCACCGTGGTGGGTGAGCGGTGCGCCCGGTCAGTGGGTATCGACCTGATAGCGCCCCTCGGCATACCCCCGGAAACTGCGTTCCACCTCGGGATGGCGAACCGGCTCGCCGGTCGGGTCCGGCGCCAGATGGCGTTCGGCCACATAGGTCTCCTGCTCGGTGCCATCGACCAGGATTCGGTACCACGGCTCGTTGCGCGGCGGCCGGCTGCGGGCCACCGAGTCGTACCAGGCGTCGCTGCCCGAGTATTCCGGGTCTGCATCCACCACCACGCCCCGATAGGCAAGGCGTCGGTGGTATACGATCTGGCCGATATAGAACCGGGCCGTCGGTGCCATGATGGTTCACTCCGCTCTGTTGCACAGGACCACGGCCCTGCGAGGGGCCGGGTATCCTTCGATGGTACGAGTGCTATCGGCGGGATCGAGAAAATCTGAAAGCGATTCGAAGCGCATCCACTCGGTCGTGCGCTGTTCTTCGACGGAGGTCGCACATACGCTTATGGTTCGTATGTTGCGATAGCCGCAGCGCCGCAACCAACGCTCCAGCGCCGCCACGCTGGGGATGAACCAGACGTTGCGCATCTTTGCGTAACGCCCCTCCGGGATCAGCACCTTGTCCGGACCACCTTCGATCACCAGGGTCTCCAGCACCAGCTCGCCGCCCGGCCGCAGGGCCTGTTTCAGCTCGACAAGATGATCGATGGGCGAGCGTCGGTGATACAGCACGCCCATGGAGAAGACCGTGTCGAAGGCGGCCAGGTTCTCCGGCACCTGTTCGATACCCAATGGCAGATGGTGAATGCGCTGCAACAGATCGGCGTGCGAACTGGCCGCCACCAGTCTGGCAACCGCCTGAAACTGCGCATGGAAGAGCTGGGTTGGATCGATGCCCACCACCAGTGAGGCCCCTGCCCCCAGCATGCGCCAGGCGTAGTAGCCATTGCCACAACCCACATCGAGTATCCTGCGCCCCTCGAGATCGCCCACATGGGGGGCGAGGCGTTCCCACTTCCAGTCGGAACGCCATTCGGTGTCGATCTCGACCCCATGCAATCGCCAGGGCCCCTTGCGCCAAGGGTGCAACGCCCGGAGCGACTCTTGCAGCAAGCGACCCTGACCAGGGTCTTCGAGAGGCCCGGTGCCGACCTGAACCGCCGCTCGATCCAGGATCACGGTATCGGTAAAGGGCGCCGGCATCTGCTCAATGGCGGCCTGCCAGCGAGGCCAGTCGCCATGGACCTGCACCGTCTCCAGCTGGTGTTGCAGGCATCTCGACCATGGCCGCAGCCCCGCCTGCTTCAGCATCTCGGTGGCGGCTGCCGCCCCTGCGAAGGGCATACTCATTTGCGTGCCACGATGGAGACGAAATTGAAGCAGCGGAACCAGACGTCCGCCCGCGAGAAGCCCACCCGTTCCAGACGTTCGCGATGGGTACTGAGCCGCTCCGGTGACAATACCCGCTCCAGGGCCGCCCGCTTCTGGCTGATCTCCAGCTCACTGTAGCCCTGCTGGCGTTTGAAGGCATGGTGCATCTCCACCAGCACCGCATCCTCTTCCGGCGTCTCCCCGGCGATCTTCTCCGACAGGATGAGAATACCGCCCGGTGCGAGACCTTCCCGGATACCCCGTAACAGGCCGGACCGATCGGCGGGCGGCAGGAACTGCAGGGTAAAATTGAGTACCACCACCGAGGCGTTTTCTATCGTCACCTCGCGGATGTCGGCCTGCCGAAACGCGATCTCATGCGCCAATCCCCGCGCATGCGCCCTTGCCCGTTCGAGCATGGCGGGGGCGTTGTCCACCGCAATGATGGGGCAATCGGGGTGCTGCAGCCCCCGCGCCATCGCCAGACTGGCTGCACCAAGGGAACAGCCCAGGTCGTAGAGCCGGGTACCGGGCTGGGCATGCATCCGGGTCAGCAACTCGATCATGTTGATGATCGCGGCGTAGCCGGGCACCGAGCGGGAGATCATGTCCGGGAAGACCCGGGCCACCTCGGCATCGAACACGAAATCGCCCACCGGCCCCGGCCGGTCGAATAGTCTGTCTCGCGAATCAGTCAAAATCGGATTCGAGATAGTCGAAGGTCAGCTCTTCGTGAGGCGCGATATCACGGGCCGCATACAGATCGAAGCCGTCGAATGCAGTGTTACCGGGCCGGCTGTGATTGAGATAACGAAGCAGATTACGGCCGCTGCGACCCACCGCGTTCTCCTCGTCGTCCTCGTCATAGACCCACAGCACATAGGTCCCGTTGCGCTTCGCCTGCGGTCCCCAGTAGGTGCCGATGTATTCGCCCTCGGCGATTGCGCGCGCAGCGAACAGCCCGGTCCCGTGGATGGAAGACTCCGCGGCATAGACCCAGGCCTTCAGATCACGGTTGTGGATTCTCTTGCTATCGGACATGGCAGTCGTCAATCGAGGCGGCACCGATCCTTGTAGACCCGCATCACGGCCTTCAGCTCTCGCAGCACCCGCTGGCGCTCGCCGTCGGACAGTCCCTCGGTCTCGGGCAGGGACTCGCCCCGCTCGAGCGCATCGATATCGCCCCATACCTGGGCGCACCCTTTCTGGCAGAGCCGCTCGATACAGTCATCGATTCGTCGGCTGCTTCGCATCGCCGCTCAATCCCCGTCACGCCACAAAAGATTCTATTATCCCAGATAATCCGAGCAACGGCGTGATGATCGCGCACCGCCGCGAACGCTCAGGTGCCACAGAAGGTCTGGATCACCATCTCTTCCGGCGACGGCGGTCGAGCCAGCTCGGCCTTGCCAGGCTGTTCCACAAAGGGGTTCTGCAACACCTCTTCCAGCTCTTGGAATACCGAGAGATCACCGGCCATGGCCGCTTCGATGGCGCGCTCCACCAAGTGGTTGCGAGGAATATAGAGCGGGTTGACCGCATCCATGTTCCGCCGCACGGTGGCCGCGTCGAGCCCCTGGTCCAGCACCCTCTTGCGCCACCCGCTCTCGAACTCGCCGAACAGGGGCTCTCCCTCCCCTTCTAGCCGTTCCGCCAGTTGGCGGAAACTCAGCGTGAAATCGCGCTGTTCGTCCTGCAGCAGTTGCAGCCAGGCGTTGATGAGCGCCTCGTCCTCCTTCCGTACCACCGCGAGGCCCAGCTTGTGCCCCATTGCCGTGCGGAAGGCCTCCTCGAACAGGCTCGGGAATTCGCCCAAGGCCTCCTCGAAGACCTCGGGAGGGTCGCCCAGCGGGAGGAGCGCCTCGGCCAGGCGCGCCAGGTTCCAGTGCTGGATCTGCGGCTGCCGGCCATAGGCATAGCGCCCCATCCGGTCGATGGAACTGAACACCTGGTGATAGTCGAAGGCATCCATGAAGGCACAGGGACCGTAGTCCAGGGTCTGGCCCGAGATGGCCACGTTGTCGGTGTTCATCACCCCGTGGATGAACCCCACCGACATCCACTGGGCCACCAGGCGCGCCTGGGCACGGACCACCTCACGGAAGAGGCCCACCACCGGCCGCTCGGCCTCGGACACCGCCGGATAATGGCGCTCGATCGCCAGCTCCACCAGTGCCTGCAGTGCGGTCTTGTCGTTGCGGGCCGCAAGGTATTCGAAGGTGCCGATGCGGATATGGCTGGCCGCCACCCGGGTCAGCACCGCACCCGGCAGGGGCTGCTCACGATAGACCCGCTCACCCGTCGCCACCATGGCCAGCGCCCGGGTGGTGGGAATGCCGAGCCGATGCATGGCCTCGCTCACCAGGTACTCTCGCAGGACCGGCCCGAGTGCCGCCTTGCCATCGCCCTGACGGGAATAGGGGGTCGGTCCCGACCCCTTCAGCTGAATGTCGTAGCGCCGCCCATCACCGGCGCGGACCTCGCCCAGCAGCACCGCCCGACCGTCGCCCAGCTGCGGCACGAAGTTGCCGAATTGATGGCCCGCATAGGCCAGCGCAATGGGCTCGCTACCCGGCAAAGGCGTATTGCCGCTGAACCATTGGGCCAGCTGTTCCGCGTCTCCACCCAGGTCCACAAGCCCGAGTTCCTCTGCCAGCGGTTGATTCCAGGCGAGCAGCCTGGGCCGCGGCACCCGCGCAGCTATGACGCGCGAATAGCAGATATCGGGAAGCTGGGTGTAGGTGTTTTCGAACGGCATGGTGATACTCGGTGAACTACCGGACCACTATGCCACCGCCTGACGGTTCGATATCGGGGCTGTGAGGCGGGTATTTGGCCGTTGTCGAAACCGCCCAAAAGAGAAAGGCCCACGAACCATCGTGGGCCTTTGAATTGGTAGGCGCGAGTGGACTCGAACCACCGACCCCCACCATGTCAAGAAATCAACGACACCTCTCAGGTACAACCAAACGCTAACGGCAGGCTCCGGAAAAGGCGCTGTTTGTTACTGTTTTTGCTGTATATTTCCCCTCCCTGACCGCTTTCCTGTTTATCATTGTGTAACATTCAAACACGGCCTAGAATTGTACCCAGGCGTTGTACCTAGCGCTCCAAAACGAAACCCGGCGGTGCCCCAACACCAACCGGGTCTCTCGCCACAACCGATCTGGATAGGAGATCAGCCATGGCTAATTCAGATTCTAGCTTCCCGTTCACGGCGAAGAAACTCGATTCCCTGAAGCCCAAGGAGAAGGAGTACGAGGTCGGCGATGCCGGCCACCCCGGCCTGCGTCTTCGCGTGTCACCAACCGGCCGGAAGGTCTTCCGCTGGCGGTACAAGAAGCCCGGCACGAACAAGTGGGGCGTGAAGACCCTTGGGGAGTATTCCAGGTCCTTCGGCATCTCCCAGGCACGGCGCAAGCTCGACAAGCTGAAGAGCGCCCACAAGCACGCCCTGGAGACCGGGCAGACCGAGAGCGGCATCACGACGGTTTCGGAACTGGCCGATGTCGTTTGCGCTGGGTTTTGATGCGCCGCTCATAGAAGACATCGGCCAGTTCGCGAACCGTGGTGATGCCGCTCTCGGTCTGCCCGGTCTCCAGGGCGTGCTTGTGGGCGCT
>RFHJ01000214.1 GCA_003696905.1 Gammaproteobacteria bacterium | reverse complement strand
CCTGAACGGATTGGTTTTCCCTCGACCAGGCCCCTTTTCCCAAGCCATGAACTCATCGAAGAGCTGTAAATGCTTCGTACCCTTCCGCACCCTCAAAAGGCCGTTTAGACGTTTTTGCTTGGCGCGTCTAAACACATCCTCTGCATGAGTTCTAATTACTTCTAACCTGTCAGCTAGAACCTGAGCTACAATCGCAGGCACATCGGCGCTGGCTATCTCCTGATTAGTACCTTTCAGCTCTCGCGCAATATGGCTATACAGCACTTCGGCTTCCTGCCAGTCCCGATCATCACAAGTTGATCGGTAGACAAGCCCTTGCAACTCCTTCAAGGCGTCATCGGGCAGCCTAAAATCCACTAGGGTTTTTGAAGTGGTGCGGCCATTAGCGTGCTTATCGCCTTTTACTGACTCACTTTTGAGGCTAAGCCCCTGCGGAAGCACACCTTCTGTTGCAAGCTTTTCAATCCACCAGCGCAATCCAGATCGGTACTTGTTCCTTGTCGATAGACTCTTGTCTTTGAATTGAAGCTTTAGCCATCTATCGAATTGAGTCAGTAGCGCAGCGCATTCCGCTAGTGACCCAATAGCCTGGTACTCACCAGCCCTGCGTATGTCGCCGTGAATGAGTTTTAGGGAGGGCTTGTTGCTACATGATGGAAGGAAATCAACAAGGAATACCTTAATTGCCTTGAAAACTTCACGTGCGTAAGACAATTTGAGGCTTGGGAAGTATCGATTACCAAGCGCGATAATCAGCCTCGACGTTGTGCCGTCGACAGCCTCCGAAATTGAAATGCAGTTAAAGTCATACTCTGGGTGCTTAATGACGTTGATAGCTGCATTTCGATCCATCAGGCTACAAGACACCTACTATCAGCCTAGCTCAACAACATTGTCGGCATCTGTTTCTTCAGATGAACCTGACTTCTCTGGGAGCAGTTGCTCACGAATTTTAGTCTCGATATCGGCTGCAATGTCAGGGTTCTCCTTCATGAAGTTACGAACATTTTCTTTACCTTGTCCTATTCGATCGCCAGCGTAGCTATACCACGCACCCGCTTTATCAATGATACCTTGCTGCACGCCTAGCTCGATAATCTCACCTTCGCGGGATATACCTTCACCGTAAAGTATTTCAAAATTAACCTGCTTGAACGGTGGCGCAACTTTGTTTTTAACCACTTTGACCCTGGTTTCATTACCCACTACTTCATCACCCTTCTTTATTGCACCGGTGCGGCGAATATCCAAACGGACAGATGCGTAGAACTTCAGACTGTTCCCGCCAGTAGTCGTCTCGGGCGAGCCAAACATGACGCCAATTTTATGTCGGATCTGGTTTATGAAGATTACCAAGCAGTTGGACTTCTTAATATTCGCGGTCAGCTTACGCAGCGCCTGAGACATCAAACGCGCCTGCAAGCCGACATGGGAGTCCCCCATTTCGCCTTCAATCTCTGCTTTAGGTACAAGTGCTGCCACTGAGTCAATGACTACAATGTCAACAGCTCCGGAACGCACCAGCATGTCGGTAATTTCCAGAGCCTGCTCACCAGTGTCAGGCTGCGACACCAGTAGTTCCTCAACATCGACACCCAACGCTTCCGCATAATTTGGATCAAGTGCATGTTCAGCATCAACAAAAGCTGCCGTCATGCCTTTTTTCTGACCCTGTGCTACAACCTCTAAGGTCAATGTTGTTTTACCGGATGATTCAGGGCCATAAATTTCCACAATACGACCTCGTGGCAGGCCTCCAATTCCAAGAGCAATGTCCAGGTTAAGCGAGCCGGTGCTGATTGACTCAATATCTCGAATCGCAGCCGAATCGCCCATTCTCATTACCGAACCCTTACCGAACTGTTTCTCGATCTGACTAAGTGCTGCGGCTAGTGCCTTCTTTCTCTGTTCATCCATCGTTAGTACCTGCCCTTGTAGAGTGAAAAATTTTGGTCGTTTTCGGGTTTTTCCATCGTACTACATTGTTCCTAACGATAGCCCAGCGATAAACGCCCTGTTTTTCAAGTCATTTATCCATTCGCCCAATTTCCTAAGTGCCCGTAAGGGATTGCCGAACATGACGCCGATCTTCATGCGGATCTGGTTGATGAAGATGACGATGGCGTTGGATTTCTTGATGTTGGCGGTGAGCTTGCGCAATGCCTGGGACATGAGCCGGGCCTGCAGGCCGACATGGGAATCACCCATCTCACCCTCGATCTCCGCCTTGGGCGTGAGCGCCGCCACCGAGTCGACCACGATCAGATCCACCGCACCGGAGCGCACCAGCATGTCGGTGATCTCCAGCGCCTGCTCGCCGGTGTCCGGTTGTGAGACCAGCAGTTCATCGGTATCCACGCCCAATTTTTCGGCATAGGCGGGATCGAGCGCGTGCTCGGCATCCACGAAGGCGCAGGTGCCACCGGCCTTCTGGGCCTCGGCGATACAGTGCAGGGTCAGGGTCGTCTTGCCCGAGGATTCCGGGCCATAGATCTCGACGATGCGGCCCTTCGGTATGCCGCCGATGCCCAGCGCGGCATCCAGGCTGAGCGAGCCGGTGGAAACCGCCTCCACATTGTGCACTGCACTGCCGTCGCCCATACGCATGACCGAGCCCTTGCCGAACTGTTTTTCGATCTGCGAGAGTGCGGCGGCCAGCGCCTTCTTGCGGTTTTCGTCCATCAGGTTCTCCCCCACGGTGAATGACTTGTTTGGAAGTGTAGTTTGTTCTCTGTTTGTTTTCCAGTAGTTTTCGCGAACGGGTATCCGAATGATATCCCTACAGACCTCGCTGTGGGTCGGGATTCATGCCGACGTCCCCGTCCAGCGACCAACATTCCAGCGGATGATACAGGGGACGCTCCCCGGCGCGTGACTCGACCAGCGCCCACTCACTGACTTGCCAGCGCAGCGGCGTGAACGCGAGCCCTTCGGGCAGCCGCGCGACCCTGCGCGCCAGGGTCACATGGGGTGCGAAGGGCCGCGGATCGAGCTCGAACCCCAGCTGCGTCAGGCCCTGTCCCAACCCGCCATACAATCTGCTCAAGGATTCGGGAATCTCGCTGGGGCCCACCCAGAGCACCCGGGGACGGGACCAGTGACCGATCCGGTCGAGCACCAGTTCGAAGGACTCGAATCGCTGCTGCCGGCCCAGGGCCAGCAACGATTCGAGCCGCTCTTCTTCGACCTGACCGAGGAAATGCAGGGTCAGGTGCAGATCGGCGACATGGGTGGGCCTGGCCTGCGGTGGCAGATGATCCCGCTGCCAGCGCGCCAGCACGCGGCGGACCCGGTCGTCCGGCCACAGGGCATAGAACAGACGCCGGCCGCTCACAGCCGTTCCAGCAATCCCCGCAGGGCGCGTTCCACGGTCGCTGCACGTACCTGGTTGCGGTCACCAGGAAAATGCTCGCAGGCGCTACCCACCCCTTCCGGTGTACCCCAGGCCAGCCAGACCGTCCCCACGGGCTTTTCCGGAGTCCCCCCACCCGGACCGGCGATGCCACTGACCGCCATGCTCCAGCTGGCGCGGCTGCGTGCGAGGGCCCCGGCCGCCATCGCCACCACCGTCTCGTGGCTCACGGCGCCATGGATCGCAATGACGTCCGCCGGCACACCCAGCATCTCTTCCTTGGCCTGATTGCTGTAGGTGACGAAACCGCAGTCGAACCAGGCACTGCTGCCGGGTCGGTCGGTCAGCACCTTGGCGATCCAGCCACCGGTACAGGACTCGGCGGTGGCCAGCATCTCGCCGCGCCGGGTCAATCGCTCGGCCAGGGCCGCCACCAACGGGATATATCGATCATCGCATTCGGGCATGGGGTCATTCTGGCACAAGAACCACCGGATCTGACATACAATGCGCGGCCCGAAAGATACACCGAGCGAACCGCCATGTCCCAACAAGAGATCCTGCTGGAACGCAATCCTTCCCCCATGAAACTGGAGGTACTCGGGGTCTACGACTGGCCGATCTGGCGCAAGGAGAAGAGCACCTTCGACTGGACCTACGCCGAGCCCGAGACCTGCTACATCCTCAAGGGGCGCTTCATCGTTACGCCCGAGGGTGGCGAACCGCAGGAATTCCGGCGTGGCGACCTGATCACCTTCCCGGCGGGCATGCAGTGTACCTGGGAGATCCTCGAGGACGTGGAAAAGCACTACGACCTCGGCTGAGCCGCCCGCCATGACCCAGGCGCCGCCCAAACACACCCCGGTGATGCAGCAGTATCTGCGCATCAAGGCCGAACACCCGGATCGCCTGGTGTTCTACCGCATGGGCGATTTCTACGAACTGTTCTATGACGATGCGGAGAAGGCAGCGCGCCTGCTGGATATCACCCTGACCCAGCGCGGCAAGTCCGGCGGCGCGCCCATCCCCATGGCGGGCGTGCCCTACCACGCGGCGGAGAGCTACCTCGCCAAGCTGGTCCGCCTCGGCGAATCGGTGGCCATCTGCGAACAGATCGGGGATCCGGCCAGCAGCAAGGGCCCGGTGGAGCGCAAGGTGGTGCGTATCGTGACGCCCGGCACCGTCTCCGACGAGGCCCTGATGGAGGAGCGCCGCGACAACCTGCTGGCGGCGCTCTACCGCTCGGGCGAGCAACTGGCGCTGGCCTGGCTGGATCTGACCGGCGGCCGCTTCCACGCCACCGAGCCGGAGGACGAACAGGCCCTGCGCGCCGAGCTGCAGCGGCTGCAACCGGCCGAACTGCTGCTGCCAGAGAACCTGGCATTCGATCCGTCGTCCTGGATCGACGGTGGTATCACCCGACGCCCCGAATGGCACTTCGATCTGGATCTCGCCGAGCGCCTGCTGTGCGGCCAGTTCGACGTGCGTGACCTCGGCGGTTTCGGCCTGGAGGACCATCCGCTCGCGGTGATCGCCGCTGGCGCCCTGCTGGAATACCTGCAGGAGACCCAGCAGGCCGCCCTGCCCCACATCACCGGCATCCGCCTCGAGCGGCGGGACGAGGCCCTGGTCATCGATGCCGCCACGCGGCGCAACCTGGAACTGGACCAGGCGGTCTCCGGACGCACCGAGCATTCCCTGGCCGGGCTGCTCGATCGCTGCGCCACTGCCATGGGCAGCCGCCTGCTGCGCCGCTGGATCAATCGGCCCCTGCGCGACCGCGCGGCGGTGGAGGCCCGGCAT
>RFHJ01000213.1 GCA_003696905.1 Gammaproteobacteria bacterium | reverse complement strand
TCGTCGAACAACAGCAGGCTGACCCGGTGCCACAGCCAGAAGGTCAGGCCGATAATGGCGTAGCGGATCAGGTAGAGGATCAGCATCGAGGGCGCGGTGAGCTGCCAGATGCCCCACAGCACCCAGGTGTAGAAGGGCGGTTGAAAATTGCCGTAGTTCAGCTGCAGCCCCTGCGACTGGATCAGCTGTTCGGCGTCATCCAGCTGCAGGGTGTCGCTGAGCAACAGACGCATGCCCATGTGCAGGGCGAGATAGACCAGCAGGAACAACAGCCAGTTGCGGGGACGGGCCAGGCCGAGCCAGGCCGCATCCAGCTTGCTTGTCAGGCTAGGTTGCACGGAGGTCGGTCCAGACGGTCTTTATCGTCGGGCCTGAAGGCCCTCCCACAACAAATGGTCTTTGCTTGTCGGGCCTGAAGGCCCTCCCACAACGGCATTGGGAGGTTCCACCAAAAGGGCAGGTCGGGTTTCAACCCGACAGCTTGTCAATCGACCAACCGATAGCGGGCACCGCAGTAGGGACAGGTGGCCTCACCGGTCTTCTCGATGGGCAGGAAGACCCGTGGGTGCATGTTCCACACCTCGTCGCCCGGGCGCGGACAGCTCAGCGGCAGCTCGCTGCGCTTGACCTCGATGACCGTCTGCACGTCCTGTTTCCTTGCGGACTGATTCATTGCTTGCCTCGCTTAAACGATGGTGAGCCAGTGCCTGTGCTCGGGGCTGCGCCCATGCACCACGTCGAAATACTTGCTCTGCAGCTGCTCGGTGATCGGGCCCCGGGTACCGCTGCCGATTGGCCGACCATCCACCTCGCGGATGGGAGTCACCTCGGCGGCAGTGCCGGTGAAGAAGGCCTCGTCGGCGATATAGACCTCATCACGGGTGATCCGTTTCTCGACCACCCGATAACCGGCCTCTTGTGCCAGCTCGATCACGGTCCTGCGGGTAATACCATCCAGCGCCGAGGTGAGATCCGGGGTGTAGATGACACCGTCGCGCACGATGAAGACGTTCTCTCCGGAACCTTCCATGACGAATCCATTGGTATCCAGCAACAGCGCCTCGTCATAGCCGCAGCTGAGCGCCTCCTGCAGCGCCAGCATGGAATTCATGTAATTGCCGTTGGCCTTGGCGCGGCACATGGTGACATTCACGTGATGCCGGCTGAAGGAAGAGACCCTCACCCGGATACCGTTCTTCATGTTGTCCTCGCCCAAGTAGGCGCCCCACTCCCAGGCCGCGACGATGCAATGCACGCGGAGATTGTCCGCACGCAGCCCCATCCCCTCCGAGCCATAGAAACACATCGGACGGAAATAGGCCGAATCCAGACCATTCTCGCGCACCACCAGCTTGTGCGCCTCGTTCAGGGTTTCGGCGTCGAAAGGCATCGGCATGCCCAGGATACGCGCCGAATCGAACAACCGGCGGGTATGGTCCTGGAGGCGGAAGATGGCCGGCCCCTGCTCGGTGTGATAGGCGCGCACGCCCTCGAACACCCCCATCCCATAGTGCAGGGTATGGGTGAGCACATGGGTCTTGGCCTCGCGCCACTCGACCAGCTCGCCATCGAACCAGATGACGCCATCACGATCCGCCATGGTTTGCATCGTCTACTCCATACTAACTTTCACGAGGGGCAGCCCACACCCCTGATCATGGGAAATGCCCGTCCAGGGTGACCGATGCGGTTCGTCCCTCACCGCATCCTAGGTCTTGCGCCGATTGCAGCGTGCAATGAACAACGCAACCGCACCATAAACAGACCTGGAGGTATATTTCCACACCATTCCGATATCGAACAGGGTGAGCGGGTACCACCGCAGGCTCGACATTGTAACCGCAACGGAAGGCCGTGTCGGGCACCAAGATCCTCCGTTCTATCACCTCGCACCCAGCAGCTCGGTCCAGACCTCGCGCACCAGGGCACGTTCCTCGGCGAAGCGATCGGCCGGGAGCAGGGGCCTCTGTTCCTGCAGGGCGCAGCGATGGACCACCGCCCGGTAGACCCGATAGACCCCAAACAGCCGCTCGGCCTGCCTTGGCGAGAGCAGCCCATATTCGCCCAGCCGCTCCAGCAACCGTGCATTGTCGCTCCATTCGGTCAGGCCCGGATGCTCGTGCGCCCAGCGTAGCACCGCGTATTGCACCAGAAATTCGATGTCGACCAGGCCACCCCGCCCCTGCTTCACGTCGAAGTGCGCGTCATCCCCACGGTCCAGGTTTGCCGCCATCTTCTCGCGCATCTGCCGCACTTCACTCGCCAATGGCTCCGGATCCCGCGGCAGGCACAGCACCTCGCGACGGATGCGATTGAAATCCTCCACCATCACCGAATCGCCGCCCACTGCGCGGGCCCGTACCAGCGCCTGATGCTCCCAAGTCCAGGCATCCTCGTGCTGGTAGCGCTCGAAGGCCTGCAATGAACCGACCAGCAGGCCCGAATTGCCATTGGGCCGCAGGCGCATGTCCACCTCATAGAGCACGCCCGAGGGCATCCGGGTGGTCAGGATATGGATCATGCGCTGGCCTAGACGCGCATAGAAGAGGTCATTGGCGATCACTTTCGGGCCCTCCGTCACGGCATTGGGATTGTCATTGCCATGCAGGAACACCAGGTCCAGATCCGAGCCGTAGCCGAGTTCGATTCCGCCGAGCTTGCCGTAGCCGATTATCAGAAACCCACTGTCCAAGGGCTCGGGCAGGACCGGGCGGCCATGCCGCTGTTCCAGGTCGCGCCACGCCAGGGCACGGGTCTCGCGCAGTACCGTCTCGGCGATCTCGGTGAGGTAATCGCTGACTACCATCAGCGGAATGATCCCGGCGATATCGGCCGCGGCCACACGCAGCCGATTGGCCAGGGCAAACTGGCGCAGGCGTTCCATCTCCTGCTCAAGATCCCCCGGATCGACCGACCGCAGCAGGGTGGCCAGTTCCTCCTGCAGGTCCTCGCCTCGCAGCGGACGATAGAGGCTGCGGGGGTCGAGCAGTTCGTCCAGCAGGATGGGCATCCGTGCCAGCTGCGTGCCCACCCAGACGCTCTCCGAGAGCAGCCGTACCAGCTGGGACAAGGCCATGGGGTTCTCGATCAACAGGTCGAGGTAGGCAGTCCGTCGAACGATGGCCTCGAGCAAACGCAACAGGCGCCCAAGGGCCTGGCCGGGGTGGTCGGTCGCCCCCGCGGCCTCGATCGCCAGCGGCATCAGCCGATCGAGCCGCTGGCGCGCCGCTGAAGACAGTATCCGCACCGCGCTCCCTTCCCGGAAACTGTCCAACGCCTGCACCAGACCCTCGCCATCGTCGAAACCCAGTGCCTTCAGTGATGCAGCCCGTTCTTCCTGAGACGCCTGGCCCAACCATACGGGAGCGAGCGGGGAGAGGTGCTCGCCCTCGGCCTGGGGCGCCTCGAATACCTGTTCGAAATGGGAATGTACCTGACGCCGGTGCTGCGCCAGCGCGGACTCGAAATCCTCGGGGTTGCGAAAGCCCATGCAGACGGCGAGCCGCTCCCACCCCGCCTCGTCATACGGCAAGAGATGGGTCTGCTCGTCCCGCCAGGCCTGGATCCGGTTCTCGGTGCGACGCAGAAAGGCATAGGCCTCGAGGAGCTGCCGTACTGCAAATGCCGGCAGCAACTCCTTGTCCCCCAGGCGCTCGAGCACCTGCTGGATCGGTCGGACCTGCAATTCGGCATCTCGCCCACCCCGCACCAGCTGGAAGGCCTGGCCGATGAACTCGATCTCCCGGATCCCGCCCTCCCCCAGCTTGATGTTCGCCTCCATGCCCTTGCGATGCAGTTCCTGCTCGATCATGCGCTTCATCGCACGAATCGACTCGATCACCCCGAAGTCGATGTAGCGGCGATACACGAAGGCCCGAATCAGTGCCTCCAATTCGCGACAGTCTTCGGGATCTCCGGCGATGGGCCTCGCCTTGACCATGGCGTAGCGTTCCCACTCCCGGGCGTGCGCCTGCAGGTACTGCTCCATGGCGTCGAAACTGACCACCAGGGGCCCCGCATCACCAAAGGGCCGCAACCGCATGTCCACCCGAAACACGAAACCCTCCTCTGTCTGACGGCTCAGCAGATTGGCCAGACGCCGCCCCAGGCGAGTGAAAAAGGTCTCATTGTCCAGCCGACGATCGCCGTCCGTGTGGCCGTGTCGCGGAAAGCAGAAGATCAGATCGATATCCGAGGAAAGATTGAGCTCGCGGGCGCCCAGCTTCCCCATCCCAAGAACCACCATCTGTTGCGAGCGACCCTCGGCATCACGGGGATTGCCGTGCTTTTCGGTCATCCAGCGGTACAGGTGATCGAGGGCGGCGCGGACGCAAACCTCCGCCAGCTCCGACAGCTCGGAGAGGGTCTCGTTCAAGGGCGCCAGGTCGGCGAGATCACGCCACACGATGCGCAGCATCTCGCGCTGACGAAAGCGTCGCAGGGCAATGGCCAACTGCTCCTCGTCCTCGACGTCGGCGATCCAGGCGGCGAGCTCGGTCGCCATCTCATCCAGATCTCGCGGGCGCGCCAGCAGCCCCTTTTCGACCAACTCGCGGAAAACGACCGGGCGCTGGAGCATGCGTCGCGCGACAAAATCGCTGCCCAGCCAGACGCAGCGTCGCTGCCGCTCCAGTTCCTCATTCAACTCGGGTCGCTCGTCCAGCGATTGCCATTGCGCCTCCAGGCGCTCCAGTCTTTCCGCATTGTCTCTATGCAACGACGATATCCCCCGAAAATCCGCCATGACCGCCGACGGCGACTTTCATCAGGGTTCCCCCTGATTCCCATGAGACCCCGCTCCTACCCCTGATGGCGGAAAGGCCTTGCCGAAGGTCACCGAGCAGGTCCTACCTCACCTCACCCTGCGTCGTACACCGGTCATTGGGATGCGCTGAACCTCACGAATCGCACCAAACCAGGCCTGGGCACGTATTTCGACACTAAAGTTGGCCGGATGCCGGCCGTTAGTTCTTCCATGAATGAAACCGTTGCAGACACCGAAGTGCAAGCGGAACGATTGCAGCTGCTCCTCGAGCAGACCGGCGCGTCTGCCCGTCTGGCCGTGGCGGCCGCGACCCTGAGCTTCGCGCTCGTCGCCTGGTATGATTTCAGTATCTGGCTGCTCTGCTGGTACCTCGCGGTCACCCTGATATCCCTTTGGCGCGCCCGGCTACCAAGCCGGTTCAGGGCCCGTTACCCAGACCAATGCTCTCTGACGTGCTGGGACCGCCTGCACTATTACTCGGCCATTGTGGCGGGTTTGCTGTGGGGTTTGCTCGGCGCCCAGCCAACCGCCAACCTGCCGCCTGCATTGCAACCTTTTACCCTGATCGGGCCAGCCCTGATCGCAACGGCTGCCATGAGCAGCTACGCCATTCGACTCTCGCATTACCAGGGCTTCCTGTTGGCCCTGTTCGCCAGTCTGTTGGCCAGTTATGGCTGGGCCCATGGCACCGAAAGCCTGGCCGTTTGGCCACCTATCGTACTCTTTGCCAGTTATCTCTACGTTTTTGCGAGGCGCTTCCACCGTACCCTGATCGAGGCGCTGGCAACCAAGTCGGATATCCAGCACGCTCACCGCGAACTGGAAGAGGCCAATCGCCATCTGCTGCAGCAGCACCGAGTGCTCAAGCAGGAAGAAGACATCGCGCGGCATGTATTCCAGCAGCTCACCTTGGCCGGCGACGCGCAGCCGCCCGGAATCCATGTCTGGAACCAGGCCATGGGCAATCTGTCGGGAGACTTGGTCCAAACCATCTGTTCACCAAGCGGCTCGACCTATGTCTTCCTGGGTGATTTCACCGGCCATGGACTGCCTGCGGCCCTCGGTGCCGTCCCGACATCCACCGTATTCCGCACCATGACCGAGAAGAACCTGGAACCAGCCCTGATCGCCCGTGAGCTGAATCGAAAACTGCATACCCTGCTTCCCACCGGTTACTTCTGCTGCGCGGTGGTAATGCAACTGTCGCCCGACCGAACCTCGCTGACCCTATGGAATGGCGGTCTGCCACCGGTGATCCTGCGCCGTGCCAATGGCGACATCGAAGAGATCCCCTCCGACAACCTGCCGCTGGGCGTCGTAGGCAACGATGCCTTTGCCGACCAATGCCGCACCTTCGAACTGCAGTCGGGCGACCGTGTCTATGCCTATTCGGATGGATTGACCGAGGCAGAAAACCACCGGGGAGAGATGTGGGGACGTGACCGTTTACTCCAGTTCCTCGCAAGGGAGGGAGGAGGTAGGTCGGCACTCGACCCATTGCGCGAGGCGGTCCTCGAATTCACCAACCTGGCCCCTGCCTCGGACGACATTTCCTTCGTGGAAATCGTGGCACAACCGGCAGCGCGCGAGGCCGTCGCCTGAAACAAAAGCCCCGCACCGAATGACCGGTGCGGGGCTTTCTACGGCCTGGCAGGCAGCGGGAATTACATCATGCCACCCATGCCACCCATGCCACCCATGTCGGGCGCTGCCGCCGGCGCCTCTTCCTGCGGCTCTTCGGCCACCATGGCCTCGGTGGTGATCATCAGGCCTGCCACCGAGACCGCGTTCTGCAGGGCGGAACGGGTCACCTTGGTCGGGTCGAGGATACCGGCCTCCATCATGTCGACATACTCGCCGGTTGCGGCGTTGTAGCCCATGTTGCCTTCGGACTCGGCCACCTTGTTGAACACCACCGACGGCTCGTCCCCGGCATTGGCGACGATCTGCCGCAGCGGCTCTTCCATGGCGCGACGGGCAATGCTGATGCCCACGTCCTGATCGGCGTTGGCGCCCTTGAGGTCGGTCAATGCCGCCTGGGCGCGCACCAGGGCCACGCCACCGCCGGGCACGATACCTTCCTCGACCGCTGCACGGGTGGCGTGCAGGGCATCTTCCACACGCGCCTTCTTCTCCTTCATCTCCACCTCGGTGGCGGCACCCACCTTGATCACGGCCACACCGCCGGCCAGCTTGGCCAGGCGCTCCTGCAGCTTCTCGCGGTCGTAGTCGGAGGAGGTCTCTTCCATCTGGGCACGGATCTGCTCGCAGCGGGCCTTGATGTCCGCCTCGGCGCCGGCGCCGTCGATGATGGTGGTCTCGTCCTTGGTGATCACCACGCGCTTGGCGTTGCCCAGCTCGTTGAGGCCGGCCTTCTCCAGGGTCAGGCCCACCTCTTCGGAGATCACGGTCCCGCCGGTGAGGATGGCAATGTCCTGCAGCATGGCCTTGCGACGGTCACCGAAGCCCGGTGCCTTGACCGCGGCCACCTTGACGATGCCGCGCAGGGTGTTGACCACCAGGGTGGCCAGGGCCTCGCCCTCCACGTCCTCGGCGATGATCAGCAACGGACGGCCGGCCTTGGCCAC